>JBFWZE010000013.1:28292-39454 GCA_050185685.1 Dehalococcoidia bacterium
CCGGCGCCGGCGATGCCCGCAGAGCGCTCCGTGATCACCGCTACGAGCACCGGGACATCCTCCCAGGGCGTGCGCTCCGGCGGGGCATGGCCGATCAGGCTGTTGCCCAGCTCGTCGAAAATCGCGCCCATCTTGCGCTTCGTCTCGCGGTCCCGGATCACGAGGTAGCGGGTCGGCTGGCGGTTGCCGCCGTTCGGCGCGTAGGTCGCGACCTTGATCGCGCGTTCGATCATCGCGTCGTCGACGTCACGGTTGTCGAAGATGCGCTTGGCGCGCTGGCGGAGCATGAGCTTCTCCAGCGCCTCGAAGCTGTCCACATTGGTCTCGGTGGTCATGGTCTTTTTCTCCTCTTAATGCTTGCAGCAGGCCGCTGAAGGGGCTGCTGTCGCAGCTTTTGATGGCCTCCGCTTTACAGGTTGTCGATCTGAATCGGTTCGACCGGGTCTGCGAGCTCGTAGCCGAAGACGCGGCTGAGGAAGTACTGCTCGCCCTCGAGCGCGCGCTTGATGTTCTCTGCCTGGCGGAAGCCGTGCTGCTCGCCTTCGAACGCGAGGTAGGCGACTGGCAGCCCCTTGTCCTTCAGCGCCGCGACCATCGTCTCAGCCTGGTTCGGCGGGACGATCTTGTCTTCGAGGCCCTGGAAGAAGGCAACCGGACAGTTCAGGCCTTCGACGTGGTGAATCGGGGAGCGCTCGACATAAAGGTCTTTGCGCTCCGGGTACGGTCCGATCAGGCTGTCGAGGTAGCGCGACTCAAATTTGTGCGTGTCGAGCGCCAGGCTCTCGAGGTCGGCGACGCCGAAGTGACTGGTGCCGAGCTTGAAGACGTCGCGGAAGGCGAGTGCAGCCAGCGTCGTGAAGCCGCCGGCGCTACCGCCGGTGATCGCGAGCCGTTCGCCATCGACGCGGCCCTGCTCAGCAAGGTACAGCGCGCCGTTCGAGCAGTCGTCAACATCGGTGATGCCCCAGGTGCCGTTGAGCCGCTCACGGTAGGGCCGCCCGTAGCCGCTGCTGCCGCCGTAGTTCACGTCGAGGACGGCGATGCCGCGGCTGGTCCAGTACTGGGTGCGCAGCGAGAACGTCGCCGAGGTCGCCGCGGTCGGTCCGCCATGGCTCATGACGAACAGCGGTGGCTTCTCGCCTTCGGGTGCGACGTAGTCCTTGTTCTGCGGCGGGTAGAAGAAGCCGAAGGCGGTCAGGCCGTTCTCGGTTGGGAACTCGATCGTCTCAGGCTTCGAGACGTAGCCCTCATCGACGGCCAACTCGCTGCTGCGCTTGAGTACCTCGAGACTGCCGGCGGCGAGGTCGTACAGAGCGACGACACCGAAGGCGCTGGGCGAGCCGGCGGTGAAGGCAACGCGGTCGCCGCGGGCCTGGATGCTTCCGAAGCTGGTGAACGGCGTCTCGATGTCTTTGATCACACCGGACGTGGTGTCGATGGTGCAGAGCTGCCACGTCCCCTGGCGGTTGTAGGCGGCGACGATCGTCTGAGCGGTCGCGAAGGCGTACGTCGACATGCCAAAGACCCACTGCGGCGTGCCGAACTCGGCGTCCAGCGGTGCGACGGCTTCGACGCTACCGTTCCGTTCGCGGTAGATGTTCCACCAGCCGGTGCGGTCCGAGACGAAGTACAGCGTGCCGTCCGGCGACCACTGCGGCTGGAAGATCGACTCGGTCACGCCGCCGGCGACCTTGCGAGGCGTTCCGGGTTTGCCGGACGCGTCGAGATGCGCGACGTAAAGGTCGGTGCCGTCCCAGGGCATGTTCGGGTGCATCCAGGCAAGCCAGGCGAGCTGCAACCCGTCCGGGCTGACCCGCGGCGTCGAGTAGAAGTCGGCGCCGCTGACGAGTAGCGTCTCAGCTCCCGTCGCGAGATCGATCGCCGCGATGCCGTTTGTTGCCTCTTCGCCCTCACGGCTGTGGTCCTCGCGCACGAGGACGAGGCGGTTGCGGCCGGCGTCGAGGACGGCATCGGCGTAGCGCATCGCCTCGTCGTGAGTGACGGCCTGGGGTTCACCGCCGGGCACAGCGCGGTAGATGCGCTGGTCCGCGAAGTTCGAGAAGTAGACATTGCCGCCTGCGACCAGGTACTCACCGCCGCCGTACTCGTGGACGCGGGTGCGGGCGTTGAACGGCGCCGGGTTCAGCTCCTCGGTCGAGCCGTCGGGCTTGCGGTGGATGATTACCTGGCGTCCGCGCTCCTGGGGCCGTCCTTCGAGCCAGTAGACGTCCTCGCCATCGAGCCGCGGTGCGCCGATGCCGACTGTCGAGGAGACGATCAGGTCGGCCGTGATCGGCGACTTCCAGGATCCGTACGGGGCGACTTCGGGCATCAGGGCTTCTCCGTGATGGTGTCTGGGTTTGCTGGCGACAGCGTAGCGCAAAGAACCCGCAATCGGGCATACGGGCAATCGGGCAAAGTGGGCGCGGAGAGTACCCCCTCGCCCTCTGGGAGAGGAAAGGGGCGGGCTTGTGAGGCGCCGACTGTCGCCGTTCTAAATCCGGTAGGTTGTGGCCTCGCCCTCGCAGTGGCATTTGAGGTTCTGGAGGGACTCCTCGAAGGACGTCCGCGCATTCACCCTCGCCTGCAGCCGCGAGACGAAGAGACGGATGAACCACGGCGCTTCGATGAAGACGTCGAGGTCGACCTCGAGCAGCGTGCCCTCGCCCGCATGCATCAGCGTGTACGTTTCGTCGTAGCGCACGAATCCGAGACGGAGGTCTGAGCGAAGCGTCTTCTCCGGGACGACCTCAAGCGGGCGGTCGTGGAGGACGCGGGCCGAACCGCCTCGGCAGCGCCATTGCACATGCTGCCCGGGCTGCGGGTAGTCTGGCGGCGCGTCGAGGGCGGCTTCGACTCCGCTGTCCCAGGCTGCGACTTCGGCGGGGTCGCAGAGGGCGCTCCAGACGCGGGCTGGCGCGGCCGCGATTTCGACGCTGAGGTGAATATCAGCCACGGCGCTGCTCAGCCGGCGCCGGCGATGAAGCGCTTGAGGGTGCCGGTGAAGCGTTCGGCCAGCTCGACGTTCGGCGAGTGGCCAACGCTGTGGAAGATGTGCAGCGAACGCGTCGCCGGCGGCAGCGCCAGGTACTCGGCGAGGATGTTGTCGACGCCGACGACCTCGTCCCGGTCACCGCCGACGACGAGCACTGGCATCGCCAGGTCTTTGAGCTGAGACCGCAGCTTCAGGTTCGCCATCGACTCGATGCTCCCGTCGCGGCGCTCGGGCGGGTTGCGCATCGCATCTTCCTGCAGGGCGCGCTCGAAGGCAGACGTCGCCTCGCTGTGCACAGGACGCAGGGCGCCGTTGAACATCGCCTCCAGCTCTTGCTGCCACCCCGGGTGCCAGCCGTCTGCGTCGAGAGGCACCGGGTTAAGGAGCACGAGGGTCTTCAGGTGATAGGGGTGGTCGAGCGCAAAGCGCGCTGCTGTTGCCGCGCCGAGCGAGTGGCCGACGAGGGTGAAGTTTGTCAGCCCGAGCGCCTCGACTGCTTCATAGAGGTCGCGGGCAAACGCCTCGATTGTGTAGTCGTTCTTCGAGATGCCACGGCCGGAGTCGCCGGCGCCGCGGTTGCTGAAGGCGTATGTATGAAAGGCGGTCTCGTCGAGGGCGCGCTGGACCTTCGCCCAGATCCGGCCCGACGCCGTGAATCCGTGGACGAAGACGATCGTCTCCGGGCCGCTGCCGTGCTCGAAGTACTGCAGGTTGACGCCGCCGGCCTCGACGAGGCGCGTTTCCATGACGACGAGTCGCCGGCGCTGCTAGACGGTGATCTCTTCGCCGCCGTCGACGCCGAGGACGTTGCCGGTGAGCCAGTGCAGCCGCTCGTCGCTGAGGGCGGCGATTGCCTGGGCGACATCTTCCGGGGTCGTCGTGCGGCCGCTGGGGTTGAACTGGCCGGCGCGCTCGAGGAGGGCGACACCCTCGGGGATGCGGCGCAGAGCGGGCGTGTCAGTGACGCCGGCGCGGATCGAGTTGGCGGTAACGCCGAGGGGCGCGAGCTCGTAGGCGAGCTGGCGGATGTGCGCTTCGAGGGCGGCCTTGGCGGCGGACACGGCGCCGTAGCTCTTGATCACGCGCGTCGAGCCGGAGCTGGTCATCGCGTAGATGCGCGAGCCCTTGCGCAGCAGGTTGTGCGCGGCGAGGCCCTGGGCCCAGTAGATGAGGCTGTTCGCCATAACGTCGAGGGTCATCTCGAGCTGCTTCTGGCTGAGGCGCTCCTTCGGCGTGTCGCCGATCACCGGCATAAGGGCGCCGAACGCGAGCGAGTGCATGAGGACGCGGACAAAGGAGCCGTCCTCGTTGCACTTCGCGGCGATTTCTTCGGTGACGGCGAGGCGTTTGCCCTCGTCCGCGGCGTTGACGTTGAAGAAGACCGCCTGGCGCCCTTCCTTCTCGATGCCCGCCTGGATCGCCTGTGCGTTCGGGAGCGTGGAGCGAAGGTCCATGTGCACGCCGAAGATGTCGAAGCCGCTGCGGGCGAGCTCCAGCGCCGTTGCGCCGCCGAAGCCACTGGATGCGCCGAGGATCAGCGCCCAGCCCTTGCTGCCGTTACTCTCCGTCATGCTGTTGATTCTCCCTCTGAGCTACTTCGACTCGGTCGAGTCGGCGGTTGTTGATTCGGTAACGGCCGGTGCGGGCTTTCGGTAGAAGCCCTCGGTTTCCATCAGGGCGCGACAGAATGCGGCGCTGTCGCCTTCGCCCTTCATTTTTTCGATGAGCGCGTCGAAAACATCGGCGGTCTCGACGACGCAATAGCGCATGCTCTCAGATGCGATACGCAGCGAGTCTTCGATCGGCTGCGGTCGCTCCGTCGGCGGCTGGGCGCGTTCTCCATTCACGATGACGATGCCATGGACGCGGCGCCCCTCGGCGATGCGCTCCTCGAGGCGCTGGCGCAGGCGGTAATGAGGGTTCATCCCCACGCTGTTCACGGAGCCCTCGATTTCGACGAAGACAGTGTCGCCATTGAACATGAACACCGGCGGCTCATCGACTGCGGATATCGCCGAGAATCCCAGCTCGCCGAGGACGTCGCGAACCGGCAGGTCGAGGCCGTACTTGCCTTCCTGCCAGAGCAGGCGCCGGTAGTGGTCGAGCTTACGGAAAGCGTTGCGGGCCTCGATGAGCTCGGCTTCGACCTCGTCCATCCGGTCTTCGGCGGCTTCGAGCGCCTGCTCTGCTTCGGCCAGGCCGGGGACGCTGTACTGGTTGATCCAGTGCGGCGGGTCATCTTCGGCGTCGGTGAGGATCGCGTTGCGGATGGCGTTGACGAGGCTGCGGGCGATGCCGCCCCGCTCGCCGTGGGTCAGGTTTGTCGGGTAGGCGGGCAGGAAGATGACGCGGCCGTTACCGACCTTCAGCTCGACTGCGAGAGCGGCGCCGCCGGGGCTGCGGCCGATGACCTTCGCCGCCGAGCCGAAGGCTCCATCCGTGATTGAGGCGCGGTACACGACGCTGTCTCGCATCGACTCCAGGTAGTCCGCGAAGGGATGCTCGAAGTCGGTCGGCGCGACGTGCTTACCGCCGGCGGGCTGCAGGAACTTCGAGCCGTAGTCGGTGCCCTCAGGTGCCGGCAGCCAGTAGTAGCGGTGGGCGCCGGTGAAACCTGAGACGCGCGGGTGGGGCACGTCCGGGTAGGCCATCACGACGATCAGGCCGCCGCCGGCGAGGAAGCGCTCCGTCTCGACGCGGCGGCGGCGCAGCAGGTCGGCGAGACCGACCGCGTCGGCCGTCGTCGGGCCGTCGAGCACGGGCTCGTTGTTGTAGGTGGCGAAGCTTTCGCCGGAATTGACGATGCCCTCGACGAACTGCGAGACGGCGACCATCGGATCGACGATCAGCGCGTCGTAGTCGTAGAACGAGAGCGCGGACGCCCAGTCGTAGTTGTCGATCAGGCTATCTGGGAGCGGGCAGCCGAGTGAGAGTATTCGCACCTTATTCTTCGTTCAGGTCGAGGCTGCGCAGGTAGTCGCGCAGCCGAGGGGCGATGTCGGGGCGCTTGAGGCCCATGGCGATCGAGGCGACCAGCAATGCCAGCGGCCGGCCCGTGTCGTAGCGTTCGCCGTCGAAGCGATGGGCGTACATGCCCTCCGTGTCGGCAAGCTTCTGCAGGGCGTCCGTGATCTGGATCTCGCCGCCGTAGCCGGGCTCCGTCTTTTCGATCGCGTCGAAAACGGCGGGCGTCAGCAGATAGCGGCCGACGATCGCGAGGTTGCTCGGGTGCTCGCCGACCTTTGGCTTCTCGACCATGTGCGAGAGCTTCGTGACGTGCTCGCTGACCGGCGTGCCGGCGACGATCCCGTAGCTCGAGACTTCGTGGTCGGGGACCTCGTCGACGCAGACGATGCTGGCGCCGTACTGGTCGTAGGCATCGATCAGCTGCTGCGTTGCGGGCGGTTCACCGATCATCACGTCGTCGGGCAGGATCAGGATGAAGGGTTCGTCTTCGACCAGGTGGCGCGCGGTCATCACGGCGTGGCCGAGACCCTTCGCCTCACCCTGGCGGACGTAGGCAATGTTCGCCATGTCGGACACGGCCATGACCTGCTTCAGAGTCTCCTCATCGCCTTTGGCCTGAAGGAGCGCCTCGATGTCGCGCGAGCGGTCGAAGTAGTCCTCCACGGCGCGCTTGCCGATGGCGGTGACGATGATGATCTGCTCGATGCCGGAGCGCACGGCCTCTTCAACCGAGTAGTGAATGATCGGCCTGTCGACGAGGGGAAGCATTTCTTTGGGCTGCGACTTCGTCAGGGGTAGCAGGCGGGTGCCGTAGCCGGCAGCGAGGATCACAGCCTTGCGGACTTGAGTCAGAGCGACACCTCGAATTCCCAGTGTGATCGGGTTCGTCGCATTCTAGCACGCAGGTCTCCAGCGCTCTTTTGTCGGTTTTCGACGTTTTCCTGCCCAGATGAGTGCGGTATCATCGGGCTCAGGCTGAAGGCAGACAGTCAGGCTCGTTTATGGCCTTTGAATCACAAGTAAGGAGCTCAATGGTGCGAAACTTCGTCTCTCCCGTTATCCGCCTCTTCGACCGCGTAGCCGCTCCCGAGACCGTCTCGGCCCACTGCGACGTCCCCTGCGGCATTTACGACCCGCACGCCGCCCAGATCGGCGCCCTCACGGTCGTCCGCATGAACCAGCTGATCAACAACCTCGAGGGCTCCGCCGGTGAGGCCGCCCGCGACAACTCGTTCGTCCGCTACGTGAAGACCAAGGAAGAGCACGCGGAAGTCGTCAAGAAGGAACTCGACATCCTCTGGCACGACTACTTCCGCCCGGAGCACGTTGAGAAGTACCCGGACCTGCACACCACCTTCTGGCAGGCTGCCAAGCTCGCCTCGAAGAACAAGCAGACCGCCGACCTCGCAGCTGCGAACGACCTGCTCGCGGCGACGAACCGCATCGCCGAGATCTTCTGGGAGACGAAGGGCGTCCCCACCCGCAAGGCCGGTTCCAACCAGGCCGTCGGTGGCGAGCTCGTCTACGTCGACAACCGCTAAGCGGTACCAAGAACAAGCGAAGAGGCCGTCTCCTTCCCCGGAAGGACGGCCTCTTCTGTATTTCTGACGATGCGGTATCTCGCTGCCCTTACCGGTCTCCTCACCTCCGGCATTGTCCTGGTCTCGTTCTCGCTGCTGCAGCGCTACGCCGTCAGCGGTGAGAGCATGCTGCCCGCGTTCAAGCCCGGCGACCGTCTGATCGCGGAGTCATGGACCTACCGCCTCCGAGCGCCCCGGCCCGGTGACGTCGTCGTCCTGCGGCAGTTCGCCGGGGACGGGCGGAAGGACCTCAAGCGCATCGTCGCCGGCCCCGGCGCCACGGCGTCAGTCCTGGGGATCCCCACGCCTCTCGGCCCGGACGAGTGGTATGTCCTCGGTGACAACCTCGACGCGAGCACGGACAGTCGGCGCCTCGGTCCAGTGCAGCGGCAGGACATCCTCGCGCGCGTCTGGTTCAAGTACTAGAAGCGGGGCACGACCCTCGTTTCGAGCCATTGAGCCGAAGCGAAAGGCGTAGCAACCTCTGGCGGCCACGTACGGGCTCGCAGTACGAGCCGCATCACGGATCGAGGCCAATAAGCCCCCTCCGCCCGCGCGGGGTACGGCAGATGCGCGGGCCAAAGGGAATCAGTCCACCTTGGCGGCCGTCATCGGCTCGGGGTCTTCGACGTCTGCCGGCGCGATGATCACGCCGCAGCCATCGTCGTCACCCCAGCTGCCGAGCCACGGCTTGCCCTCATAGTCCTTCGGCTCGAAGCCTTCGAGCATCACAACTTCGATCGCGTACTGGAACGCCGAGTCCTGGTTGCTGAAGATACGGGCCTCCTGCAGCTCGTGGTGGGTAGAGCGTAGGGCGATGAAGAGCGGCATTGAGTCCTCGTTTCTGACTAGAGGGGCTGCTTGTCCATGAGGTGCGCCTGCCAGTAGTGGTTGGTCTTCGCAACGACGGTGACGAGGCTCTTGACCTCGTTCGTCAGCTCGAAGCCGGCCGCGGCGGGCAGGAGCAGGTCTCCGCCCTCGCAGCGCGCCTCGACGTTCTCGAGGATGATCGCGGCGCAGAGCCACGCCGCCATCCGCTTCGATCCGCAATGCACCGCCAGCCAGCCGTCGTTGCGTAGGTCCGAATCGAGGCCTGAGACCTCCCGTACGCCGCGCTGCAGCTGCTCGATGAGCTCCGGGGTCATGACGCCGGCAGCTTCCGGTTCTACAAGGGCGTTGTCCTCGCCGCGGTGAGGCGGGCCGCCGTAGAGGGCGAGCTCGCAGAAGGTCTGCCACATCGAGCCCCAGTCCGGGCTGCCGTCTTCGCGGTAGACAAAGGGCGCCGCGCTCATCACTGAGTTCTGGGTCGGCTCGAGGTTCCAGAGCGCCGTCGGTTTCGCCCGCGCCCGCACCCAGGCGCGCAGATCGGCGAGGTCGTCTTCGTCGAGGGCTGCGAGGATTGCAGTGCCACCCGCGGCGTCGGCGCCCAGGCGGGCCAGCTCGCGGGCGCCGGCAGTGACCTCCTGGGGCGCGGCCGGGTCGTAGGCGATGATGATCGGTAGCTTCACGAGTGTGCTCCGGGCTGTGGCGCGTGGTTCAGCCCAGATGGTACGAAGCCAGGAGTGTCGCGGCTAGAGGCGCCCTGCCTCTTCGAGCAGGCCGCGCAAGTGCCAGCGAACGCCTTCGAACTCGGCGACGCGGCCGGCGTCGTGGTAGCTGCGGGCGAGGATGACGGCGCGCATGAGGCAGGCGGCGGTGAATGCGGGCTTCGGGATGCGGGTGCCGCTCTCCGCCTCCCAGCCGAGGACGACGTGGTCTGTGGCGTCCTCGATCAGGCCGGGCAGGCGGATGTGTGAAAGCCAGGCTCCGGCGAGGTCCCAGACCGGCGCCCCGCCCATACGGTCTCCGAAGTCGATGACTCCGGTGATCGCGCCGCCGCCAGGTTCGATGAAGACGTGCCTGGCGGTGAAATCGCCGTGGAGCAGCCGCGAAGGCGCGGCGTCCACTTCGCTCGCTGCCGTCTCGACGAAGTGCATTGCACCGGCAGCCTCCTCGAAGTCGATGACGCCGGCGCCGTACAGCTCGTTCAGCGCGGCCTCCGCCCGCAGCGTACTCGGCACCGCCCAGCGCGCGAACCGCCCCATCGCCTCGCCGGCCTCAAGGAACCGCGCCTCGTCGAGGGTGCCGAAGCCGGTGACGCGAACACGGTGCAGGCGAGCAAGGAGGCGTCCGGCGGCGCGAAGGACCGTCCGCTGCTGCTCGTCCGTCAGCCTGGCCTCGTCGATTGCCGTCCCACGCACCTTCTCCATGACGACATAACGAAAGGGCAGCGCTGAGAGGCTGAAGTCCTGCGCCAGCACGGCGGGGACGGGCACATCGACCCCGCGCGCCTGCTCCATTGCCCATACCTCGAGACCGAGGCGCCACTCGTCGGCGGGAGCTGCGGCCTCGAGCTTGAGGATGACGTCTCGGCTGTCGGGCAGGGAGGCCTCGTAAGCGCCGCGGATGCTCTTCGTCTGGATGTGGGCGACGCGCGACGGTGTGAGATGAAGGGAGCGCTCAAGCGCAGCCGCGATCAGCGCGTCATCGAAGCCCGGCGGGAGGTGGTACTGCACGCGTCCATTGTGAGGCACCCGAGGTCATCACATTCCATTTCGCTACCGAGGCGGCCTCTCGTTTTGTCATCCTGAGGCCTCAGGCGAAGGATCTGGCAGGCCGTGAGCACGAGGAGGGAGCAATGGGCCACCGGCCGATAACGTTCCGTCGATCACTCCAACGTTCCATCAGATCCTTCGGCTGCGGCCTCAGGATGACAAAGCGAGAAGTAGCGTCGGGAGTGACGGACGAAGCGCGGCGGGTGTACCAGGTGGCTCCGCCGAGCAGCTCGTCGCGGCGTCAGATCCTTCGCCTGAGGGCTCAAGATGACAAATCGAGAAGGCGCCCCAACGCCTCGAAGAATCAGGACGGCGTTCGACACAGCAGAGCGGGCGAGAGTCGTGGCATAAAAAAGGCCGCCTCGCGGCGGCCGTTGGGTGCTGGTGAACGCGCTGCTTAAGGCCGGAAGTAGCAGTGGCCGAAGGGGCGTTCTTCTGCCGGCGTCGTGCAGGCCCAGTCCTGCTCGGAGAGCTGCTCGGCGTTGTACACCTTGTGGCAGTACGAGCACTCAATCGGCCGGTGCATCACGGCGCCGCTGTAGGGCGGGAAGAGCGACTCGAGCTCGAGGCGGATCGGGTCGTTCGCCGGGAAGAACTGGCTGAAGTCGCCGGGCGGCTCGGTGCGAGGCAGGGCGCCCTTTTCGGACGCCTTGATCTTCTCCTGCAGCATCATCAGGCCGGTCAGCAGCGACTCGGGGCGCGGCGGGCAGCCCGGGACATAGACGTCGACCGGGACGATCAGGTTTACGCCGGGGAGCGTGCTGTAGCCGTACGCGAACGGACCACCCATCGTCGCGCAACCGCCGAACGCGATAACCCACTTCGGCTCCGGCATCTGGAGATAAACGCGGCGGACGGCCGGCGCCATCTTCCAGGTCACGGTGCCGGCAACGATCATCAGGTCGGCCTGGCGCGGCGATGCGCGGAAGATCTCAGCGCCGAAGCGGGAGATGTCATAGCGCGACGTCGCGGTCGCAATCATCTCAATGGCGCAGCAGGCCAGGCCGAACATCGCCGGCCACAGCG
>JBFWZE010000014.1:0-4602 GCA_050185685.1 Dehalococcoidia bacterium
TCGGCGATCTGGAAATCGGGCTCGTAGGGGTGCAGCTCGCCTTCTTTGTGGTGGTAGGGGGCGCCGCGGCGGTTCACCCAGGCGCTGTGCATGCCTGCGTGCTTCGCGCCGAGTACGTCCGCGGTGCGGCTGTCGCCCACGTAGAGGATGTTCGTGTGCGGCACGTTTATCGCCTCGCTGATTGCGTTGAAGATGGCGACGTGCGGCTTGTAGGCGGAGACGTCCTCAGAGGTGACGACCACGGGAAACTTGAGGCCGTTGCGCTCAAGGCAGGGGTGGAGGAAGTCGTTGTCCGCGTTCGACATCGCGGCGACCGGCAGACGCGTCGAAAGCGCCTCGATGACGCCGTGGACCTCGGGATACGTGTCGGCTTCGGCGAGCAGCACCCTCAGGCGGGCGGATGCGGCTTCATGGTCGCCCTTGAGCCCTAGCTCGCGGAAGACGAGCGCGAAGTGCTCCGGCCACTCTTCGCGATAGTGACGAAAGGGCGGCGGCGCTCCGTCGAGGCGGCGGTTCCAGCCCCCACCGAGGCGGCTCGGCTTCGGTCCGCCCGAGGTCTCGACTTCACTGAGCGGGCCGGGCTCGTTCTCGACTGCGGCGGCGACTTCGGCGCTGGGCTCGGCACGGCGCCAGACTTCCATCCACTTGTCGTAGACCTGCTTGCCGCTGACTTCGAGGCCCTGCTCGGCGCAGATCTGCCCGTATGCCCGCTCGAAACCGGCATCGTCGAAGTCCAGGAGGGTGCCGTAGCAATCGAAGACGACAGCTTCGATGGGAGGTGTGGTCACGCGCCTAGCTTACAGGGGATGCCGCGATGGCGACAGGTTCGCTACTCAGGCAGAGGGTGGCGTTTGCTTCACCCGCCCTTGAAAGGGCGGGGTTCGTCGCCACTATCGAGGTCAAACAGCGCGTGGATGGCGTCGAGATGGCGGTCGTTCTCGCGGTCGCGGAGGCGGGTGACGGGGTCGTGGAGGAGGCGGTTCACCAGCGCCTTGCTCATCGCCTCGATGCGCTGGCGGTCGGTGTCGCTGAGGTGGGGCATGCGCGCGAGGGTCCGTTCGAGCTCGGCCTGCCGTGTCTCTTCTGCCCGTTTGCGCAGGGCGGCGATTGTCGGCGTCACGCGACGGGTACCCAGCCAGGTCTCGAAGCGCTCTGCCTCGCCGGCGACGATGGCCTCGACCGCGGTCACTTCCCGCCGTCTTGCCTCGAGGTTCGCCTCCGCCGCCGCCTCGAGGTCGTCGATGTCGTAGAGGTGGACGCCGGGGACGTCGCGAACCGCCGCCTCGACGTCACGGGGCACGGCGATATCGACGATGAGCAGGCGCCGGTCCGGCCGCTGCGCCATCGCGCGCTCGACGTCCTTCGCGCTTACGATCGCATCCGCGGCAGCGGTGCAGCTGATCACGACGTCGGCTTCGACGAGCGCCCTGGGAAGCTGGTCGATCGTGAGCGCAACGCCGTTGAGCTCGCGGGCAATCTCCTCGGCGAGACCGCTGCGCCGCGTCATCACGAGGAGGCGGCCGACGCCGTGCTGCACGAGCGCCGCTGCCGTGCGCTGCCCCATTTCCCCGGCACCGACGACGAGCACGGTCTTGCGACGCAGGTCGCCCAGGACCTTGCGGCTCAACGACACCGCGAGCGCGGCAACAGAGAGGCCGTGAGCGCCGATCTCGGTCTCGCTGCGGGCGCGGCGGCCGGCGCGCAGGGCGGCGTGGAAGAGGCGGGCGAGCACGGGGTTGCCGCTCTGAGCCGCCGTCGCCGCCGAAAACGCCTCGCGCACCTGGCCGAGGATCTCCGACTCGCCGATGACGAGGGAGTCGATGCCGGCGGCGACACCGAAAAGGTGCTCTACCGCCTCACGCCGCTCCAGGTGGAAGAAGTGGGCGCCCTCCGGAACCGGGACGCCTCGGACGGACGCCAGCGCCTCGATGACCTCGGCGCGTGATACCGGCGCCTCCGACGCGAGGTAGAGCTCGGTGCGGTTGCAGGTCGAAAGCAGGGCGGCGCCGCCGAGGCCGGCAGGCAGATGGGCGAGCGCCGGCGCCAGCTGCTCTGTGCTGAAGGCAAAGAGCTCGCGCAGCTCTACCGGGGTGTCGTGGTGGCTGAGGCCGGTTACGGAGATTTGCATCGTGATTCGCCAGCTGGGAGTGGAGGTCTACCCAGAATAGGGCGTCGGGGGCGGGGCTGACAAAGACGTGTCACACTGCCGATTGCTGCGTCTCATCCCGACCCAGGAGAACACACCACAACGCTCAACGAACAGCTCCCGCGGCCTGACGTGCAACCACGGCCAAGATATCCGAGGGGAGATCCTTCCTTCGTCAGGATGGAGAACATCGAAACTTGGCAGCCGGGAACGGGGCTACTCGAGGCCTTCGCGGCGGGTGCGTTCCCGCATCATTGCCTGATAGCGTTCGCCGTCGGTCAGCTCCGAGCCTTCGAGCTCTTCGTCGGGCTCGGGGATGACGAGATAGCGGTCGCTGCGGCCGAGCAGCTTGTTGCCGAGGAATCCGGCGCGGTGAATGAAGTTGAGCCGGACGATGCGGTCGCCGGTGCTGGGACCGCCCCGCAGCTGACGTCGCGGCGTCTTTCGTGGTGTTGCCATAGCTACCCTGAGCGCTCCAGTGCGGCCGCGGAAACCGAGGCCTGATAGGCGGCGGAGATACCGAGCAGCACCTGGTCACCGAGGGCATGGACCTGACCACAGGCCTCCAGCGCCTCTTCCATGGGCTGCGACTCTCGAACCGCGTTCTGACGAGTGGTCTCGTCTATGGTTTTTCGGAAGCCGATGTACGCGCCAATAGCGCTCGGCAGCGGGAGGCCGGCATCGATCAGGATGCGGCCGTAGGAACCGCCAACGTCGAGGGCCTCGTCGAGAAGGCCGGTGCGTCGGGAGCGTTTGTCGAGGTACTCGCCCACCATCTCGATGAGACGGCGGCCGAGATCGCGAAGCTGCTGACGGTTGTCGTCAGAGAGACTGCCGTACCAGCCGTTCTCTTGCTGGCGGGCTCGCTGCAGCTGACGGCGGATCCGGGCGACCGCAAGGCGCTCGATCTCCTCGCCGCTGCTGTGCTTCGTCTCGCCGGCAACCATCTCTTCGAGGTTGATGAGCGAGAACCGGCGGTGACCGCCCGGCGTGCGATAGACACGCAGACGGCCGCTGTCCGCCCAGCGCCGCAGCGTCGACTCGTCAACGCCAAGGATTTCGCAGGCGCGGCTCAGCGTCACCCAGCGGGACGAGGAACCGGCGCTAGATCGGGGTGCTTCCGTACGTTCAGCCATCAAGCAACTTTCTTTAACAGACGCCTTCACATACTAACGTATACGGAAAGGTTGTCGAGCGGGGCGCCGCCTCCGCGTCAATGAATCTGAGATGACAGGCCGGTCTGCCGCTCGAGGAGCCGGTCGTCGTCATCCATCCCGCGGAAGGCGGTACGGCCGGTCTGCAGGCTCTTGCTGCCGTACTTGGTGCGCACCCGGTCGAACGCGGCGCTGAGCTTCTCCTGCCGGTCGTCCACCGTCGTCTCCAGGGATAGCTGCTTGACGTCCTCGACGAAGTTGCTGAGGCCGACGCCGATGAGGCGAATCGCCCGCGCGTCGGACGCCCGCAGCTTCTCGAACATCCCGACCGCTGCTTCGTACACCGCGTCGTTCGAGTTCGCGGGGCGTTTCAGGGTGACGCTGCGGGAGATCGTCGTGAAGTCGCCGTAGCGCAGCTTCAGCGAAACGGTGCGGGTCCGCCAGCCCTTCTCGCGCAGCTGTGAGGCGACGCTCTCGCTGTAGGCGCGCAGGACGGCACGCAGCTTCTGTGCCGAGGCGACGTCCTCGTTGAACGTGCCCTCACGGCTGATCGACTTGCGGCCTTCGTGGCCGTCGCCGACCGGGGTGTGGTCGATGCCCTGCGCCCGCCGCAGCAGGACGGAGCCGTGCGGGCCGAGGAGGCTGACAAGCGCCGCTTCGGAGAATGCCGCGAGCTGCCCGATCGTCGAAAGACCGAGGCCGGCGAGCTTCTTCTCCGTGCTCGCTCCCAGGAAGGGCATGGCCCGCAGCGGCATCGGCGCCAGAAACGCCGCCTCGGTGCCGTCGGGGACTTCGAGCAGGCCATCCGGCTTCGCTTTGTCCGAGGCGATCTTCGCGATCATGCGGCTGCTGCCGATCCCGACCGACGCGGCCAGGCCAGTCTGCTCTCGCACGCGCCGCCGAATCTCGGTCGCCGCCTCGACGGGCGTGCCGACGAGGCCTTCGCAGCCGGTTATGTCGAGATACGCCTCATCGATGCCGCCGCCCTCCACGAGCGGTGTGAAGTCGGCGAGGATTGCGTGGAAGATCTTCGAGACGCGCTCATACTCGCGGTAGTCGCCGCGGAGGAAGATGGCGTGCGGGCAGAGGCGCTGCGCTGTCTTTAGCGACATCGCCGAGAAGACGCCGTACTTCCGCGCCTCGTACGAGGCGGTGGAGACGACGCCGCGGCCGCCGGGGTCGCCGCCGACGATGACCGGCTTGCCGGCGAGCTCAGGACGTCGCGCCACCTCTACTGCCACGAAGAAGGCGTCGAGGTCGACGTGAAGGATTTGCCGCGTCACGACCGTATTTTCCCTATTT
>JBFWZE010000014.1:4702-13278 GCA_050185685.1 Dehalococcoidia bacterium
ATCCAGATCATGCGACGCCGCCGCATCGTTACCGCACGCCTGCTCGCCGAGGAGCTGGAGGTGTCGGAGCGGACGGTGTACCGCGACATCAGCGACCTCGTTTCCTCCGGCGTGCCGATCGAGGGCGAGGCGGGTGTCGGCTACCTGCTGCGCCCCGGCTTCGATCTGCCGCCGCTGATGTTCACCGCCGCGGAGGTCGAGGCGCTGATCCTGGGCATGCGCGTCGTTGGGAGCTGGGGTGATGCAGGACTCGCGAAGGCAGCAACCGCGGCGCTGGAGCGGGTCGAGGCGGCGCTGCCGGAGAAGCTGCGCTCCCGGTTCGACGATACGCATCTCTACGCGCCGGGCTTTCACGTCCGCCCGGAAGTCCTCGAACATCTCGGCGGCCTGCGGTCGGCGGTAGATGGGCGGCGCAAGGTCTTCTTCAGATATCGCGATACCGGCGGCGTCGAGACGGAGCGCGTGGTGCGGCCGCTCGGGCTGTTCTTCTGGGGCTACGGCTGGAGCCTGGTCGGGTGGTGCGAGCTACGCCAGGGCTTCCGCCAGTTCCGCCTCGACCGCGTCCTCACGCAGAAGATCCTCGACGACACCTTCGAGGAGGAGGACGGCAAGCGGCTGGAAGACTTCTACGCGGAGATCGAGCAGAAAAAGCAAGAAGCCGCGGCTACTGTCGCGGCTTCGATGTCCGATGCTGATCGGGTCTAGTGCTGAGGGCGGTCGCCCGACTTCGATTCTTTCTTGGTCAGCTTCCAGCGGTTCTTCTTCGCGGCGCTTTCGATCTCTTCCGGCGTAATCTCCGCGAGGATCTTCTCGATCGAGTCGCCATCCTTCAGCCGCTTGTTGATCGCGATCGTCGCCAGGACGATGACGGCAGAGGACAGCACAGCTCCGGCTCCGATGAACTTCTGGTAGCGCCGGGTCAGCTCGGGGAACTTGTCGACGGCTCGGTGCGCGAGACGGATGATGTCCATCGCGCTGTGGTCGGGCGCCTCTCCCTGGCTATGCCATTCGTTGTCGTCATTTTCCGCCTGGACCGGCGGCTCGGTCTCTATCAATGCAACCTCCGGGGAATGACTGATCTTAGCACAGGCACCTCCGATCCGAGACGCATTTGATTACGTTGGGGTTAAAACAGCAATCAGCCATCAGCAGTTGGGGGCAGCTTTCCGCGCTCAGCGGTCGGCTCTCACGTTGCGCGTCGAATGATCGTTTGCGTTGGGGTTCGCCCTCACCTCAGTCCTCTCCCAGAGGAGGAAGGCCTGCTCGAGCTGCGCTCTCGAGATAGTGTCTCGCTCCGCACTCAGCGCGTACGGAGCGTCAGATCCTTCCTGCGTCAGGATGACAAAAAGCGAGAACGGCCCTCGTTCTGGCCGTCCGATGCAAGACACCGCCCCAAATTTGTCATTCTGAGGTTCGAAGAATCTGAGGTTGCTTTCTCGAGACGAGGAGGCATTCTTCGCTCCGCTGTAGCGAGGATCCTTCCTGCGTCAGGATGACAAGGGCGAGAAGGACTGCCTCGGCCTGAGAGCTGACCACTGAAAGCTGACCGCTACCTACAGATCCTGGAGGCGCTTCTTCAGGTTCGCCATGACGATGCCGGTGACGGCGGCCTCGTAGCCTTTGTTCGTGGTGCCTTCGCCGGCGCGGGCGAGGGCCTGCTCGAAGTTGTTGGGGGTGATGACCCCGAAAATTGTCGGGACGCCGAGCTGCTCTGACATCTCGGCGATGCCGCGGGCGGCCTGGTTGTTGATGTACTCGTTGTGGTCGGTTTCGCCCTTGATGACGCAGCCGATGCAGAGGATGGCGTCGAATTTGCCGGTCTCGGCGAAGCGGCGAGCGGCGAAGGAAAGCTCAAAGCTACCGGGCACCCAGGCGACGGTCACGGACTCGTCATCGACGCCGAGCTCGGTCAGCGCTTCGAGGGCGCCGGCGAGCATCCGCTCGGTGATGACGCTGCGAAAGCGGGACACGGCGATTGCGATGCGCAGGCCGCTGCCGTCGAGGTTCTCGCTGAACGTGACAGGCACGGCTAGTCGACGAGGCTCATGGGGTCGTCGTCGAAGCGATGCCCCATCTTCTCGCGCTTGGTCTCGAGGTAGCGGGCGTTGAACTCGTTGGGCTCGGTGTAGATCGGGACGCGCTCGACCATGTTGAGGCCGTAGCCTTCGAGGCCGGCTCGCTTCGCCGGGTTGTTGGTGAGCAGCTTGATGTTCTGCACGCCGAGGTCGACGAGGATCTGCATGCCGATGCCGTAGTCACGGCGGTCGGCTTCGAAGCCAAGGGCCTCGTTCGCTTCGATCGTGTCCATGCCCTCGTCCTGGAGGGCGTAGGCGCGCAGCTTGTTGTGGAAGCCGATGCCGCGGCCTTCCTGACGCATATAGACGATAACGCCGCGCCCTTCTTTCGCGATCAGCTCCATTGAGCGCTCAAGCTGCTCGCCGCAGTCGCAGCGCATGCTGCCGAAGACGTCACCGGTGACGCACTGGCTGTGCATGCGGACGAGGATCGGCTCCGGCGATTCGAGGTCACCCATGACGAAGGCGACGTGCTCGTCCGGGTCGATGCTGCTCTTGTAGGCGATTGCCTTCCAGATGCCGTAGCCGGTGGGAATGACGGTCTCGGTGACGCGCTGGACGAGCTTGTCATGGCGCTGGCGGTAGGCGATCAGCTGCTCGACGCTGATGATCTTGATGCCGTAGCGCTGGCCGAACTTCTTGAGGTCGGGCAGGCGGGCCATCGTGCCGTCCGGCCGCATCATCTCGCAGAGGACGCCCGCCGGGTACAGGCCTGCCAGCTTCGCGAGATCGACCACTGCCTCTGTCTGGCCGGCGCGGACGAGGACGCCGCCTTCGCGCGCTCGAAGCGGGAAAAGGTGGCCCGGCATCACGAGGTCGCCGAGGGTCGTCTCCGGGTCGATGAGGACCTTGACGGTGGTTGCGCGGTCGGCGGCGGAGATGCCGGTGGTGACGCCGTGACGGGCTTCGACCGGGACGGTGAAGGGCGTGCCGAAGAGATCGCTGTTCGAAGGCACCATCATCGGGATGCCCAGCTCGTCGACGCGCTCATGGGTGAGGGAGACGCAGACGAGGCCGCGGGCGTGACGAGCCATGAAGTTGATGTGCTCGCCCGTGACGAACTCGGCCGCGATCGTGAGGTCGCCCTCGTTCTCGCGGTCTTCGTCGTCGACGATGATGACGTACTTGCCGGCGCGGTAGTCCGCGATTGCCTCTTCGACCGTGCTCAGGGCGTCTTCACGCTTGATCTTTGGGCTCACAGCGCGGGGACGAACGGGAAGCTTTTGCGGACCGGCAGCCTGGGTCATTTCTAGCCTTTCTGGTCGGCGGGGCCTTCCAGATTGCGCGCTTCGAGCAGCTGCTCAACGTAGCGCGCGATGATATCTGACTCTAGATTCACTTTATCACCCGGCTTGAGGCCGAGGAGGTTCGTCTGGTCCTGGGTGTAGGGGATCAGCCCGACGGAGAACGAGACGTCGTCGCGGTCGATCACGGTGAGCGAGACGCCGCTGACTGCGATCGGGCCTTTGACGATGACATAGCGCAGGATCTCCGGCGGCGCCTTGAACCGGGCGAGGACTGAAAGCTCCTGGCGGTCGTAGGACATCACCTCGCCGGTGTACTCGATGACGCCACGCAGCAGGTGACCGCCGAGGCGAGCTGAAAGCGTCAGCGCGCGCTCGAAGTTCACGCGGTCGCCGGCCTTGAGCTCACCGAGGTTGGTGCGCTTGTAGGTCTCTTCCATGACGCTGGCAGTGAAGCCGTTTTCGTCGATCTCGTAGGCGGTGAGGTCGCAGCCGTTGACCGCGATCGAGTCGCCGCTGCGGGTGTCCTGGGTGACGATTCTGGCGTTGAAGACCATGCGGCCCGGGGAGACCTCGCGGACGGTCCCCACTTCTTCGACGATGCCTGTGAACAAGACGGTGCTCCGGGTTGTCTGCGGCCCTCAGGCCCTACTTCGTGTCGTCATGACACGAAGTAGGCGAATCCTAGCATTGGGCCTCTGCTGCTTCAAGCATAAGACATCGGAGTCGGGCAATTGCAGCCCGGGGTCAGCGCGAGAAGGCTGCCGCGAAGGACTGCCACCAGGACGACCCGGCGGACGAGCCCGATGTGCTTGCGGAGCCACCGTTTGCGCCGGCTGCGCCATTGCTGCCATTCGCGTCTGCCGAGGGAACGGGTGCAGCGACATACGTGTCTGCGCCGCCGACGCCGCCCAATCCGGCCTGACCTGCAGAGCCCATCGAGCCTGCCTGACCGCCAGCGCCGCCTTCGCCACCTATGCCGCCACTGCCGACGAGCCCACCGGCACCGCCGACACCACCGTTGCCGCCGGAGCCACCAGCGCCGCCGGTCCCACCGGCACCGCCAGCGCCACCGACACCGCCATTGCCGGTGGTGGAAGAGCCGCCGTCGGCGAAGCCGCCGTTGCCGCCATTACCACCGTTGCCGCCGTCGGCGCCGTCACCACCGGCACCGCCGAGACCGCCGGCACCGCCGTTGCCGCCGTCGCCGAAGAGAAGGCCACCGGTCCCGCCGTTACCGCCGGAACCACCCGATGTGCCAGCGCCGCCATTGGCGCCGGCGCCGCCATTGCCACCGTTACCACCATCGCCGCCGACTGCCGTGAGGTCCGGTGCGATCGCGGAACCGCCATCGCCGCCGTTACCGCCGTTACCACCCGTCCCGGCGTTGCCACCGTTGCCGCCCGCACCGCCGTAGACGCCTTCCGTGAGCGACGAGCCGTTGCCGCCATCACCGCCGTTGCCGCCATTGCCGCCCTCGGGACCGGCATTACCGCCGGCACCACCGTTGCCGCCACTACCGATACCAGGCGAACTAATTCCGGCCGCGCCGTTACCGCCTGACTGAGAGCCCGTGCCGGCGCTGCCATTCTGTCCAGGGACGACGCCGTCGGGGGCCGCGCCGTCGGGCGATGGATTGCCGCTGGTTCCGGCCGTGCCGCTGCCGCCGTTACCGCCGCTGCCACCATTGCCGAAGAGCATGCCGGCGTTGCCGCCGTTGCCACCGTTCTGGCCGGCAGCACCGTCACCGCCATTGCCGCCGTTGCCGATCAGGAGGCCGCCGTTGCCGCCATCCTGACCCGGACCGCCGTCCGCGCCGTTACCGACAAGCAGGCCGCCGTCCTCGCCGGGCTCGTCTCCATTACCGATCAGCGGCCTGCCCTGGGGGTCGGCCAGCCAGCATGCGAGGTAGGACAGGATGGGCTTGAACGGCTGCGTGGAGCCGAGTCGGCCCGAAACGTGGGACGCAGCGGGACCTGAGGAGGTCGTGACCGGGCTATCGGCGAGCGCCGTTCCTGCGGTCGCGAACGTGGAGCATGCCAGAACGAGAGCGATGGCGGTTTTGCGCATTCGGTGGGGTGCCTCGTAGGAATCGTGGAAGGGATAAGCGCCCGGAGCGTACCATTCGTTCACCGTAAAGGGGAAAGCTGCAATAAGTTTCCGTACGACTCACTTCAGCTTATGCAAGAATCGCCCGGACGGAGGCCCATGAACGAACACCTACTCGCAAACCAGCGCTGGTGGGACGAGGCTGTCCCGATTCACGCCGCTTCCGCCTTCTACGACGTCGAGGGCTTCAAGGCGGGTAAGACCTCGCTGCTGCCGGTCGAACGCGCGGAGCTGGGCGACGTACGCGGCAAACGGCTGCTGCACCTGATGTGTCACTTCGGCATGGACACGCTGTCCTGGGCTCGCGAAGGCGCCACGGTGACCGGCATCGACTTCTCGGCGCCTGCGATCGAGACGGCGCGTGCGCTGGCGGCGGAATGCGGCATCGAAGCGCGCTTCATCCAGACCAATCTCTACGACCTGCCGCAGGTGCTCGAGGGGCGCTTCGACGTGGTGTTCACGTCCTACGGCGTCCTGCCCTGGCTACCGGACGTGAATGAGTGGGCACGCATCGCCACGTCCTACCTCGAGCCCGGCGGCGTCTACATCATCGAGGGGCATCCTCTCGTCTCGGCAATCGCGGACGACGCCACGGCGGAGCAATTCCGGCTCGACAAGCCGTATTTCGAGCAGCCGGAGCCGACGCGCTGGGACGGCGATGGTGATTACGCCGACCCCTCGGCGAAGTTCGAGAACGACGTGACCTACGAGTTCAGCCACAGCCTCGGCGAGATCGTCAGCGCCCTAGCCGCCGCCGGGCTGCAGATCGAGTTCCTGCACGAGCACCCGTTCTGCGCCTGGGCGCGCCTGCCCTCGATGACACGGGGCGATGACGGTTACTACCGCCTGCCGGGCGGAGAAGGGCGCTTCCCGTTTATGTTCTCGCTGCGCGCGCATAAGCCGGCCTGACTGCAGCGGACGTCACGGCGATGTGGCCCGGCCGTTCGCCCTGAGGCACTCGAAGGGTGAACCACTGGATGAGGCGACTTCAATTCACCACATCGCTCAAAGGAAGAGTCGAATTGCTAGGCCTCTAGTGTTTCGAAAAGCGGCATCGCGACAATTCGGCAACACCCACAACCGATGCGTCTTGCGCAGGCTCCGGGCCGCCCGTATCGTGCGCCAGAACGAGCGTTTTGCCGCCGTCGAACGAGAAGAGGAGCCAGCATGAAGACGAGCAAAGACCGCTACCTCACGACCTTTGTGGGCAGCCTGGTCCGGCCCCAGAAGATCCAGGAATACACGCAGAAGATCCTCGCCCACGAGCCCTACGACGAGGCCGACTACGAAGCAACGCTCAAGGCGGAAGTCGCGAAGGTAGTCAAGGAAGAGGCGGCAACCGGCCTCGACGTCGTCAGCGACGGCGAGTTCGGCAAGTCGAGCTGGACGACCTACACGATGCAGCGCCTGGCCGGCTTCGAGGTGCGCACGATCCCGCGGCCGCGCGTCACCTACCAGGGCTGGGACGCTGAGAACCGCTTCCGCGAGTACTACGCGGACCGCCACAGCTTGCCCTTCCGCACTGCCGTCTGCACCGGCCCGATCTCGTACACGGACGAAGGCCGCCGTCAGATGCAGCGCGACGTCGACAACTTCAAGGCAGCGCTCAAGGACGTCAACGTCGAGGAGGCCTTCCTCCCGGTCGTCGCCCCCTGCAGCATTTATGTGAACTACCAGAACGAGTACTACAAGTCGGAGGAAGAGTTCCTCTTCGCCGTCGCCGACGCCCTGCACGAGGAGTACAAGATCATCACCGACGCCGGCCTGATCGTGCAGACCGACGACGCTATTCTCGCCAACCTCTACGACCCAATCACGGACAGCGGCCAGGACTACCGCAAGTGGGCGGAGATGAACCTGGAGGCGCTCAACCACGCGCTCAAGGGCATCCCGGAGGACCGCGTCCGCTACCACCTCTGCTGGGGCTCGTGGCCTGGCCCGCACACCACCGACGTGCCGCTGAGCGACCTCGTCGACCTGCTGATCCGGGTGAACGCGCAGGCGTACTCGATCGAAGCGGCGAACCCGCGTCACGCCTGGGAGTGGAAGGTCTGGGAAGACACGAAGCTTCCGGAGGGCAAGGTGCTGCTGCCCGGCATGATCAGCCACGCGATCTCCCACGTGGAGCACCCGGAGCTGATCGCCCAGCGCATCGAGCAGTACGCGAAGGTTGTCGGCCCGGAAAACGTGATCGCGAGCAGCGACTGCGGCTTCGCCCAGGGCTCCGGCACGGCGCGTCAGCACCCATCGATCGCCTTCGCCAAGCTGGAGTCGCTCGCCGAGGGCGCAAAGATCGCGACGGCGCGCCGAAAGAAGTAACGGACGGGGAGCCCTCTGGATTGCGATCCGTGAGGGCTCCTCGCTAGTATCCGGTCATCGCATTTCAGCGAGGCCAGATTCATGAAACCCCCTGCCGCCGCCGCATCGACGCAAGCCAAGCTGACCACGCCAGCGATGCGCTTGATGCTGACGGTGGCGGCGGTCCTCGTCTTCTCCGTGGGCATCTCGCTCTTCTTGCTGACGGAGCGCACGGACGACTACTTCGCCTGGACGATCGCGAATCCGCTTACTGCAGCGTTTCTCGGCGCCGGCTACTGGGCCAGTGGCGCCCTCGAGCTCTGGGCGTCGCGGGAGCGATTCTGGGCGAACGCCCGGATCGCGGTCCCGGCGGTGATCGTGTTCACGGTCCTCACCCTTTTCGTAACGCTGATTCACTGGGACCGCTTCCACTTCGACGACCCTGCCTTTATCACGAAGACCGGCACCTTCTTCTGGCTGGGCGTTTATGCAATCGTCCCCGTAATCATGACCGCGGCGTTCCTGCAGGTCGGCTGGTCGACCGGCGCAGCGTCCGATCCCGGCGGTTGTATCCCTCCCGTCGCCCGATGGGTACTCATCGGCCAGGCAGCCGTAATGGTGTGCCTGGGCCTCGCGCTTCTGGTGGCGCCGCTGGACGCCCGCGATGTCTGGCCCTGGGCGCTAACCGACCTCACCGGCCGTGCGATTGGAGCCTGGCTCTTCGCGATCGGTATCGGCGCCGTCCACACCCTCTTCGAAAACGACCTTCGTCGCACTCGGGGGATGCTCGTCAGCTACACGCTCCTTGCCGGGTTGCAGTTCATCGCTCTCGCCCGCTACAGCGACGTCC
>JBFWZE010000014.1:13378-32542 GCA_050185685.1 Dehalococcoidia bacterium
TTCTCGACGCCCTCGGGACGCGCCGTCAGCAGCGGGTTGTCGATGACGACGGTGGAAGAACCTACGAGCATCGCGTCGACGTAGGGACGGTTGCGGTGCGCCCACTTCAGCGTCTCCGGGCCGCTCACCCAGCGCGAGTCGCCGGAGCCGGCGGCGATGCGACCGTCGAGCGTCGCGGCGTACTTCACGATGACGAAGGGCAGGCCGGTGCGGCGGTGTTTGAGATACGCCTCCAGATGCCGGGAGGCTGCATCAGAGCCATCGCCGGCCTCGACCTCAATGCCGGCGCCTTCGAGACGGGCGCGGCCGCTGCCTGAGACTTTGTCGTCCGGGTCGTCGATTGCGTAGACGACCCGGGTGACGCCCGCGGCGATCAGCGCCTCGGTGCAGGGCGGTGTGCGGCCGTGGTGATTGCAGGGCTCCAGCGTGACGTAGGCCGTGGCGCCGCGCGCCGCCTCGCCGGCCAGCCGCAGCGCCATCGCCTCGGCGTGCTCGCCGCCTGGGGGCTGTGTCGTCCCTTCGGCGATGACGGCGCCGTCTTTGACGATGACGCAGCCGACGGCGGGATTGGGGCTGACGTTCTCAGCTCGCCCCGACGCTGCGAGGGCGAGCTGCATGAACGGTGAGGGCGCTTCAGAGTCAGGCATAGGCCGATTCTAGCCTGCCGCCGTCCTAGTCGATGCGGTAGACGACCTGCACGTTGACGACGACGTCCAGTGAGCCGGACTCGATCGGCGTCGGCGTGTCGGCGGTGCGGGTCGAGGGCCCAGACGCAGCCGGGAATGCTGCATCGTAGACGCCGCCGCTGTAGCCCTCGCTGATCGAGATTGGCTTGCCGAGGTCAACGCCGGCGTTCTTTGCGGTCTCTTCGGCGCGCTGTTTCGCCTGCTCCATCGCCAGCTTGCGTGCCTCCGTCTTGATCTCCTCCGGGTCGTCGATGCCGAAGCTGAGACCCTGGACTGTGGTCGCGCTGCCGCCGGCCTTCGTCGCGTCGTCGACGACCTTGCTCAGGTCGGCGAGCTTGCGGACCTTCACCGACAGCGTGTTCGAGACGCCATAGGCGCGAATTGTGCGGGCGTCCGTGGTGTAGACAGGCTGAATGTTGAAGTTCGAGGTCTGGAGGTCTTTCGACTCGACGCCGTTGTCCTTGATCGAGTTGAGGATCGCGGTCTGGAGCTGGGCTGCCTGCTCGCGTGCCTCCTCGACCGTCCCGGCTTCGACGCGAACGCCGAGTCGAATGGTCGCGATGTCGGGCGCTGCGGAGGCTCGCCCCTCACCGCTGACGCTGATGCCCTCGGATGGGCCGCCGGTGGTGACGTAGGTATCGCCGGAGCTGTCGCAGGCGACAGCAACCACGGCGAGCGAGGACGCTGCGATCAGCGCCAGGAGTGAGCGGGAACGAAGCATGACTAGCGACCTTTCTTGATCAGACCTGAACCGAAGACATAGGCAAGGCTTGCGACGAAGGTGACCGCGGTGAGGACCTCGGCGATGCGCAGCCAGTCGGTACCGCCGTCACCGGCTCCACCGCTGTTCCGCATGCTGGTGCCGTGCCCGTCACCGTCGCTGTCCTCCGCAATGCCGGGAGCCGGCGCCGGCGCGGCCTCACTCGGCAGTGCGCCGGAGGTCACCGCATCGGGCGGCGTGCCCGGTGCTGGCGGGACGGCCGACTCGGTGTTCGGCTTCGTCGAGGGCACCGGCACGGGTGCACTCCCGGTCGTCGGACCGCTGGTCGACGGGGCGGCAGGAGACTGGGCGGTCTGCTGCTCCGAAGATGACGGCGTCGCCGCCGGGCCCGTCGCGGGCGGCGCAACGTTCGGCGCCGATAGTGGTCCGGTCGTCGAGGGAGCAGCCGGCGCGATAGCTCCCGCCTGCGGTGTCGGCGCCACCGGTGCGGCGAACGTCGACCGCAGCGGCGCGTCGGCGGCACCTGCCCCGCCGCCCGAGTTGTCGGTACCGGCGTTCGAGCTCGCGGCGCCGGCACTCGAGCTAGCGTCCTTGGCGCCCACTGCCTGAGAAGCCGTCGCCAGCTCGTCGTTGCTGGTGGAGCTCGACCGGGATGTAGAGAGGTCGACCGCGAACAGCGCGACGAGGAGGGTAAGTGCCACCGCAGGGACGAAGACGAACGACTGCCGTCTCGGCGCCGGGCGGGGCCTCTGCTGTCCGGTGCCCGCCATCGCGGGTGTGAGCACGAACGAGCGCGAGGGCTCCACCTGCGGCAGACGGGAGACCAGCGCCTGTACCTGACGCAGGCCTTCGAGCGACGCGCTGCACTCATCGCAGGAAGCGAGGTGCGTGGCGGCGCTTTGCAGGCGTGCGGCGCCGAGCTCTCCGTCGATGTAGGCGGAGAGGTCTTCGTCGCTGAGGTGGCCGTTTCGTCGTGTCCAGAACATGGTGTACTTCTCTACAGCTTTTGACGCGATTGGGCCGCGGAAAGTTCCCCGTCCGGCCGCAAGACTTCGCGAAGGCGGGCGCGGCCGCGGGCAATGCGCGATTTCACCGTTCCGAGCGAGGTCTTCATCACCTCGGCGATCTCGTTGTAGTCGAGGCCGTTGAGGTCGGAGAGGATCACGGCGAGGCGCTGCTCCTCGGGCAGGGTCTGCAGCGCCGCCTCGACCTCGCGGCGCAGCTCTCCCTGAAGGGTGGTGGTTTCCGGCAGAGGCCCCTCGTCAGGGGGCTCCGGCACGCCCGCTTCCAGCGCCAGATCCAGTGAGGAGGACGCCCGGCGGGTGCGGCGTCGCAGCTCGTCGGTGCAGGCGTTGGCGGCGATGCGCAGGAGCCAGGGGCGAAACGCGCCGCGCAGGCCGGCGAGGTTTTTCCAGGCGGAGATGAACGCTTCCTGGGCCGCATCTTCCGCCGCCTGCCGCTGACCAAGCTGGCGCAGACAGAGGTTGAAGACGAGGGCCTGATGTTCAACTACCAGGTCGTTGAAGGCGGCGAGGTCGCCGGTGCGGGCGCGACGCAGCCGATCTTCTTCGAATACCACCTTGCGATTTCAACCGCGGCGGGAGTTGCTGTCAAATTCACCCATGCCAACAACACGCTTGGGCCGTATGCGGAGTTGTCGTTCTCGCGTTACGCGATGCCGCCCATCTATGCGTTTCTGAAATGAGATCAGCACCTATGCTGAAACAAATGACCATCCTTGCGCCGCGACCCGAACGGTCGAGTTCAGACAACCTCGCTTCCATCTTCGAACTGACTCGGTCCGTCGCGAACGCACGCCGGACCGAAGATATCTACGAGGCCTCGCTGCTCTGTCTCCGGGAGAGCCTCAACGTGGAAAAGTCCTCGATCCTGATCTTCGACCCGGATGGCGTCATGCGCTTCAAGGCCTGGCTCAACCTGTCGGCGCCCTACCGAAGCGCTGTCGAGGGTCACTCGCCCTGGAACCGCGACACCAAGGAAGCCCAGCCGGTGCTGGTTCCCGACGTGCGTAACGAAGCCAGCCTGGCGCCGCTGCGTCAGACCATCGAGAGCGAGGGCATCGTCGGCCTCGCGTTCATCCCACTCGTGGCGGACAGCCGGCTGCTGGGCAAGTTCATGCTCTACTACGCGGAGCCGCACGAGTTCAGCGAGCACGAGGTCCTGGTCGCGCAGACGATTGCCGCGCAGGTCGCCTTTGCCCTCGACCAGCAGGCCCACCGCAACGAGCGCGAGTACCTGGACGCGGTGTTCCGGTCGGCGATCACCGGCGTGACGCAGACGGACGCCAACGGCCACTTCGTGATGATCAACGACACGTTCTGCCAGCTGACCGGCTACAGCCGCGAGCAGTTGCTACAGCTCGACAGCTACGCGATCAGCCATCCGGAGGACCGCGAGCCGACGCACGTCTGCTTCGGGGCACTTGCTGCCGGCGCGCCGCACTACGTACTGGAAAAACGGTACGTGCGGCCGGACGGAAGCATCGTCTGGGTGCACAACAACTTCTCCGCCGTACGAGACGCGAGCGGCAACCTCATGGGCGCAATCGCCATCGTCCTCGATATCACCGAGCGCAAGGCCTCGGAGCAGGTCTTGCGCGACAGTGAGGAACGCTACCGCAGCCTGATCAGCGGCCTCGGCCTCGCTGTCTACACCACCGACTCACGCGGGCGGATCACGCTCTACAACGACGCGGCGCGCGAGCTCTGGGGCCGCAGTCCTCAGATTGGCGTCGACCTCTGGTGCGGCTCTTCGAAGATCTTCGAGCCCGACGGCGTGACCGAGGTGCCGCTCGAGGACTGCCCGATGGCGGTGTCTATCAAGGAAGACCGCCCCGTCCGCGGTGTCGAGATCGTCGTCGAACGTCCCGACGGCAGCTGCGCGAACATCCTGCCGTATCCCACCCCGCTGCACGACAGCAGAGGCAACCTGACAGGAGCGGTGAACGTCCTCGTCGACATCACGGAGCTGCGCCATGCCGAGGCGGCGGTCCGGCAGAGCGAGGAACGCTTCCGCACGCTGACGACGACGGCGCCGGTGGGCATCATCGTCACCGACCGCAGCGGTAACTGCCTCTTCGTCAATGAGCACTGGCTGCACCTCACCGGCCTGACCAACGCCGAAGAGGCGCTCGGGCGAGGCTGGGTGAAGACCCTGCACCCGGAAGACCGCGACCGCATCATCCAGGAGTGGAGCACCTACGCGGCGAAGGGCGGCAGCCACTCCAGCGAGTACCGCCACCTGCGCCCGAATGGCGTCGTCGTATGGGCGAAGGGCGCGGCGACCGAGCTCTCGGGCAGCGACGGCGAGCTTACGGGCTACATCGGCACGATTACAGACATCACCGCCCTCAAGCACGCCGAGCAGCTCAAGGACCAGTTCCTCAGCCTCGTCTCCCACGAGCTGCGCACGCCGCTGGCGACGATTTACGGCAGCTCCCGTCTGCTCAAGGAGCGCTTCGAGCGTATTCCTGAGAGCGACCGCGCCGAGCTCCTGGCCGACGTTGTCTCGGAAGCAGAGCGGCTGCAGCGGATCATCGAGAACCTCTTGCTCCTCACACGCCTCGACGCGACCGGCTTCGAGCCGGAGCCGGTGGCGCTGCCGGTGATCGTCCGCCAGACCCTCGAAAAGGTGAAGGCACGCGCGCCCCACCGCAACTTCCGCGTCGCCGTTGAGGATGACGTGCCGATCATTCTGGCAAACCCCACATACGTCGAGCTCGTCCTGGAGAACCTCCTGGGCAACGCGCTGAAGTACAGCCCCGCCGACACCCTTGTCGACGTGCAGGTCCGCAAGCAGGACGGCGGCACCGCGGTGGTCATTGGCGACCGCGGTATCGGCATCGACGACGAGCAGGCAGAGCGGCTGTTCGAGGCGTTCTACCGTTCGAAGCAGGCGCGCAGCCTGGCGTCCGGTGTTGGCATCGGCCTCGCGGTGTGCAAACGTGTCATCGAAGTTCAGGGAGGGACGATCTGGGGGCGGCCCCGCGACGGCGGCGGCTCCGAGTTCGGCTTCCTTCTACAGGGGGCTCCGGACACTTTGTGACGACCGAAGAGCGCACCCGGGTGATGGTTGTCGATGACGATCTCGCCCTGGCGCGGATGCTCAGGATTCTTTTTCAGTCCGAAGGGTATGACGTGGTCATGGCTCACGATGGTCAGCAGGCGCTCGAGAAGTTGAGCGCCGGCACACCCGCCCTCGTCGTGCTCGACTTGCAGATGCCGGTCCTCGACGGCCGCGGCTTCTTCCGCGAGTTCCGGCGCCGCGGCTACCGGTCACCAGTCCTGCTGCTCTCCGCGTACAACTCCGACGCCGCCCGTGAGGAGCTCGGCGCCGAGGCTGCATTCGGCAAGCCGTGCGACCCGGAGGCGGTGGCGGCGCTGGCACACCAGCTGATCAAGCAATCACAAAGTGGGGCGGCCGCGGACTAGCAGCTTGTCGCGACCTCGAATGAGGACGGCTCGGTGGCGTCGCTTCTCCGAGGGAGATCCTTCCTTCGTCAGGATGGTGGATAAGGCGCGTCATCGCCGCAAACCGAGACACTCCAGCCGCTACCGATGACGCTCCGTGACTCGCCGGTGACGGGAGACCCGAGCCGCTGCGGCTGGTTCGTGGAGACGGAGTCTGAACGCGCTAGGCCGTCACGAGGGACGGCTGGCACGCCTCCATGACCGCCCGCGTCGAGTCGATGCCCGGGCGGGCCGCCACCACACGCACGATCGCGCAGTCGAGGCCCTTTGCGAGCTTCGAGAACGCCTCGGCGGCGCCGGCCGCGTTGCCGTAGTAGCCGACATGGCGCAGGAGCTTCTCCGGGAAGGCGTCGAGGACTTCTTCCTGGGGCGCCTTCGCCGCGCGCATGTCGTCGATCTTCCTGAGGTCGTCGGCGAAGCCCATGCGCTCGAAGTGCGCACGGTAGCCCATCGGCCGCTTCGCACCGGGACGGCCAAGCGCATAGCCCATCACGGCGCGCGTGTAGGAGCGCCGCGCCACCGTCTCGTCGTCGTCGACGCAGATGCGGATGTACTCGGCGAGCTTGATCTCTGAGGGGTCGCGCCCTGCCTTCGCCGCGCCCTCGTTTACGATCTCGCGGCTCCAGGCCACCATGTCGGCGGAGCACCAGTTGAGGGACACGCCGTCCGCGGTTTCGCCCGCCAGCCTGAGCATCTCGGGCCCGAGGGCGGCGAGGTAGATCGGCGTCATCGGCGTCGGCTGGATCGCGAGGCTGACGTCTTTGTAGCTGAACTGGCGGCTCTCGTAGGTGACCTTCTCGCCGCGGACGAGGGCGCGGATCGACGTCACGTAGTCGCGCATCAGCTGCATCGAGGAGGGCTCTTGAACGCCCCACTGGCGGCGGTAGTCGGCCATGTAGGCGCCGCCGCTGCCGATTCCGAGGATGAACTTGCCGCCGGTCTGGGCGCTGACCGTGCCCGCGCTCATCGCGAAGCCCATCGGCGTGCGCTGCGCCACCGGCGAGACGGCGATGCCGGTGGTCACGCCGCCGGGGACGATGTCCTTCGTCGCCGCCCAGCGCATGGCGCAGAGCTGAAAGGAGTCCTCACCGATGCCCTCCGGCGTCCAGATGCTCGTGTAGCCGAGCCGCGCCGCCTCTGCGGAGGCCTGCGCCTGCTCTTCGTACGAGAGGCCGAGGGTGAAGTCGAGACCGATGCCAATGTCCACGCGAAAATGCTCCTCGTCGTTGTCTAGTGCTGAGGCGGATTGTAGCAGCGCCTGCGCATTCAGACCGCCGCCAGCCAGCCGCCCGCAAACAGCACCGATGCGATGACGACGCCCTGAAACGCCATCCGATCGAGGCCACGCAGATACAGCATCGCCGTGGCCGCAAGCACGCCGGCGTAGACGAGGACAACCACGCCGAGCAGGGTTGCGTTGTATTCGATGGCCGCCAGTGAAAGCAGGGTGAGGAGCAGCGGCGTCACCAGGCAGACGGCGATGATCCGAATCGCCGATCTACGCCCCCAGATCAACGCCAGGTTGCGACGACCGGCGGCAGCATCGGCCTCGATGTCGGGCAGGACGTTGGCGATATGGACGGCGGGGACGAGGGCGAGGCCGATGACGTAGATCGCCGCCAGTTCCTCGCGGAACAGACCGAGCGAGGACCAGACGTACGGTAGCAGGACGGCGAAGGCGACGATGAAGGGCGCCCAGCTCCAGTGCGTCTGCTTCAGCCAGAGGTCGTAGGCCAGGCCAGCGGCGGTGCCGATCGCCAGAAACAGCAGCGGCAGCGGACCCAGCACGATGCCGATCACAAGCACGCCCGCGAGCGCCGCCAGGCTCGCCAGCGGCATGTACCGGGCGTCGACGCGGCCCGAGGCTATCGGCTTCGAAGGCTGATGACGGCGGTCGGTCTCGCGGTCGACGAAATCGTTGGTCCACCCGATCGCGAGCTGACTACAGAGCATCGCGAGCACAACGAGGGCGAGCCGGCCGGCATCGACTCCCTCGTCGGTGGCAGAGGCAATCCCGATGAGGGCTGTGAGGGCCAGGACGGCGGCGAGAGGGAAGGGGTGAGACGCCTCGATCCAGCCTCTCAGGCGGACGAGGACAGCGTCCATCGCGCCGGCTACGACCAGTTCGTGTCCGGCGTCGGCGGGATCGGGGTGTACTGGGTTCGAGAGCCGCGGGACTGGGCGAAGCTCATCAAGAGGGCGAGGACGGCGGCAGGGATCGCCACACCGCCGCACGAGCGCATGCCGAGCTTCGCGCCGTCCTGGAGGATCAGGATGATCTCGCGGTCGGCGGCGCTGCTAGCCATGCCCTCGGCGAGCTGCATGAGGAGCCAGAAGCCGAAGCTGGCGATGATCCCGATGACGGCGCCGATCGCGATCGAGTTCATCGGCATCTCCCCCGTCGTCATGACGGAGGCGGCCGCAGCGAGGGCGAGCAGCAGGGTCAGCGCCATGACGGCGAGCCAGAACCCGTGCATACCGGAGCCGAGGAGCGTCACGGTCCAGCGCACGGGCTCGTTGATGCCAAGGCTGGCCTCACCGCCCTCGTTGTCGCGGAAGGCGCTGTTGCCGTTCTCGTAGAGCTGACGCCCCATCTCCTCCGTGATCATCGTTCGCAGCTGGGCCTCGTCCGCGCCGACGACGAGGACGGCGGGCAGGGACACCTGGATCGGCAGGTCGCGGATCACGACGGCACCGTCTTCGCGGTCACGGGCGACGAGCTGGATGTCTTCCTGATGCGCGGGGAGCCAGCGGTCGATTTCGACGATCGCGGCGCCAAGACGGCCGAGGAGGCGCGTCGAGGCCGTCTCGCTGGTGACCTGCCAGCCGGTGAGGGCGAAGAGCGCCACTACGGTGAGGACGATCGTCAGGAGTGATGCGATGCTCTTCATTCGCCGTAGAGGACCCTGATGACCCTCATGCCCGCAAGGCGGTCGTGGATGCCTCGCCGGCGACTGTCAGTCAGTGCGAAGGCGAGGGACGCAAGCGGGCCGAGAATCGAGAGCAGCGCCATGGCGATCCCGACGATGAGGAGGACAAGGCTGGAGTGGATCAGGCTCTGGTACGCCGCGTAGGCCCACAGGACCGCCATGACCGGGTGAAAGAGGAGAGGGTGGAGGCAGATCAGGTAGGCCGCGATCTGACCGTTGCCCGGCACCTTGCCGTCGTCGCGGGTGATTTCGATGCCCATCAGGTACTGGCCGATTGACTGGCCGCGTTTCCAGAACAGAGCGAGGGCAAAGAGGAACCAGGCGGGCATCGTGAGGAGGATGACAATCACCAGGGCAGAGAAAGCCTCGTCGCTCGGGTTGGACTCACCGCCATCGCTGCTGAAGAAGATGATCGCACCGGCGGCGATCGCGAAGATCAACGCAAAGACGCCAAGCACGACGCTGTCGAGAAGATATGCGGCCAGACGAGGTCCAAGACCGGCGGTCTCGGCGGCGTCGTCGGCGTTATCCCTTCCCACAGCGGCCAGCCTACCAGCCACCGACCTCTCCGCCATCGTGCCGGGATTATACCATCGGCCCCCTGTCAGGCTGCTTTCAGTTGCCTCGCCTTGCCGCCTCGAAGAGCCTGCCTGTACGGTGGATGCATGCCGTCGCGCCATCTCGTCACGCCGGGCTGGCCGCTGGCCCGCAGTCTTGCCCTGCTCGTCTCGTTCGTTCTCATCGCCGGCTCGTTCGCCTTCGCTGCCGGCCTCGTCTCCGCGCTCGACGTCCACCCGGCGCCGGACCGCTACAACTTCGCGGCCTGGGAAGCGCGCAACCTGCCGGCGAAGTGGATCTACGAATTCGGCGAGATCTTCCGTCATGACCGCAGCGTTGACGAGCAGAACGCCGACATCATCCGCTTCTTCGACCTGACCAATCAGATCAACCGGCTGGAGCAGCAGGTCCCCGCCGACGACCCGCAGCTTCACGCCCTCTACCGCGAGCGCGACCGCCTCGAGAACCGCGTCGAGGACACGATCGAGGACCGCATCGGCACCGTGCTCAAGGACCTCGGCATCACCCGAAGCTTGCCTCTCCTGGGAAGCGTCGTCTGGCCGCCGGTCGACTTCGAGTTCACCGAATCACCACGCAGCCTTGCCACTTCGCCCCGCGACAAGATCGAGCTGCTCGGCACGGAACTGCTGCGTGACAACCTGACGCTCGAGCAGGTCGAGGCGATCGAGGAACAGACGGAGCGCGAGAAGGGCGTGTCTGCGCTCGCCGCACCGACGTCCGGCATCGGCGCCTACCCGTCGATCGTCGACCACCTCAGCAGCTATCGGTCGGCGCTGGACGTCGTGGCGCACGAATGGACGCACAACTACCTCTTCTTCCGGCCGCTCGGCTTCAACTACTACGCGAGCAACGACCTGCGCACGATGAATGAGACTACCGCCGACCTCGTGGGCAGCGAGGTCTCGGCCGAAGTGCTGCGCCGCTGGCCGCTACCCGCCCCTCCGGCGCCGGATTCAGCAGCGGCGCCGGCGCCTGCACCCGCGCAACAGCCTGCCGTCGACGTCGGCGCCGAGCTGCGGGCGCTGCGGGGGGAGGTCGACGCGCTCCTCGCTGCGGGCAAGGTGGATGAGGCTGAGGCGCTGATGGACGCAAAGCGGGATGACCTGCAAGCACGCGGTGTCTACATCCGCAAGATCAACCAGGCGTACTTCGCCTTTACGAACCTGTACGCCGGCGAGGCCGGGAGCCCCGGCGCAACGAACCCGATCGGCCCGAAGGTCGACCAGCTGCGTCAGAAACAGGAGTCACTGGCCGCCTTCGTGCGTGTGATGGGGAGCATCACGAGTGTCGAAGAGCTCGACGCGGCGTTAGCTCGGTAGCTACGCCGGCTCGACGGCGGCGCAGGCCGCACCGAGCGCTTCAGAGAACGTCGGGAAGGCGTGCACGAGACCGGCGACGTCGGCGGCTTTCGCGCCGAGCGTGATCGCAAGCGCCAGCTCATGCATAACCTCGCCTGCGCGCGGCCCAACCATGACGCCGCCCAGCAGCGTGCCTTCCTCGTCCGCGATCACCTTGACGAAGCCCTCGCGGCGGCCGGTCGTGAGACCGCGGTCGTTATCACGCAGATCGGCCCGGCCGATCTGGAGCGAGACGTGCCGCTCACGCGCCTGCTCCTCCGTGAGACCGACGGCGCCGAGCTCCGGGTCGGTGAAGACACAGCGCAGCATCGCGCGGTAGTCGGCCTCGCGATGCTCATCGGTGAACATGTTCGCGGCGGCAATCTGCCCCTGATAGGACGCAGCATGCGTGAAGCGGTAGGGCCCGGCGACGTCTCCCGCCGCGTAGACGTCGGGGTTGGTCGTCCGCATGCCGGCGTCGACGGTGATCCCATCTTCGTCGTAAGACACGCCCGCCGCTTGGAGGCCGATGTCGGAATTCGGCGTCTTGCCGCTCGCGATCAGCACCTGCTCGACGAGGTAGCTCTGCTGCTTGCCATCGCGCTCGACCAGGACACGCCGTTGTTCTCCTTCGAGGCGGACGCTGAGCACACTCGCACCCACCAGCACGTCGACGCCGCGCTCCTCGAAGAGGCGGCCGATCAGCGCGCCTGCCTCCGGGTCTTCGCCGTGGATGAGGACGTCGTTGCGGTCCGCGAGGACGACGCGGGACCCGAAGCTGCTGAAGAGCTGCGCAAACTCGCAGCCAACCGGACCACCGCCGAGGATGAAGAACGACTCGGGCAGCGCGGTCAGGTCGACAGCGTCGTGGAAGGTAAGGAACCCAGCATCGGCGAGACCGTCGATCTCGGGAACAGCCTGGCGGGCACCGGTGGCGATCAGGAACCGGTCGGCGGTGTAGCGCTCGCCGCCGGCCTCGATCTCGCCCGGGGCGGTGAAGACGGCGCGGTGCTGCACCAGGGTGACACCAGCCTCGTCGTAGGGCTTCGTGCCGAGAGCGGCGCCGGTCTCGCCGATGACTTCGTCCTTCCAGGCCTTCACGCGGGCGTAATCGAAGCTGAGGCCCTTCGCGTCGACGCCGAACCGGGCTGCCCTGCGGGCCGTCTCGTAGACTTCGGCGGCGTGAAGCAGCGCCTTGGTTGGGATACAGGCGAAGTTCGCGCACTCACCACCGAGCGCCCCGGCCTCGAACACCGCGACGCTCTTGCCGAGCTGCCGCGCCGCGTACCAGCAGGCGCTTCCTGCGGCACCGCTGCCGATCACGATCAGGTCGAATTGCGTCTGCCCTGAGGTCATGCGTCTGCTCCCACGAGAAGCGAGAGGCGAAACTGTCGCCTCTCGTGAAATTCCGCTGCGAAGGAGTTTACGGGCTTACGGCTGCGGCGTCGCGGTCGGCTGGACCGCGGGCGTCGAGTTCGGCGTTGTGTTGGGCGCGGGCGTTGTGGTCGTTGTCACGACGGGCGCGTTCTGGCCGACGTAGACGATGACGCTGTTGCTGCTGCGGTTGTTGTCCTTGTCGATGACGACGAGACGCAATGTGTAAGCACCGGGCGCGAGGCCTGCCGTGTTCCACTGGCCGAGCTGGCCCTGGACGACCGCGTTTGTCCCTTCTGAGATCCTGGTGAAGGCGTTGGGACTGGTGCCCTGGCCGAACTCCAGCTGGTAGGACTTGAAGTCCTGGTGCGTCGCACGGCCGATGATCGTGACAGCCGAGTTGAGCGGGATGCTCGAGTTGGCGGAAGGCGAAATGATGAAGGCGTTGAGGTCACCGGCGCCGCCGGTCGGCAGGCCATCGCTCTCCTTGGTGGGCGCCAGCTCGAGGCCGAGCGCCTTCGCCCATTCGTCCATCGCCTTCTTCTCTTCCTCGGTGTCGACCGCCTCCTTCGGCGGGACGAGCATGACTTTCTCCTGGACGAACTGGGGCGGCGTCGACGCGTTGGCCAGGAGCTGGTTACGGGCGTCGATCTTCACCTTCTGCCACCAGGTGTCCTCCTGGGTCGGCACGCTGCTCTTGGCGAAGATGTCGGTCACCGTCTTGCCGCAAAGCTCAGTGGGCTTGAGGCCGGACGGCACGCAGATCGTCGCGTCCACGACGTCGGCGGGGCGAGAGAAGCTTGTGCTCTTGATGTAGGGGAACTGGTACGCCATCTGCATGACGTCACGCACCGAGCGGAACGAGATCGAGGTGCTCTGGATGTTCACCACCGGCGCGTTGTCCGAGTTGCCGGCCCAGATGCCGACGACGAGGTCGGGGGAGTAGGCGAACGCCCACGTCTCACCGATCTTGCCGGCGTTCACCGAGTCGGACGTGAACGGTTCTGACGTACCGGTCTTCACGCCGGCCTGGCCGCCCCGGACGGAGATGCCGCCGCAGCCGAACACGAGGCACTGGGCGGAGGAGTCGGTGAGGATGCTGGCAATCTCGTACGTCTCGGCGGCGGGGGCGACTCGCTGCTCCTTGCGCTTCTGGTCGGCGTCGTAGCGGGTAACGCCCTGGGCGTCGGTGACCTTCAGGATCGACACCGGGTCAATCTGCCGCAGGGTCGCGGCGCGACCTGAGTCGAACGTCTCGGCGCCGCGGAGAACGCCCATGTTCGCCAGCACCGAGTAGCCGACCATCATGTCTTCGAGGGTCGTGTCGATACCGCCGGTCGCGATTGCCGGCCCGTAGCCGCTGGTCGCGCCGCACTTGTTGAACGTGTCTTTGAACCCAATCGACCGCGCCAGCTGCACGATCTTGTTCGGCCCAACCGCCGCTGCCGCCTTGTTGGCAGGAATGTTCAGCGAGCTGCCAAGCGCACTGCGAATGCTCACCGGGCCGACGAAGGTCTTGTTCGGGTTCGTCGGCGTGAAGTTGCCGTTGACGCCATCCGAGTAGGTCACGGGCGTGTCGAGAATCAGGGTGCCGGGGCCCCAGTTCAGATTGAGGAAGGTTGTCAGGTACGCGAACGGCTTGAACGACGAACCAGGCGAGTTGCAGGCAGTCGCGTTGTTGTTCTTGCCCTGGATCGCCTCGTTGAAGTAGTCGCGGGAGCCGACCATGACGAGGATCTCGCCGGTGCGCGGGTCCATCACCATCATCGAGCCGTTGTGGCTGTCCGAGATGTTCTCGAATTCGGTGATCCAGCCTTCCATGATCTGTAGGGTCTGGTTCTGCATGTCGAGGTCGAGGGTCGTTGTCACAACGAGGCCCTCGGTATAGAGAGCGCCGGCCTCCGGGAAGAGCTCCTCGAGCTGCGGTTCAATGTACTGGAGGACCCAGTGCGGCGCTTCGATCGGGAAGCGCTTCTGGGAGATCGTGATCGGCTCAGCCTTTGCAGCCGCGATCTCTTCGTCCGTCACCTCGAAGAACTTGTCTTCGCCGATTTGCACGCTGCCCTTGCGGAGGATGATGTCGAGGACGTCGTTGCGGCGCGCGACCGCCGCCTCGGGGTGGTTGACCGGGTCGTACTCGGCGGGTGACTGCGGGATACCAGCGAGGAGCGCTGCCTCTGCGAGGGTCAGCTCGTTCGCAGGCTTGTTGAAATAGCCCTGTGCAGCTGCTTCAACGCCATTGTAGACGCCGCCGTAGCTGATCTGATTGACGTACCACTCGAGGATCTGATCCTTCGAATAGCGGTTGGTCAGCTCCACGGCGTAGACGGTCTCTTTGATCTTTCGGCCGATCTCGCGACGCTGGCGCTCTTCTTCGGGGATGTAGACGTTCTTGACGAGCTGCTGGGTGATCGAGCTACCACCCGAGCCTTCGAACGCGGCGCCACCGGCGAAGGGGGTGTTCTCCCAGGCGGCACGCAGCAAGCCGGGGATGTTGATACCCGGGTTGGTAAAGAAGCTGTCATCCTCGGTCGCGATCGTCGCGGCGAGATACGACGGGGCGACGTTATCGATTTTCACCGGCCGGCGCAGACCCGACTTGTCGTCGACATACTCGTAGAGGAGCTTGCCGGTGCGGTCGAGGATGCGGGCGCCGTAGGAGGGCTGGTTGATCGCGAGCTCGTCAGGCGCGACGAGGTCTTCGGCGTAGCTGTTGTAGACGACCATCGAGGCGGCGCCGCCGATGATGCCACCGAGCACCGCTAGCCCGCCGAGGACGATGATCGCCTTCATCAGCAGGTTGCCGCCGTTCATGCGATTCTCGCCGGCAAAGCCCGTCCGATGCATGATCGCGCGCCGGGCAGCATGCCGTCGTCGCAGAGAGCTTCCGTAAGGGTTTATCGGGTTGGCCATAGCGGGCGAAGGCGGGGGCCCTCTAGATTCGCTCCAGGATCAGCAGATGTGAGAGGCCCAGGCGCTTCAGCCAGGTCTGCTCCATGGTGTAGGTGACCGACTGCAAGGTCTTGCCGACGGACGGCTTGCGGGCGACGACGTTGTCGTAGCCGGGGAAGATCACGGTCCAGTCGACCCAGCGGCAGGGCAGACCGGCGGTGATTCGCTCAAGCCCTGCCTTCGTGTAGGCGCGGGCGTGGGGAACGAGCTTGTTGCGCATCGGGTCCGGCAGGTAGTTCACGAGTGGGATGTTGCCGAAGACGTACTTCTTACCCAGGTAGACGCCGTGCGTCTCAAACGGATAGAAGCGGTTCGGGACGAAGATCACGATACGGCCGCCAGGTCGCAGAACCCGCAGCGCCTCACGCACCGTCTCACGGTCGTTGTTGACGTGCTCGAGAACCTCGTTGAGCAGGATGCCGTCGAAGACGCCGTCCGCGAAGGGCAGCGACTCACCGACGCCGGCGACGAGGCCTGACAGCCCCTCTTCGACGCCGGTCTCAACGCGTTTCGCGTCGATGTCGATGCCGTAGGCGCGGTCGGAGTAGCGCGAGAATGCGCGGACGTAGGCGCCGAGTCCGCAGCCGATGTCGAGCAGCCGGGCGCCTTCGAGGTTGACGTAGCGGCGGATCATCTCCAGCCGCCGCTCCTGCCCGGAGCGCCAGACGAAGCTGGGGTTGCCGAGCGCGACCTGGTCGAGGCCGCCCGCTTCTGTTGTCTTAAGGTTGGTCAAACCATTCTCCTGATGTGGCCGCATTCATCGTAGCAGCCTGGAAAACACCCGTGCTATACACAGCCTACCCGTGCGCTATCGAACTCTGAGTTGCGCGGGCAACAGGGTAGTGCGCTAAACGCCTGCTGCTCGTAAGCTACAGCTACATATGGCACTCACCCGCGATGAAGTCCTGCACGTCGCCAAGCTGGCACGCGTCGGCCTGTCCGAAGAGGACGTCGAGCGCTTCCAGGAGCAGCTGTCGCAGATCCTCGATCACTTCAGCGTGCTCAACAGCTTCGACACGTCGGACGTGCCGCCGACGACTCACACCCTGCCCCTCTACAGCATCATGGCCCAGGATGAACCGCGGCCGTCGCTGGAACAGGACCAGGTGCTCGCCAACGCGCCGATGGCCCAGGAAGGCCACCTGCGGGTGCGCGCGGTGCTCGAAGAGTAGCGCTTGGCTGAGCTATACGACCTGACAATCACCGAGGCACAGGACCTCCTGCAGAAGCGCGAAGTCAGCGCTACAGACCTGACGCGCGCCGTCCTCGACCGCATCGCGACTGTCGACGAGCGGGTGCGGGCGTACGTCACGTACACCAATGAAATCGCACTCGCCCAGGCTGCTGAGGCCGACAGGCGCATCGCTGCCGGCGACGCGGGGCCGTTGACCGGCATTCCGGTCTGCGTGAAAGACGTCCTCGCCACTGCCGGTGTAAAGACGACGTGCTCCTCGAAGATGCTCGAAAACTTCGTGCCGCCCTACAACGCCCACGTCGTCGAGAAGCTCTTCGCTGCTGGCGCGATCATGGTCGGCAAGTCGAACATGGACGAGTTCGCGATGGGCTCCTCCACCGAGAACTCTGCCTTCTTCCCGACCCACAACCCCTGGGACCTCGACCGCGTCCCCGGCGGCAGCTCCGGCGGCTCGTCGGCGGCGATGGCTGCGGGCGAATGCCTCTTTGCGCTCGGCTCTGATACGGGCGGTTCGATCCGCCAGCCCGCAGCGTTCTGCGGCGTCGTCGGCGTGAAGCCGACGTACGGCCGCGTCAGCCGCTACGGCCTGGTCGCATTCGCGAGCTCCCTCGACCAGATCGGGCCCTTCACGCGTAGCGTCCGCGATGCCGCGGTCGTTCTCAACGCGATTAGCGGCCCCGACAACCGGGACTCCACGGCCGCGCCGGTCGAAGTCCCCGACTTCACCGCGGGCCTCACGGGCGACCTGACCGGTCTCCGCCTCGGCGTGCCGAAGGAGTACCTGCCCGACGCCCTCCAGCCCGAGGTGCGCGCGAACTTCCTCGCCGCGATCGAGAAGATTCAGTCTCTAGGCGCGACGGTCGACTTCGACCTCTCACTACCGAGTACCGAGGCCGCGCTGGCGGTCTACTACGTCATCGCCCCTTCCGAGGCGTCTGCCAACCTCGCGCGCTACGACGGCGTGAAGTACGGCTACTCCTACCAGGACGGCGCTTCGATGTGGGAGAACATGGAGAAGACGCGACAGTACGGCTTTGGCGACGAGGTGAAGCGCCGGATCATGATCGGCACCTACGCGCTGTCCTCCGGCTACTACGACGCCTACTACCTCAAGGCTCAGCAGGTCCGTACCCTGATCCGCCGCGAGTTCGAAACCGCCTTCGAGCGCTACGACGCCATCCTGACGCCGGTGACGCCGACACCCGCCTTCAAGCTCGGCGACAAGGTGGACGACCCGATCGAGATGTACCTGAACGACATCTTCACGCTGCCGGTGAACATCGCCGGCCTGCCCGGCGCCTCGATCCCCTCGGGCTTCGTCGATGCAGGCGGCAAGCAGCTCCCGGTCGGCCTCCAGGTCATCGGCAAGCCGTTCGACGAGGCCACGATGCTGCGTGTCGCCCACGCCTACGAGCAGGCGACGGACTGGCACACGCGGCGGCCAGCGCTGTAACAGCACCGCACGGCCCGAGAAGCCTCTATGCCCTTGCACACCTACGACGTCATCGTCCTTGGCCTGGGCGCGATGGGGAGCGCTGCGCTCTACCAGCTCGCGAAACGCGGTGTCCGCGTGCTCGGCATCGACCGCTTCACGCCGCCGCACCGCTTTGGCTCATCCCATGGCGATACGCGCATCACACGCCAGGCGATCGGTGAGGGCGATGAGTACGTGCCGCTGGTACTACGCTCGCACGAAATCTGGCGCGAGCTCGAGGCCACCACCGGCATGAGCCTGCTGAGCGAGACCGGCGGGCTGATCCTTTCCAGCAACCCGGACGCGCGCCATCACGGCGCCCCGTTCTTCGAGCAAACGGTTGGGGCGGCACAGCGGTTCGGCATTGAGCACGCGCTGCTTACGCCCGCAGACGTCCGGCGGCGCTTCCCGCAGTTCAGCGTCAGCAACGACACGCGCGCCTACTTCGAGCCCGGCGCCGGCTTTGTGCGCCCCGAGCTATGCGTTGAAGCGCAGCTCGACGTCGCGAAGACCCTCAGTGCAGAAGTACATGTCGGCGAGACCGTCCTCGAGTACAACGCCGGGACGACCAGCGTCACGGTGAGGACGGACCGGGGGACCTACGAGGCGGGACAGCTCGTCGTCACCGCGGGGCCATGGCTGCCGGCGCTGCTCGGCGAGCCGTACCGAGACCTGTTTCGGGTCTACCGGCAGGTGCTCTACTGGTTCGATGCCGACCTGACGCGCTTCGCCGAGGATTCGCCGATCTTCATCTGGGAGCTTGGCGCCAATCCGGACGACCTGATCTACGGCTTCCCACCCGTCGACGGTCCGACCGGCGGTTTCAAGGTGGCAGCGGACGACTTCTCGCGGCCCCTTAATCCGAGCGAATCAGCGCTCGAACCGGCGTCCGCCGCTGAAGGAGCGGCAATGTACGGACGCTACGTCGCGCCCAACATCAGTGGCGCCCGTCCCGCCGTGCTGCGCTCGGAGCCCTGTATGTACACGCTGACGCCGGACTACCGATTCGTCATCGACGACGTCCCGGGGCAGCCGAATGTGCTCTTCGCCTCGGCATGCTCCGGCCATGGTTTCAAGCACTCGGCGGCGATTGGTGAGACCCTGGCAGAGATCGCAACGGTCGGCTCCAGTGCCATCGACATCAGCGCATTTCGCCTCAGCAGATTGATGCCCGGCCTGAACTCGATGTCTGGCCCTTAACATCCGCTAACACGTATACTCCGCGCATGCCTTCCGACCACCGCGCGAGGCGCGGTACGATCTCCAACCGTCTCGATGTCGTCTCTGCATCCGGTATCCGCCGGTTCTTCGAGCTGATCGCTTCGACTGAGGGCGTCATTTCCCTTGGCGTCGGCGAACCGGACTTCGTGACACCCAACCACATTCGGCAGGCGGCAATTCGTTCGATCGAGGACGGGTACACCGC
>JBFWZE010000014.1:32642-36926 GCA_050185685.1 Dehalococcoidia bacterium
GAGGCGCTGCAGTCGGGCGAGGAAGACGCGCTCGGCATGGTGGGTGAGTACGCCCGCCGCCGCGAGCTGGTGGTGAAGTACTGCCACGAGATGGGGCTCGACCTCGTAGAGCCGCGCGGCGCCTTCTACGCCTTCCCGAGCATCGACGGCTGCGGACTGGACGACGACATGTTTGCAGAGCGGCTGCTCCTCGAGGAGAAGGTCGCAGTCGTCCCGGGCTCTGCGTTCGGCGAGATGGGCCGCGGTCACATCCGCATCTGCTACGCCCAGAACTACGAGCTGCTCGAAGAAGCACTGCAGCGCATGTCGCGCTTCATCACCCGTCACCGCAACGGCAACGGGAACAGCGCCGCCAAGTAAGCCCTACCCCAGACCCAGGAGCCGCGGCAGCTCAGCCATCCTGCTGAAGGTGGTCACGCGCGGGTGCTCGACTGCGGCGGTCATGCCGCCGCCCATGTACTGAAACACCTGCATGCCGGCAGCGACGCCCGCCTGGACGCCGCCAGGACCGTCCTCGATCACCGCGCAGACTGCCGGGTCGTAGCCCATCGTCCTCGCGGCGTGCAGGAAGAGGTCGGGCGCCGGCTTTGGGGACGGGACGTCGTAGGCCGAGAAGACCGCGCCTTCGAAGTGAGGCATGTGGCCGGTTACCCGCAGCGTGACCTGCATCTGCTCATGCGGACCGTTCGACGCGACGCAGAACGGGATGCCGGCGCTCCGGACGAGGGCGACGACCTCGGGGGAGCCATCAATCGCGGTGGTTGAGGTCTCGAACGCCGTGTGACACTCGCTGATGTACCGCTCGGCGAAGGCCGGGGTGATTTCGATCCCGTACGTTGCTTCGAGAAACGCCCAGATCTGCTCGTTCGTCATGCCGTAGAGGTCGCGGGTGAGCGCCGTTTTGTCGGTGATGATGCCCTGCTCGCGCAGAAGCAGGTCGCGCACGTCCGGCTCTACGGGCCCCGTCGAAACGAGGACGCCGTCGCAATCGAAAATCACGAAGCTGTAAGGCGACGTCATGGATTACCCGAATAGTAGCTTGCGAATCCCCCTGTATGATCATAAAAATGGGCCTGCTCCCCGTTCGCTGGCTTACTCGCTTGTTGTTCCCTGCAGCGGTTCTGCTGCTGATTGGCATGTGGTACTACACCGACCAGCTCAACCAGGGCGCCTTCATTCCGAGCAATGCCACGCCGCCGCCGAACGTCCGCGTCGTCGAGGTTGGCGCCGACCGCATCCGCCTCGCGCCCCTCGATGGCTACGAGGGCGGCGCCTGGAACCATGACGGTCTTTACGGCCTGGAGTTCAACGGCGGCTACGCACGCATCGGCCGCGTCATCGACATTCGCAGCGATTCGGTCCTGCGTGAGCTCTTCCTCAACGGCGACGCTCCGGCCCAGGGCAGCGAAGCGCGCATCGACACCTTCGTCTATCGTGGCGACCCGAAGACTGCGCTGAACATCGACTTCGACGACGTCACGGTCTCGTCGAGCGGGTCGCAGGCGCCCGCATGGTTCATCCCCGGGAACGGCACGACGTGGGCGATCTTCATCCACGGCAAAGGCGCGAACCGCGAAGAAGCCTTCCGCATCCTCCCGTCCCTGCACGAAATCAACCTGCCGTCGCTGCTGATCAGCTACCGCAACGACGCCGACTACACCTCGATCGAGGACGGCCGCTACGGCTACGGCGAGACAGAGTGGCAGGACGTGGCGGCGGCGATGGACTTCGCGCGCGACCGCGGTGCTCAGCGCTTCGTCCTGATCGGGAACAGCATGGGCGGCAGCATAGTGATGGGGACGCTCCAGCAGCCCGACTACGCCGCCCTCGTCGACGCGGTCATCCTCGATTCGCCGGTGCTCTCGCTGAAACAGACAGTGGAGTTTCGTGCCGGGCAGCGCAAGGTGCCGTTCCCGATTACGAAGGCCGCGCTACAGTTCTCCACCTGGCGCAATGGCGTCGACTGGACGAAGACGGACTACCTCAACCGCGCCGACAGCCTGAAGGCGCCGATCCTGCTCTTCCACGGCGATGCCGACCGCGTCGTACCGGTCTCGACCAGCGAGACGCTCGCGAAGGCCCGCCCGGACCTCGTCACGTTCCGTAAGCTGCCCGGCGTGGACCACGTCCAGGCCTGGAACGCCGACCGGGAGCTCTACTCGCTACAGGTGAAGGAGTTCCTCAACCGCACGCTGAGCCGCTAGCTCGATGCCGGCCTGCTGGCAAGCATCGACTGCCGGCGGGGCAGCTAGAGGTGCGCCGGGCCTACCGAGCTGCGTCGGGGTAGCGCAGGTAATCGCCAACGACCCAGCCGCTGCGCCCTTCGACCTGCCACCACTGCAGGTTGTCGGCCGGTGCCGGACCCGCCGAGAGACGGATCACAGTGCCATCGTCGATGCGGTCGACGGCTGCTGCCTGGAGGCCGGGGCCGGTGCGGACGTTGAGGCCGTTGCCGGTACCGGTAACGACGACGTCGACGCCGGTGCGAAGCGGCCAGGGGATGCCCGCCACCGCCGCGTTATCCGGCGTGATCATCATCGATGAAGCGACAGCCCAGGTACCGCCGTTGTTCTGCAGGATCACCCACTGCGACCCCTCAGAGGCGACGAGGCCGATCGTGTAGGCCTTCAGGTTGTCGCGGTCGCCCTTCGCCGTGGCGCAGAGCTTGCCCGCGTCGGTCGCAACGACCGCCTTCGCGCAGTCCGGGACAAACTCCTTCTGGAAGGTCTGCTGCACGTAGGCCGCGAGAGCTGCTTCCGGCGTGCCCGGCGCTCCTGCTGACGGCGTCTCGGTTGGCGCCGGCGTCGGCTCCGGCTTGTCGTCACCGCCGCCACCGCAGGCAGCGACCAGGCAGACGACCAGCACGAGGGGAAGGAACGACCGGCGGAACATCGTCATCAGAGTACCTGATTCGCCTGAGACTGAGCGTTTCGTTGTTGTGTTATCGGACTCTAAAACAGACGGCGGTAGCAGTTCGCGCTATCCGCCTTCTATCGATTCTCCGATCTGGCCTCCGTGCCGCTACGGAGCCGGCTCTTCGGGCGCAGCGGGCGGTGTCGATGCGGCCCTCGGAGCCCCCTGTGCTGCCGCTGCCGTCGCGAAGCTGCGCGAGAAGTTCTGGAGGAAGCCGGTGAGCTCCATCGGCACGACCCACTTCGTCGATGTGCCGTTCGCCAGCTCCTTCATCATCTCGAGGTACTGCAGCGCCATGGTGTTGGCGTCGATGCCGCTGGCGGCACCGTAGATGCGTTCCAGGGCAATCGCGTAGCCCTCGGCGTTGAGAATCGCAGCCTGGCGGTCACCATCGGCGCGCAGGATGAGGGACTGCTTTTCGCCTTCTGCGGCGAGGACGGCAGCCTGGCGGTTACCGTCGGCGAGGTTGATCGAGGCTTCGCGCGCGCCCTCCGACTCTGTGACGACAGCACGGCGGTTTCGTTCGGCGGACATCTGGCGGCTCATCGCGTCCTGGATGTCGCGCGGCGGCAGAATCTCGCGGATCTCGACCGCGTTGACCTTGACGCCCCAGCGGTCGGTGACCTCGTCCATGCGCACCTGCATGAGCGAGTTGATCTGCTCGCGCTTGGCCAGCACGTCGTCCAGCGCCATGTCACCAACGACGGCACGCAGGGTGGTAATCGCCATACCGCGGGCGGCGAGGCGATAGCTCTGCACCTGCAGCACCGCCATCTCCGGGTTCACGACGCGCATGAAGACGAGCATGTCGACCGTGACAGGCGCGTTGTCCTTCGTGATACAGGTCTGAGGCTCGACGTCAAAGACTTCTTCGCGAAGGTCGACCGTCGTAGTGCCGTGAACGAAGGGGATCGTCCACACCCAGCCCGGACCACGCGGCACGCCATCAAAGCGACCAAGGGTGAAGCGAACGACGCGCTGATACTCCGGGACGATCTTGAAGAAAATCATGGTGGTTGCTCAACCGGGGGATATCCCCCGGACCCCTCTAAAGACGGCCTCGTTTCGCCTCCCTGGGTCACAAGATTCCAGCGGAGTCGCGAGCGCTGCCTGCCTCATCTCGGATTGTCGAGTGCGACGTATAAGGTGTCAACGAGCTTCTGATTCACGACACCCGCGGCACGGTCAGACGCGGTACCAGGCCTCGCCCTCGACGCGCTTCAGGAAGTCGGCGTGCGCCTGCTTCGAGCCGGCGAGGATGCCCTCGGTGTCCAGGCGGATCGGCGCGCCGTTCAGCTCAGAGACGGCGCCGCCACCCTCCACGACGAGCACGATGCCCGCGGCGATGTCCCAGGGCTTACCGCCCGCGAA
>JBFWZE010000015.1:0-3499 GCA_050185685.1 Dehalococcoidia bacterium
CCAACGACCCATTCGAGATCCCTGCGTCGGAAATTGACGCCGCCTGGCATTCGATCGAGCCGGAGCTGCGGGAAGCGCTGGAGTTCGCCGCCGGCCGTGTGCGCCGGTACCACGAAGGGCAGCTGAAGCGCGTCCTCGCGTCGTACATCGACGATGGCCTCGGCGTTCAGGTGCGCCCGATCGAGACTGTAGGCCTCTACGCGCCCGGCACCGTGGCGGTCTACCCATCTTCGGTGATTCACACGATCGTCCCGGCGAAGGTGGCAGGGGTGAAGTCTGCCGTCCTGGTCAGCCCCGCTGCGCGCGACGGCAAGATCCCCGCGATCAAGCTCGCCGCAGCGGCGATCTCCGGCGCCGACCGCGTCTTTGCCGCGTCGGGCGCCCAGGCAGTCGCGGCGCTGGCGTACGGCACCGAAAGCTTCCCGCGGGTCGACAAGATCTGCGGCCCCGGCAACATCTTCGTGACGCTGGCGAAGCGCGCTGTCTTCGGCGACGTCGGCATCGACTCCCTCTACGGGCCGACCGAAACGGTGGTCGTCGCGGACGAAACCGCCGACCCCGGCCTCTGCGCCGTCGACCTCATTGCCCAGGCGGAGCACGACGAGATCGCATCGCCGATCTTAATCACCAGCTCTCAGCAGCTTCTCGACAAGGTCGCCGTGGAGCTCGAAACGCGTCTCGCCACTCTGCCCCGCGGCGAAACAGCCCGAGCAGCTTTCGCCAACCGCGGCGGCGCCGTCCTGGCGTCCTCGATTGAAGAGGCCGTGGAGCTGGCGAGCGAGTATGGCCCAGAGCACATGTGCATCCTGGCGAAGGACGCCCGCAGGCTGATGCCGCTCGTGAAGAACGCCGGCGGCATTTTCCTCGGTGATGGATCACCCGAAGCGATCGGTGACTACACCGCCGGCCCCAGCCACGTCATGCCGACCGGTGGCGCGGCCCGCTTTGCCTCGCCGCTCAGCGTCCAGGACTTCCTCAAGTTCAGCAGCGTCATCGACCTCACGTCAGACGGCGTTTTCGACCTCGGTCCGGCCGGCGCAATCATCGCCAAGGCTGAAGGTCTCCACGGCCACGCTCGTGCAATCGAGGAAAGGCTTCCCCGTTGACGAACCACCAGCGACTCCTCGACCTCGTCCAGCCGCACCTCCTGCAGGCGCCGCCGTACGTCCCGGTGCAGCCGCCGGAAGTGCTCGCCCAGCGACTCGGCGTGCCGGTGGAGCGCATCGACAAGCTTGACGCGAATGAGAACCCCTACGGCCCGTCGCCGAAGGCTGTCGAAGCGCTCGCGAAGCACGGCGGATACCACATCTACCCGGACCCGGAGCAGCGCCGCCTGCGTGAGGTCCTCGGCAACTACGTCGGCTACGGCTCTGAATGGATCGTCCCCGGCGCTGGTAGCGATGAGCTTATCGAGCTGTGCTGCCGCCTCTTCATGGGGCCGGAGCAGTCGTTGCTCAACTTCCCGCCGACCTTCGGCATGTACAGCTTCCTCGCCGGTACGCTCGGCCGCGGCCTCGTCAACGTGCAGCGTCGCGATGACTTCGGGCTCGACATCGAGGGTACGCTGAGCGCCGCTGAAGACGCGGGCCTAATCTTCGCCGCTTCGCCGAACAATCCGACGGGCAACTCCCTGACGCGGGCGGAGGTGGACGCGCTGCTCAGCACCGGCCGCCCTGTCGTGATTGACGAGGCGTATGCAGAGTTTGCCGGCAGCAGCTACGTCCCGCTGGTGCGCGAGCGTCCCAACCTGATCATCATCCGCACGCTCAGCAAGTGGGCGGGCCTCGCCGGCCTGCGCGTTGGCTACATGGTCTGTGACCCGGCCGTCGCCGAGATCACGATGCGGATCAAGCAGCCCTACAACATCAACGTAGCGGCCGAGGTGGCCTCGCTCGCCAGCTTCAGTGATATCGCCCTGCTGCGCGAGCGCGTGGACACAATTCGCGGCGAACGCGATCGCCTCGCTGCCGGCCTCGCCGAGCTGCCGGGCTTCACGGTGTATCCCTCGACGGCGAACTTCGTTCTCTGCCGCATCGACGGCATCGAGGCGAAGCGTGTGCAGCAGAAGCTGATGGACCGCGGCATCATGGTCCGCTTCTTCGACACGGCGCTTTTGCAGAATCACCTCCGGTTCAGCGCCGGCCGCCCCGACCAGACCGACCGTCTCCTCGCCGCACTCAAGGACATCGTCCCGGCGGGGAGCCGCGTCTCGTGAGGGCATCTCCAACAACGATGATGATTGGGATTCGTGTTTTGCCCAATTGCCCGTTTGCTCGATTGCAGGTCCACTGAGGACGACATGATGGAACAGCACCGCATTGGCACCTTCTCCCGCGAGACGAAAGAGACGCAGATCGAGGTCTCCTGGGACCTCGATGGCACCGGCCGAGCCGAGGTTTCCACTGGCATCGGTATGCTCGACCATCTCGTCTCTCAGATCGCCCGTCACGGCATCTTCGACATCACCGTCAAGGCCAAGGGTGACCTCCATATCGACACGCATCACACGGTTGAGGACGTGGGTATCGCGCTTGGCCGCTGCCTGGCGAATGCACTGGGCGACTCCACCGGCATCGTCCGCATGGGCGATGCTCTCGTCCCCCTCGACGAGGCGCTGGCACAGGTGGCGATCGACCTCTCAGGCCGCGGCTACGCGGTGCTCAGCGTCTCATGGTCGGGGCGTCAGATCGGCGAGCTGCCCTGCGACCTCATCGAGCACTTCTGGCAGTCGATGGCGCACGAGGGCCGCTTCAACATCCACGCTCGCATCCTCAGCGGCGTCAACGACCACCACAAGGCAGAGTGCATGGCGAAGGCGATCGGCCGCGCCCTCAGCATCGCCACCCGCTACGAGCCCCGGCGCATGGGGCAGCTGCCCAGCACCAAGGAAGTCCTGGGCTAGCAGCGAGCTTCGGGCAGCGAGCTTTGAGTAGGGATATAAGTCCATTTCGCAGGTAAGCGGGCGCGTTCCCCGGCCGTTCGCCCTGAGGCACTCGTAGGGCGAACCACTGGCCGAGGCGTCTTCGTATCGTTGATGTGAGCTCATTCCGGCAAACATGCGTCCAGGGCTTTAGAGGGTCGCTCGTTCCTGGCAGCTAAGCGCACTAGCCCCCCTTGAAATGCCAGCTCTCGCGCACAGATTCGCCCCTTATGATCCTGCGAATAAGGTCTGCGGCGTCATCGACGCAGCGACGCCAGAGCTCTGCGCCATGTTCGGGGCTGGCGTGCGTGGCGTCACCGAGTACGCCGGTGGTCGAAACCGCGGCGAAGTCCATCTCCTCGGTCCACTCGAAGGTCGCGCCGGGCGGAGGGATGCGCTCCGTATGAACGCCCACGGGTCCGTACAGGTGATAGCCAATCGAGGTGGCGAACGAATCGGCATGACCGCCGATGATGCCTGGGCCGAGGACGATATCGCAGATCGCGCCGTAGTCGCTCAGCGGCTGGTACGCCCTGGCCACCGACGATGACGCGTTGAATTCCTGGATCGGTCGGCCGA
>JBFWZE010000015.1:3599-7956 GCA_050185685.1 Dehalococcoidia bacterium
GAATCGGCATGACCGCCGATGATGCCTGGGCCGAGGACGATATCGCAGATCGCGCCGTAGTCGCTCAGCGGCTGGTACGCCCTGGCCACCGACGATGACGCGTTGAATTCCTGGATCGGTCGGCCGAGCTCGTGCTGGCCACAGCCTCGCCAGACGATGAGTCTTCGATATTCCTGCTCTGCGAGGCTGTTCAGGATATCGAGCACGATCGCCTCGTGGGTCGACTGACGCAGGTTGACGTAACCGTGACCGAAGCCGCGATGCTCGGGCGTCGGTCCGAAGGGAAGCCCCGGCAGTACAAGGATCTTCCGGCCTTCGCCATCGAGGACTGCTGCCGCATCGACACAGAGCCGAGTCACCATGCGTGTGTCGAAGTCGACGCGCATGTGGGGCCCTTGCTGCTCCGTGCAGCCGAGGGGAATGAGCACGGCCTGAACCTCAGGCTGCAGCTCTCGCAGCTCCTCGTAGGTGAAGTCGGTAAACAGCATTCGAGGATTGTACTCACTCGAACGCGAGGCAGCCTACGCCGGGACGACCTCTTCGACATCGAAGCGATACGACTCGATCACCGGGTTGGCGAGGAGCTTGTCGCACATCGAATCGACCCGGCCCTTCGCGACATCGGCGCTGGCGGCGGTGAGGCGGACCTCGATGTACTTGCCGGCACGGACACCCTCGACCTCGCTGAAGCCGAGGCTGCGGAGCCCGTCAGCAACGACGAGGCCCGGCGGGTCGTTCACCGTGGGCTTGAGGGTCACGTAGACGCGGGCGAGGAAGGATGCCATCTAGGCCTTCTCCTGAAGCAGTAGCTCGTTGTTGCCGGTGAGGAGGCGGTAGGCCTCCATGTAGCGCTGGGCGGTCTTCTGGGCGATGTCTTCGGGCAGGGCAGGCGCGGGTGGCTCACGGTTCCAGCCGATACCGGTGAGGTAGTCGCGCACAAACTGCTTGTCGAAGCTGTTCTGGCCACGCCCGGCTTCGTAGTCGGCGGCTGGCCAGAAGCGGGACGAGTCGGGTGTCAGCATCTCGTCGATCACGATCGGTTCACCGTCGACGATGCCGAACTCGAACTTCGTGTCGGCGATGATGATGCCGCGCTGGAGGGCGTAGTTCGCTGCGTACTCGTAAAGGGCCACGCTGCGGACTTTCACTGCGTTTGCCGCTTCTTCGCCGATCAGCGACACGACCTCGTCGTAGGTCATGGGCAGGTCGTGACCTTCCTCTTCCTTCGTCGACGGCGTGAAGAGGGGCGCAGGCAGCTTCTCTGACTCCTGCATCCCGGCGGGCATGCGCAGGCCGAATATCGTGCCGGTCTTCTGGTAATCGGCCCAGGCTGTGCCGCTCACGTAGCCGCGAACGACGCACTCGACGTCGAGGCGCTGTGCCTTCTTCACGATTGTGGTGCGGCCAATGAACTCGGGCGGCAGCGCGAACTGCAGGTCGTCGGCCGCGGTGCCATCGGCGAGGCGGATGAGATGGTTCGGCACCACCGCCGAGGTGAGGTCGAACCAGAACGCGGAAAGCTGGCTCAGGACGGCGCCCTTGTTCGGGATGCCCGTCGGCAGGACCACATCGAAGGCCGAGAGGCGGTCGGTAGCCACGATCAGCAGCCGGCCGTCGCCGAGGTCGTAGGTGTCGCGCACCTTGCCCCGGTGGGTCCGATTCGGGAGGTTGGTCTCGAGGAGAACGGTCATGTGCGGTTAACTCCGACCTTCGTAGCTGCGGGTCTTTAGACCTGCAGCAGCGGGGCGCTAACCCATCAACTCGCGAGGTCCAGAGTGGGGATAGTCGCGCCAGTCGGCTGCTAGCCCTTCCTTTACTGGATTCTCCCAGATGTACCGTGCAACGTCGAGCAAGGCCTCTTCGCGTCGCAAGACGTGGTCTCCGAAGCTTACCTGCCATGCGAACTCCCCAGTGTGCTGTTTCAGACGATACCCGGAGAGAAGCTTGAATCGTCGGGCGAATTCGGTGATGGATGCTCCCCCGCCGACCTCCGCAAGAACGTGGACGTGGTCCGGCATAAGGCAATAAGCATGAATGTTGGCGTTGAGCTTTTCTGCAGCCTCGAGTAACGCGCTGCGGCAGATTCTTGCGGCGGCAGGGTCAGTGAAGAGGCTAACGCGCTGTCTTGTCACGAAGATGAGGTGGGCTGCAATCGGCCCTAGATGGTCGAAATTCTCGAGGCGGGGCGATGACTTGCGGCGCGGCATGGCGGGTGCTGCAGGTCTAAAGACCCGCAGCTACGTCGGTGGGAGTTGGCGTTGGCGCTGCTGGCGCGGGCGGCTGGCTGAGGCCTTTGCGGTTGCGATAGTCGTAGAACATGAGCGACGAGGCGATGATTGTGTAGGGGGTGGTGAGAAAGCCGACCGCGCCGGCGAGGAGAATGGCCGGCACGCCCGAGAGGATCGCCTGAAAGATCTCGCCGGCGAGGGAGCCGCTGATCCCAACCAGGAGCCAGAGGACGATGAAGCGCCCCAGGGTAAGCCACCAGCTGCCCCGCACGATCTGCTCGCTGTACTTCAGCGCCGTCCTGTGCGTGGCGCCGTCTACCATGATCCCCTGCGTAAGGAAGATCCACTGGATTGCCTTCCACAGCGCGAACGGGATTCCGATGATCGTCACGCAGAGCAGGACGAGGATCAGGATCGACTTGAGAGACGCAAGCAGCAGGTCTTTCGCCCGGTCCTGAGCAGCATCGAGAGCGTCGCCCGCGGCTATCGGTTTGCTTTCGCCAATTGCCTTGAGGACAACGACGACGCCTGCGGTCGAAAGCTGTGTCAGTACCCAGCCAACGGGCAGCAGAACGACGAGGACAGCGCCGAGAACGGCGAAGTCCTCGACGTACTGGCGGACCTCAGCGTCGGTCAGGGTTTCGCCGGACTCGAGGCGGGTCGTGTCGGGCATAAGCCAGAAGAGGACGAGCTGCACCAGGATCGTGAAGAGCACCGCGGGGCCGGCGGCCGCCGCAAAGGTTCGCCACTGCGGCGACTGACAGGCGAAGGTGTCCGAGATGATCTCGCTGAGCGAGCGGGGACGGTCGAGTTCGAGGCGGCGGTCGATCATGTCGGCATCGTACGCTGAACCGGCGTCTGAGAGCAGTCAGACCGGCGGCGCTGCGGTCCGCGCCTTGCGGTCGAAGAAGATGAGGACGGTCGCGACGATCGGGTAGGGCGTCGCGATCAGGTTCGGCAGGCTGGAGAGAATCGTCCCGATCGGCGCCGGGATCGCTGCAGCAATGATCGTGCCGACGATGAACGATGGGACGCCGAGGACGAGCCCGGCGGCGATCAGGCGGCCCAGCGTCTGCCACCAGCGTCCCTTGATCAGGCGAGAGCTCTCGTTGAGGGCTTCACTCGCGGGTGAGCCGTCGAAGATCAGCGCCGGGATTGCCACGGACCACTGGATCAGCCACTTCACGCCCCAGTAGGTTCCGACCAGCGTGCCGGCGAGGATCGCGGCGAACATCAGCCGAAGAGCGACCTTCAAGATGTCGCCTGCGCGGTCCTGGGCGATATCGAGTGCGTCTCCGGCGCTGATGATCGTGCCTTCCTCGTTCGCCTTGAGCACTGCGACGACGCCCGCTGCCACAAGCTGGTAGGCGAGGACGTTGACCGGCAGCAGGGCGAACGAGATCAGGAGCTGCAAATCGGGGTTGTCGGTGACCAGGTATCCAAGCAGGGCAATGACGATACCGACGAGCACCGCCGGCGCAACAACTGCAGCGAACAGCCAGGTCTGGCGGAAGTGGTACGAGAAGCTGTCGTTGATGATCTCGCCGAGGTCGCGCGGATCGCGAAGGGGCTGCGGCTCCCGGCGGCCGCTCATAGACGGGGAAACTCGTCAGCCGCGATGACCTGCTGCAGGTTGGCGAGGTAGCCTCGGACGAGGCCCCAGCCCACCAGCGCGATCACCGCGAAGGGCAGCACGCGCCAGCCTTCGCCCGCAGTGACGGCCGCTACGACGCCGAAAATTGCCGGCGACTCGGCGAAGGCATAGCCCACCGTGGCGATCGTGCTGAGATTGACGTCATCGCGCTTTGCCATGCTGGGAAGCACGACGCCACGAATCGTTATCAGGTTCGTAAAGGCGACGAGGATCAGGACGCCGGTGAGCAGCGTCGCCGTGTTGTCCTCCATCGTCGACTCGATGCCGTTGGCGACGACGAATCCGGCGGCCGTGGTAACGGCGATCGCGCTGAGGAACGCCCAACCGAGGAGCGGGACGGCTGAGTCGGGGAGCGGTGACTGCCGCACGCGGGCGTTAGTCGGTGAGGAGGCCCATGCGGGCGAAGCTCTTGTCGACCTCACGCACGAAGTAGCCGTAGTCGAAGATCGCGTCGAGCTCCGCGGCTGTCAGACGG
>JBFWZE010000015.1:8056-12678 GCA_050185685.1 Dehalococcoidia bacterium
TCGCGGCGCACCTCGTCGAGCCAGTTCAGGAGCTTGAGGCCGAAGGTGATCGGCTCGGCGTGCATGCCGTGGGTGCGGCCCATGCAGAGGGTGTCTTTGAACTCGAGGGCGCGCACGGCGATCGCCTCTTCGAGCTGCTTGAGGTCTTTGGCGAGGAGGTCGCCGGCTTCCACCATGCGCAGGGCAGTCGCCGGGTCCTCGGTGTCGTAGGAGGTGAGGCCGAGGTGCAGCCAGCGGGCCTCTTCGCCGAGGCTGTCGTTGACCGAACGCAGGAAGGCGTTCATGTCGTGGTGCATCTCGCGTTCGTACGCTTCGACGTCTTCGAGCTTGAAGCGGGCGTTGGCGGCAATCTTCGCGGCATCGTCGGCCGGGATGACGCCCATGTCGGCCCACGCCTGCACGGCGGCGACTTCAACACGGAGCCAGGCGGAGAACTTGTTCTCCTCTGACCAGATTCGGGCCATTTCGGGACGGGAGTATCTCGGTATCACAGTTCATCCTAACTCGGACTGATAGAAGCAAACAACGCTTGAATGCAGCGCTGTGTTCGGACCGGCGATGCGTGGGCTTTAGTTGATGCCGGGCAGGCTGAAACCGAAGTCGGAGCCGCCGTCGGGCCGGGACACGACCCAGATCCGGCCGCCGTGGGCCTCGATGATGCGTTTGCAGACTGACAGACCCAGACCCATACCCGAGGCAAACTGCTTCGCCGATGCGGTGCGGAAGAACGGCGTAAAGAGCTGGGCCTCGTCGGCCGCCGCGATGCCGATGCCGAAGTCACGGACGCAGACCTCGACCTCGCCTGAGGCGAGGCTGCGAAGGCGGACCTCGATCGGGCTGCCGGCGGGGCTGTACTTGTCCGCATTACCGAGAAGGTTGTCGAGGACCATCTGGATGAGTGTCTCTTCGGCGTTGACCGCTCCCGCACTTGCGTCGGCGGAGAACGTGACCGGTCTATCGGGATTGTGGCGCGCGTAGGTGTCGACCGCGGCTGATACAAGGTCGCGGAGCGTAAGACGGCGGAAGTCTGGCCCGTTCGAGGCCTCGATGCGGGTGAGCAGGAGCAGGTTCTCGATGACGCGCTGCAGCTTCTGACCTTCGGAGCCGATATCCTCGAGCGCCTGCGCCTTGTCTTCCTCGTTGATCAGGTCGGCACGCTTCAGCAGGAGCGAGGCGTTGCCGACGACGGTGGAGATTGGCGTCCGCAGCTCGTGGGAGACGAGGCGCAAGAACTGGTCCTTGAGGTCGGCAGCCTGCTTGATGTCCTCGAAAGCCTGGATGTTCACGATTGCCGTCGCGATCTGGCTGGTGAGAAGCGTCAGGATGTTGCGAAAGCCTTCGTCGAGTCGAAGCCGGGGGCTGATGCCGAGCAGCAGCACACCGTATGGGCGCTCCGAGCCGCCAGGGCTCACCGGCAGGGCAACCGCCCGTTCGATTGGTTCCGGCCAGCGGCCGTCCTGGAGGAGCCCGACGCGAGCTCGAAGGTCATCGCGGTCTGAAGGTCTTCCGCCGGCCAACACGCCGGCGAGACCCCACGGGTCCTGCGAGGCCGGTCCTTTGACGTCGATGCTGCCGGGCGTGAGGTGCTCCGGGAGGGAGCCGCTGGACTGCAGGAGACGAAGGTGCCGGCGGTCGTCATCGAGGGCGTAGAACAGGGTAAAGGCGAAGTCCTCCCTGTCCTCGCCGATGACTTCGGCGGCAACCTGCCAGGCTGCGGCCATTGACCTGCCCTCTGCGGCCATGCGCTCCGCCAGCACGCGGACGAGATTCATCCGCCGGTCGGTGAGGACTCGCGTCGTGGTCTCCTGGCAGATGACCAGCGTACCGGCAATCTCGCGAGCCTCATTGAGGACGGGACTATAGCTGTACGTCCAGTAGACGTCCTCCATGCGGCTGTTGCGCAGGATCGGGACGAGGGCGTCTTCCTGCCAGGTCGACTCGCCACGCTGCATTACGCCTTCGACCTGGGGACCGATGATCGGCCAGATCTCGTCCCAGAACGGGCGACCGTGGGCGCCGAGGGCGGCCGGATGGCGGTCGTTGCCGAGGCTGGTGCGATAGCCGTCGTTGTAGAACTGGATGAGCTCAGGACCCCACCAGAGGAACATCGGATGGCGGGTCGTGAGCATGACGTGGATCAGGGTGCGCAGGCTCTCCGGCCATGAGTCGACGGGGCCAAGCGGCGTCGAAGCCCAGTCGTGGCTTCGCATCAGCTGTGCCATTTCGCCGCTGCCCGGGAAGACGTCTTCCTCGATATTGGCCATGGTCGGGAGGCTCTATTCCAGGTCTGCGCTGCTCTTTGCAGGGTCGGGTCGGTCATACCAATGTAACGGACGCTTCGAGAGCGCGAGATTTCAACCGTGAAACACTGTCGTCAGCGCGGCTCCGCCGGGCGGCTGCCAAGGTCCTGGGCGAAGCGCATCAGGTACCCGTCCGGGTCCACGACGACGAACTGGTGGTTGCCGCCCTCGATGTCGCCCATGCGGTACCACTTCTCCTCCAGCGGCAGGTGAAGCTCGGCTTTTGCCTCGACGACACGGGAATAGAGACCTTCCACGTCGCTCACCCAGATCTGAGGGACGATGCCTCGGCCAAAGGGGTATTCCAAAGGTGCAATCACAAAGCTGCGGCCGGTGGGCTGCTCGAGCATGATTTCGGCACCTTCCCGGCGGAGATATGCGAAGCGCTCTTCGGGGCGGGAGTAGAGCACCTCGAAACCGAGGACCTCGGTGTAGAAACGCACGCTGCGTTCGATGTCGGTGCAGACCAGCTCCGGCACCAGTGCTGCGAACGAGGGTCGCTCAGGCGAGATCAATCGCCACTCGCTGCCCCGTCTTCGCCGACTCGCGAACGGCGTCGAGGACCTGCTGGTTGCGCCAGCCGTCGTAGAAGTTCGGCGCTGGCGAGGTCCCTGACTCGATGCCCTTGAGGAAGTCGCGGACCTGGAGCCGGAAGGGCGGCAGCCGCTCATCGCGCTCGTCAACGATCGGGCCGAGGCGCGCAGGCACTTCGAGGTCTTGGCGGCCGGCGTCACCGAGCTTTGCGCCCTGCAGTGTGCCGTGGGCGGGCGGGTTCGGACCGCTCTGGGGTGCCGACAGCGTGCCGGCATCGCCGTAGATCTCGACCGATGACGCGGACGGGAAGAGCCCGGCGCGGCTGGCGGTCATCTGGGCAAAGCCGCCCTTCGCGAAGTTCAGCGTGAACGTGAAGGTGTCGTCGTTGAAGCTGGTGATGACCTCGTCACGCGGAAGCCCCTGCGCCTGGTTCGAGAGCTCCCCGCTGACGGACTCGACCTCGCCGAACCAGTCGCGCAGGCAGTCGATGTAGTGCGAGCCGAGAGCAAAGAGCATGCCGCCGCCGAGGGCCACCGGCCGGGGCTGCTGGTTCGAGTTGGCGGGCGGCGCGCCGAGGAGCAGCTTCATCAGGCAGAAGCGCAGGTTGCCGATGTACCCCTGATCGATGAGCTCCTTCGCGGCGCTGCGGCCGGAGGAGTAGCGGAACTCGTGCGCGATGACCGCAGTCAGACCGCTCGCCTGCGCCGCATCGAACATCTCCTTCGCCTCGGCCCCGTTCAGGGCGAAGGGCTTCTCGCAGATGATGTGCTTCTTCGCGGCGACCGCCTTCATCACCATCTCGTGGTGGAGGCCGGCGGGCGTCACGATGCTGACCGCGTCGAGCCCGTCCATCGCCAGCATCGCGTCGTAGTCGGTGAAGGTGTTGGGGATCCCGAACTTCTGCGCTGCCTCTTCGGCACGCTCGGGACGGCGGGTGCAGACGGCGACGACCTCGACGCCCTCCGACTGAAACGCGGGGATGTGGACGGCAGCGCCGAAGCCGACGCCGGCGACGCCGATACGCAGAGGGCGGTTATTCATGGTCGGTTCCTTTGTTCCTCGGGAGGCTGGCTAGGCGGTTGCCGACTTCAGCCGTTCCGGGTGGGGCAGGCCGTCGATGCGGTCGCCGTTGTGGAAGATGCGGCGGCTGCCATCTGGCTCATAGACAACGGCGCGCTTGTGGCCGACGACACGCCATTCGCCGTCGTGCCAGACGATCGTCGTGTCCTCGTCGACGCCGACGACGCGCTGATGGGACTGGACGAGGCTGATCGCGCGCTCGACGAACTCGGGGCGGCGCTGCTCCATACGGTCGAAGTGGGGTAGTGCCCGCAGCGGTGACGCAAGGCCGAGGCCGGTCGGCGGCTGCTCGCCTTCAATCGCCGGATCGTGCGTGTGGACATTGAGCACGCCAAGGCCGCCGCTGGACCCCGCGACTATCGCGCCGTTGCGGTTCGCGGCTTCGAGGGCGCGCCAGCAGGCGGTCTCGTGAAAGGCCTCTGCCAGGTAGGTCGCCCGGCCGCCGGAGAACCAGACAAAGCCTGCCTCGGCGATCTGCTCGGCATGCGCGGCGATGTTCGCCTCAGCCTGGTCGCGGATACGTACCGGTGTCGCCTCGACGCCAAACTTGCGGAAGTGGGCCTGGCCCATGGTCTCCCATTTCGTCATCACGTCGTCGCCCTCAGGGGCGCAGGCCGTCGCGATGACCAGCACCTTGCGGCCGCCGTTGAGGCCGAGAAGGAACTGGTCGGCGAGGTCCATGGTCGGTGTGTACTCGCCGGAGCCCGC
>JBFWZE010000015.1:12778-16067 GCA_050185685.1 Dehalococcoidia bacterium
TGCCGTCGGCTGACCACGCTGCCGAGGGCGACGACTCGGCGAGATCCACCAGCTTGTGAAGGTTGCTGCCGTCCGCGTTGACGAGCCAGAGGTCCTGCAGCGTGGGGTGCATCGGCAGAGAAGCGGCCGGCGCCGCGAACGTCGTGCGGCCGGTGGCCGGGCCGAGGACGGTAGTGATATCAGATGACATAAAGGCAAGAACCTTGCCGTCCGGCGACCAGGAGAGGTTCTGGATCAGCAGCAGCGGGCCGCCGCCCTGGACAAGCACGCGCCTGTCCCGCGTGTCGAGGTCCTCGACGACGATGGACTCGCTGCCGGTTACGGGGTCATAGGCGGCGTAGGCCAGCGTGCGTCCGTCCGGGTTGAGCGCGGGCGAACTCGCATTGTCGATGAGACGGCTGCGCGTCTTCGTTGTGAGGTCGACGCGCTCGATGCGGAAGTCGGGTTGTGCCTGCGCGTCCTGGCCGCGGACGCCGATCAGCGCGTTGTTGCCGTCCTTCAGAAAAACGGGGTAGCGAATGAACTCGCCTGTTGCAGCATGGACCACCGCCTCGCGCATGTTCTTGCCGTCGCTGTCGACGAGCATGAGGTCGGAGCCGAAGTCGACGGCGCCGCTGGCGTTGCGAACGGCGGGCGGCTGGCGGATGAAGGCGTAGGTCTTCTCGTCTGGGGAGACGGCGGGGTCGAGGAAATAGGAGCCATCCGTCGACGGAAGGAAGTCGCGACGCTGGTTCAGGCCGAGGACGTCGAGGCCGCTGGCGCTGGTGAGGAGGAAGCGCGGGCCGTCATCGCCGTCGTCGCCGCTGCAGGTGACCAGCGGCAGAAGAAGAAGGAGGAGCCCCAGACAGGCTATAGAAAGGGGTGAAAGCTTCGGTAAGGTTCGAATGTCTCTGGTTATACGCACTACATCGAGAATAGACCTCGACCATCCTGTAGCAAAAGTGGAATCGGGAACGGCTATTGAATCAGGCCCCTGGTGAACTAGTATCGATTAACGCTTGATTCACGAAGGAGAGCCCTTGGAATCGCCTATCGACGAAAACACCGCGCCCTCCAGAGTCGTCATCGAGCACGTGACGCCCGAAGTCGATGCCGGCCGCTTCGCCGTGAAGCGGGTCACCGGCGACGTCGTCCATGTCGAAGCCGACATCTTCGCCGACGGGCACGACGTCCTGGACGCCCACCTCTTTTACCGTCACGAGTCGGAGGTCGCCTGGCACGACGTCCGCATGACCTTCGTCAACAACGACCACTGGTTCGTCGACTTCCCTGTCGAGACGATCGGCACGTACGTCTATCGCATCGAGGCGTGGGTCGACGCTTTCGCAACCTGGCGGCGCGACTTCCGGCTGCGGCTGCAGGTCAACCAGGATATCGAATCGGAGCTGCAGGTGGCTGCCGGACTGCTCGCGGCTGCCAGCCACAACGCTACCGGTGAGGCGTCGACGACCCTCGCTGCTCGAAGCGCTGCCGTTGCCGCGTCGACCGCGATCGAAGACCGCGCGCAGCTCGCCCTCGATGACGCCCTGATACCGCTGATGGTGGCTCATGCGCCGAGAGGCAGCGTCGCGAGCTACGACCGCGGCCAGCGTATCCAGGTCGACCGGCCCCTTGCGCGCTTCAGCGCCTGGTACGAGATGTTCCCGCGCTCAACCGCCGGCGTCGCCGGGAAGCACGGCACCTTCAGAGAGACAATGACGCGGCTGCCGTACATCAGTGAGCTGGGCTTCGACATCCTCTACCTGCCGCCGATCCACCCGATCGGCGAGGTCAACCGCAAGGGCCGCAACAACGCGCCCCGGGCAGAGGCTGGCGACCACGGCAGCCCCTGGGGCATCGGCTCGAAGCTCGGCGGCCACACCGCAGTGCATCCCGACCTGGGTACGCTCGAAGACTTCCGCGCCCTCTTGACCGCTGCGAAGGAGCGCGGCATCGAGGTCGCCCTCGATATCGCCTACCAGGTCGCACCCGACCACCCCTGGGTGAAAGAGCACCCGCAGTGGTTCAAGCACCGCCCGGACGGCACGATCCGCTACGCCGAAAACCCCCCGAAGAAGTACGAGGACATCTACCCCATCGACTTCGAGACGAAGGACTGGCAGGCGCTCTGGGCGGCGCTCGAGGACGTCATTCGCTTCTGGATCGAGCAGGGCGTCACCGTCTTCCGCGTCGACAACCCCCATACCAAGGCGTTCGCGTTCTGGGAGCACATGATCGGCCGCGTGAAGAAGGACCACCCCGAGACGATCTTCCTGTCGGAGGCGTTCACGCGGCCTCGCGTGCGCTACTACCTCGCGAAGCTGGGTTTCACGCAGTCCTACACCTACTTCGCCTGGCGCAATACGAAGCAAGAGCTTACGGAGTACCTCACCGAGCTGACGACCACCGAAGTCAAAGACTACTTCCGCCCCAACTTCTGGCCGAACACGCCGGACATCCTGCACGAATCGCTGCAGGAGGGCGGACGCGGCGCCTTCGCCTCGCGCTACGTGCTCGCGGCGACGCTGTCGTCGAACTGCGGCATCTACGGCCCCGCGTATGAGCTGGGCGTGAATACGCCGCGGGAGCGGGGCACGGAAGACTACCTCGACTCCGAGAAGTACGAGATCAAGGTCTGGGACATCGATGCCCCGGGCAGTATTCGCGGCCTGATTTCGCGCGTGAACCGCATCCGTCGCGAAAACCCGGCGCTACAATTGAACGAGACCATCCGTTTCCACGAGACCGACAGCAATCAGCTGCTCGCCTACAGCAAAACGGACCGGAGCGGCGGCAACGTCATCCTTACGGTCGTCAACCTGGACCCCCATGTGCGCCAGAGCGGCATGGTGCGTCTGCCGGTGGACGAGCTGGGGCTGCCCTGGGACACGGAGTTCGAGGTGCACGACCTGCTGTCGGACAACACCTATCGCTGGCGCGGCGAGTGGCAGTTCATCGACCTGAACCCCATCGTCCAGCCGGCCCATATCTTCAGCATCCCGGCTGCACGGACTGGCAGCCGGCCGGTCTGGTAGGAGTTCATGTCAGAAGCCAGCAACGAGACGATCGCCGACGGAAACGACCCGACCTGGTACAAGGATGCAGTCATCTACCAGGTGCATGTGCGCTCCTTCTCCGACAGCAACGATGACGGTATCGGCGATTTCGCGGGGCTGACCCAGAAGCTCGACTACCTCAAGGACCTCGGCGTCACCGCAATCTGGGTGATGCCCTTCTACCCGTCGCCGCTGCTCGACGACGGCTACGACATCGCCGAGTACACCGAGGTGAACCCCACCTACGGCACGCT
>JBFWZE010000015.1:16167-36495 GCA_050185685.1 Dehalococcoidia bacterium
GTTGCCTACTTCGGTGAGGGCGACATCTGCCAGATGGCCTTCCATTTCCCGGTGATGCCGCGTCTGTTCATGGCGATTCACCAGGAGGACCGCTTCCCGATCGTCGACATCGTGCGCCAGACGCCGGCGATCCCGGACAACTGCCAGTGGGCCGTCTTCCTCCGCAACCACGACGAACTCACCCTCGAGATGGTCACGGATGAAGAGCGCGACTACATGTACCGGGTCTACGCCGCCGACCAGCGCATGCGCATCAACCTCGGTATCCGCCGTCGGCTGGCGCCGCTGCTGGGCAACCACCGCCGCCGCATCGAGCTGATGAACGCGCTGCTTTTCGCCCTGCCCGGGACGCCGGTGCTCTACTACGGCGACGAGATCGGCATGGGCGACAACGTCTACCTCGGTGACCGAAACGGTGTACGCACACCGATGCAGTGGAGCGGCGACCGAAACGCGGGCTTCTCGCGGGCTAACCCCCAGAAGCTCTTTATGCCCGTGATCATCGACCCTGAGTACCACTACGAGACGGTGAACGTCGAAGCGCAGCAGCAGAACCAGCACTCGCTGCTCTGGTGGACGAAGCGCCTGATCGCGCTGCGCCGCCGGTACAAGGCATTCGGCCGCGGCACGATGGAGTTCCTCCACCCGGAGAACCGCAAAGTACTGAGCTTCATCCGCCGCCTCGGCGATGAGCGCATCCTCATCGTCGCGAACCTCTCGCGCTTCGCCCAGGGCGTCTCAATCGACCTCTCGGAGTTCAAGGGCATGGTGCCGGTCGAGATGTTCGGCCGCGTCGAGCTGCCGCCGATCACGGACCAGCCCTACTTCTTCACCCTTGGCCCCCACAGCTTCTTCTGGATCTCGATCGAGCCGCAGAAGGTGTCAGCAGGACGTCCTCACGGCAGTGAGGCGCCGGTTCACGTCCTCAGCGGCGGCTGGGAAGACCTCTTCGACTTCGGACGGAACAACGTGCTGGCGTCGCAGCTGCCGGACTACCTGGCATCGCAGCGCTGGTTCTCAGGCAAGGGCCGCCGTGTCCGCTCCACCAGCATCGAGGAAGCGATACCGGTCAAGGAGCAGGGGCAGTCAATCTACCTCACGATGATCAACGTCCAGTACTCAGAGGGCGTCGGCGAAACCTACATGCTGCCCCTCACGTACGCGAGCGGTGAGCAGGCCTTCCAACGGATCCGGCAGGCGCCCCGGTCGGTCGTGATGCGCCTCAAGACGAAGCGTTCGGAAGAAGAGGCAATCCTCTACGACGCGATGTACGACGAGGGCTTCGCGGGCGTCTGTCTGCGCGCGATCGAGCGTCGCCAGCACCTCAAGACGGAGCGCGGTGAGCTGGTTGGCACACGCACCAACGCCTTCCGCGACATCGGTATCGAACGCGGCGGCCGCGTCGACGTGCTACGCGCCGAGCAGACGAACACCTCGATCAACTACGGCGACCGCATGATCATGAAGCTCTTCCGCCGCCTCGAGCCCGGCATTAACCCGGACCTCGAGATCGGCCGCTTCCTCACCGCCGCCGGCTTCAAGCACTCTCCCCGGGTCACCGGCGCGATCGAGTACCGCCGCGGCACCCAGGAGCCGATCACGCTCGCCGTGATGAATGAGTACATCGTCAAGGAGTCCGACGCCTGGGAGTACACGCTGGACACCCTGCGTGACTTCCTCGACAAGACGATGGCGCTGTCCGACGAGGTCAGTGCGCCGCCCCCTACCGCGAGTACCTTCATGCGGCTGAGCGAGGAGGAGCCGCCGCCGCTCGCAATCGAGACGATCGGCGGCTTTTTGGAGTCGGCCCGCTTGCTCGGTATTCGCACGGCGGAGATGCACGCGGCACTCGGCTCCGGCGGCCCGAACTCGGCCTTCGCTGCCGAGCCGTATACGCCCCATTACCTGCGCGGCCTCTACCAGTCGCTGCGCAACATGACGACGAACAACTTCGGCCTCCTCGCCCGCTACGTCCGTGAGAACGAATCGACGATGCCGGAAGCGGCACACGCGATCGTCCTCGAGGAGCAGGTACTTGCCCACTTCCGCCGCCTCACCGGCAAGCAGATGAGCTCGTCCCGGATCCGCGCCCACGGCGACTACCACCTCGGGCAGGTCCTCTACACGGGCAACGACTTCGTGATCACCGACTTCGAGGGCGAGCCCTCGCGCACGATTACGGAGCGCCGCATCCGCCGCTCGCCGCTGCGGGACGTCTCGGGGATGCTGCGCTCCTTCAGCTACGCCGTCCACACGGCGCTACAGGAGCTCCGTGCCAGCGGGCTCGAGGGTGCGCCGGAGGAGCGGGCGCGGCAGTGGGGCCGCTTCTGGGAGGCCTGGGTGTGCAGCACCTTCCTGCGCGCCTACCTCGACGAGGCGAAGCGGTCGAAAACGCTGGTCGCCGACTGGGCGGAGATTGAGCTGCTGCTCGACGTCTTCATGCTCGAAAAGGTGGTCTACGAGATCGGCTACGAGCTGAACAACCGCCCCGACTGGCTCGTCGTCCCGCTCAGCGGGTTGCTGGAGATGGTTAAGACCGAGTAGGGTCCCTCGTTGCGTTGCGCCGACATGCTGTCAGCATCGCGAGGCGGCGCGTCTTCCGGCCGTTCGTCCTCTGAGGTGACTGGCGCTAGCTAGCTACCGGACTCGAAGACGCGGCCGATGGTGACGATGACGACGCCGATCGCGGCGATGCCGATGAACTCCATGACCACCGGCGCGTCGAGGTCGTCGTTCAGGTGGTGCTGCACGAGGCCGCTGACGAGGTAGAAGACGAGAAGCAGGAATACGCCGGCAAGGTAGCTCTCGACCGGCAGGAAGTAGAGCACCCAGCGCGCCTCGGCCACGATCAGCCCGACGACGCCGGCGAAGACCAGCGCCCGCAGCGGGTCTGCCTCGGCCTCGCGTAGCACTTCCACGGCCAGCAACAGGCTGACGAGGCCGACCGTGACTGCAGCGGGGATCAGCGAGATGTCGAACGCGTAGACGACGCTGTAGAAGCCGAAGGCCGTGAGGTAAGTGGCGATGTTGAGGACGAAGCGGGCCGTCGGGTAGTTCGGCGCGTTGAGGTCGACCGATGCCTGCTCCGCAAAGAGCACGACGGCCATGATCACGGAAACGACGGCGACACCCGGGATCGCGAGGTAGCCGCCGATCGCGTCTTCGAGGAAGAGGCCGGAGCTGAGCGTGAAGAGCGTGGGCAGGAAGAGCAGAGGCGCTGTCCAGGCCGTGTCCTCTTCGCGCATCGCCAGGGGGTGCTGCCGCAGAACGCCATCGGCGCCGACCGCGACTGCCGCGGTTACGGCGAGCAGGATCCAGGGCTGCGTCGGCTCGATCGCAAGAAAGAGCAGCAGGCCGAGAGCGTAGCCCGCGACGAGGAGCATGACACGCGATGACCGGAAGGCCGGTGGCGTTATCGTCAGCGGGCGCACTCGGGGTCGAAGCGGTTCTTCCGCCTGCACAGGTCTCTCTTCTTCTTCAGTTGAATCCAAATGCGGACTTCGTCGCCGGCGTGGTGCGGGCGGTGGCGGGCGTCAGGTGCCCTTGAGACTTCGGGATTGTAGCTTTCTGCACAAGGGTAGGCAAGAAGAGGAAACGCACTATCCAACCTGCCTATGGGTCGATGGAGTCTACTTCAGCTCCAGCCCAGCACCGAGAGCAGGACGTACGCGGCGAAAGCGAAGACGTGGCCGCCGGCGAGCACCTGCAGCGCAAAGCCGCCCCAGAGCATCGCCCCAAACCACCAGCGTACGATGGACGCGACCTGGCGCCCGGGCGTGCGCCGCCAGGTCGCGCCGAACGCGGGGTCTACTCGGCGGCCCATGCAGGCTGCTCCAGCCCGAAGAGCTCCGCGGCGTTGCGGTACCAGATCAGGTCCTTCTCCTCGTCGCTGAGGCCGAGGTCGTCGAAGATCTTCGTGAAGCGCTCGACGTGCTCGTGGACCTCGTCGGCCTTGCAATCGGAGCCGAAGATCAGCTTCTCGACCGCGATCTCGCCGCCGATAAGGCCGCGCTCGACAGCGTGGCGCTCGATCGTGCGGCCGCCTGAGAGATCGAGGTACACCCAGCGCCGCCAGCGCGCGACCGATGCCGCCTCGTCGTAGTTGCCGGTACCGCCGAGGTGGGCGCCGATGATCTTCAACCTGGGGAAATAGTTCGACAGCGTCTCGAGGTGGAAGGGGCGCATGTTCATCGCCGAGCTTTCGCGCGGGCCGTTCCGCTGGCGCTGGCGTGCCGCCGCTTCTTCGTCGGCCGGCGGCTTCTCGGCCTCGCGGAGGCGCTTCGCGGTGTCGGGGTCGCGGCGCGGGTGGCGGTTAAGCCAGTCGATGCCGCCGCCGCCAACGCCGCAGTGGAAGACGATCGGCATGTCGAGCTCCTGCGCGGCACGGTAGACCGGGAAGTAGTCCTTCGTGTCGTAGGGGCGGCGGACGCCGATCTGTTTGAGGCCGCGATAGCCCATCGCGTGCAGCTCGTGGACACGGTCGTAGGTTGTCACCTCGGGGTCGACGACGGCGTGGGGCACAAAGAGGTCAGGGTGCTTCGAGGCCATTTCGATGCAGCTCTCGTGCGTGAGGGGGCTGCGTTCGCTGCGCATCGCCATCGGCCCGCCGGCGGTCGGGCAGAGCAGAGATGCCTTGACGACGCCGGTCTCGCGCAGCCGCTCCGCCATGTGGTCGAGGGCCGCCTGCGGGTCCTCATCGGGCTTTTCGAAGTTGCGGGGAAAGTGGACATGAATGTCCCAGATACGCGGCATGAACGGTCCCTCTGGTCGACTGGACGCCTGGCTGACGCCCTATCTTCGACGCTCACCGCTGCTGCTGTCCAACGTGAGCAGCAGCGAGGTTAGAACCCTCGCCACGGGTAACGAGGCGCTTGCGTAGCTCAGGTGGTCTGGCGGCGTTTGAGGACGAGGTCGATAAAGCTGGCCTCGTCGGACTGATAGGAGTCGAAGACGGTCTGGCGCTGGTGGCGGATACCTTCGAGGCGGGCGACTTCTGTCATCGAAATGGTGCCGTCGCTGCGGTACTTCTCCCAGAGGGCGCTCGCTTCCGCGCGCAGGGCGTCTATTTGCTGGAAGTACTCGCGGCGGCGCTCGAAAAAGCGCTCTAACTCTTCATCCGGCTGGCCGTCTACGTGAGTCAACCTGTGCACCTTTCAGCAGGAAGAGAGGTTCCGGTTTTCGAAATCTACGACCTCTTCCGGGTGTCGTCAATTCATTCGGTACCGGCTAACAACGTCTCGAGAAACGGTGTGAAGCGAATTGAAATAGCGCTTGAGTCGCAGCCACATTACTATCAGATCTATCCCAATCCAGGTGGTCTTGCGAATGAAGAAAACCCCGCTTCTGCTCTTCCTTGTCCTTGCCGGTTTCGCGGCCGCGCTCGCTCTCAACGGTGGCGGCACGTCACCACGAGCTGCCAGCGCCGCCGGTGCGACCCTGAATTTCCCCGGCGCCTCCTGTGGTAACGGCACCGCCAGCATCTCGTTCAGCTGGACCCCGGTCCCGGGCGCCAGCATGCAGTTCCTCGACATCAGCATCTTCGACAACGGCTTCGCCCCCGGCACCTTCCTGGGCTCGCCGCTGTCGCCGACTCAGAGCACCCTGGTCTGGAACGGCATCCTCACCGACACCGCTCACGTCTGGCGGGTTAACGCGCTCACGCCATCCGGCTGGGTGACCTCAGACACGGGCGCGTTCGTCGCATGCGGTACGCCGCGTGCGCTAAGCGTGAACCCCGGCTGCCAGAACCGGAACCTGGCTACCGGCAACTTCCGCTGGGCGGCGCTGACGCCGGCACCGGTGATGCAGTACCTCGACCTCGGCTGGGACCCGGCGTTCTCGCCCGGCAGCTACTACGGCTCGCAGCAGACGCCCACGACCAGCACCGTGAGCTGGCCGAACATCCCCGCGAACATCACCCAGTACTACCGCATCAATAGCCTGACGCCTGATGGTGTCTGGCACAGCAGCCCTGCTGGCAGCTTCATCGGCGACTGCATTCCTTCGGCGGCCGGCGTCGAGACCGCTCTTGGTGACCGCCTCGTTGTTCCCTCGGCCGGCATCAACGCCGAGGTGACGAGCATGCAGGTCGGCTACGACGGCCTGATGCCCGACCCGCTCGGTTACTTCAACGCCGTGCTGTACGACTTCAGCGCCCTCGCCGGCCTCGGCGGTTACATCAACGCCGGCAACATCGTCCTGGCCGGCCACGTCGACTGCGGCCGCTGCTACAACGGCGGCTCGGGCACGGCGGTGTTCTGGAACGTCACGACTATGCAGGTGGGCCAGACGGCGCAGTACATCAGCGCCGCGGGTGAAGTGCAGAACTACCAGGTCGTCTACTCCTACGACGCTGACCCCAATGTCGACTGGGCGCCGATCGTCAGCTCCGGCGCTGCCGACATGACGCTGATCACCTGCATCGGCGACTTCTCGGCCGGGCACTACAACCTGCGTCACGTCGTCGGGCTACGGAAGATCTAAACCACGCCGTTACTCAGCGCGTTTAGAGGAGCCCGGCGATTCGCCGGGCTCCTCTCTTTTGGGCGGGCTTGCGGTTGTCAGGCCGAGACTGTCGTCGGCGACGGAGGGGCTTCCGCAGCGGCCTGGAACCTGGCGCTCCGGGCGAGGTTGAACATGAACACGGCACAGAAGGCGCCTAGCAGAATCATGAACAACCACGGCAGCCCGGGCAGGCCGAGTGCGTCCTGCTGGTCGAAGGCGATGCCGGTGAGCACGTTGCCGGTCGTGGCGCCGATGCCCGACGCCGTCGCGTAGACCCCGAAGTAGGTCGCGGTGAGCCCGTCGCGTCCGAGCCGGGGTACCATCTCGAGCGCGAAGGGATTCGCGATCATCACCCCGAACGCCAGCAGGGCAGCGCTGAGGAGGGGCAGGAGCAGCACCGCACCCTCGGCCGAGAAGAGGTTCACGGCCTCGTCGTTGCTGTCGAGGACCGAGGCGGAGATCAGCGCGGGAAGGAAGGCGAGGCCCATGACGAAGAGGCCGGCAGTGATCGCGTACGGAGGCCGCAGACGTCTCTTGAAGAACGACGTCACCTGCACCTGAAGGACGATCGTCAGCACCGACGAGATGATGAACAGCGCGCTGACGCCGGTCTGGCTGCCGGTCAGCCGTTCGATCTCGAGCGGGAGGCCCAGGTAGAGCTGGTTGATCAGGGTGAACTGCCCGAACATCGCGATCGCGAAGAGCACGAACTGCCGGTTGTGCAGCACTTCGCCCCAGCCGGCTCGGATCGAGGTCATCGCCATCCCGGCCGCGGGGCGCACTTCGGGCAGGAAGCGGCTCTGGAAGAGCATGAGGGTGAAGAAGACGCTCGCGGAGGTAATCGCCACCGTCCGCAGGCTGACGGCGAGAAGCGCGAGGCCGATCAGTGGCCCGATCAGCGCACCGGCCTGAGAGAAGGCGTTGTCGAGCGCGAAGACCTCAGCCCGGCGCTCCTTTGCGCTCCCCGAGTAGTAGGCACGCGAGGCAGGGCTGAACACGGCGCCGCCCAGACCGCTGACGACGGCTGCGGCGAGCACGGTTGGGAAGCTCTCGGCGAGGCCGAGGGCGGCGAAGCCCGCAGCCCGCAGTGTGAGGCCGACGAGGATCGCGAACTTGTAGCCGACGCGGTCTGCCAGAGTGCCGCCGAAGATCGTCATGCCTTGCTGGCTCAGCACTCGAATGCCGAGGATGAGGCCGATCGCCCAGGCAGCAAACCCGAGGTCGTCGCGGAAGTACACCGTGAGGTACGGGTACAGCATGTAGAAGCCGCAGTTGATCGAGAAGCTGTTGATCAGCAGCAACTGGATCGCGGGCGACGACTGACGGAAGTGGTAGAACGCGCTCAACGGTCAGCCATCCTGGCACTTCCGGAAACGTGAATCTTCTTTGAGATGTGCAGAGTCTACGGGATTGCCTCGTCATATTCTGTAAGTTCGCGTCCGGGTCTTGAGATCGGCGACGCGACGCCCGATAGTACCGGGAACGCGGGGCATCACCGCAGTAGCAGCAAAGGGATCGCCATGAATGAAATTGTGAACTGGTACAAGGTCGTCGTCACGGAACGGTACGTGCAGTTCTCCGGCCGGGCAATGCGCTCGGAGTTCTGGAGCTTCGCGCTCGTGAACTTTGGCATCTCGCTAGTCCTGGCGGTCGTCGACGCGATCCTCGGCACCAACGGCAACGGCCTCGGCGTCATCGGCGGCCTCTATTCGCTCGCCGTCTTCCTGCCGAGCATCGCCGTCTCGATCCGGCGCCTGCACGACACCAACCGCAGCGGCTGGTGGCTCTTGATCGGCTTGATCCCCCTGATTGGCTGGGTCATCCTGATCATTTTCTACGTCCAGGACAGTGACGCAGGGGAGAACCAGTACGGCCCCAACCCCAAAGGGATGACCGGGCCGGCATCGGCCACGATTTAGCCCGGAGCACCCCGGTTCCGAACGACGTCTACCGGCCGGCAGTACGCCGGTCAGTAGACCCCGGCCGTGGGGAAGAGGGCCGTTCTACAGGGCCTTCGTAGGCCAGATTATCGTGCGCCACATATGGGCAACCGGGCTGCCATCGAAGCCGAGGCCTTCTTTCGGCTGCCGGAAGTTGCGGCCGATGATGTCCTCGAACTCCTCGAGCTCGACCTTCACGTCGGGGTCGAAGGAGTAGATGTCGTTCACCGTGATCAGGCGGGCTGTGCCGTACCACTTGTGGGCGCGGGCGCGTTTGTATTCTTCCTGGATGTACGGCTCCGGCACGTAGTCGTCGCCGAACCAGCGGCGGTAGTTGTCCGGGTAGGCGTAGCCGTTCGCCTCGTCCGCGTAGAAGCGAAGGGCCTGGTGGTTGCGAATCGCCCAGACGCTCTCTTCGTCGATGTACGGCTCCAGGAGCTGCGCGCCCCAATAGCCGTGATCGGGCCGGATGAAGCCGTAGACGGCGATGTCGTGGACGAGGCAGCAGAGGACGATCTTCTCCGGCTGTCCGTCGCGGAGGGCGTGACGGGCGCTCTGGAGAAGGTGGCTGGGCCGGCCGAAGCGGTACTTGAAGAAGTCCATCAACGTCGGCTTCTCGGGCATCTTCGGCAGGCGCGGGTCGTCGCCCATGAGCAGGCGGCCGCTGCCGTCGCCGACCGCCTTGATCGGCGGGCGCTTCGGGTTCGTCGGGTCCCATTCGCCCATGCGGTAGAGCGCAGACGTGGCGACGGCAACGTCGAGCTCGCGCATCGCCTTTTCTTCCATCGCGTCGGCGAACTGACTGGCGGTCATGTTTGCAGGCCTGGTTACTTCCATGGCGGCTCTCCCTCGCTATGGTGCGTATGCGGGTGATTGTACGCCTCATGCGCCAGCCCTGGCCTCGGTCTACGGCCCAATCGCGCCACGGCGGCGATTGTGGTGTCGGTTCTTATGACCGGTAGTACGCCTGCTCCGGGTATCGGATTTCGCGATTGCAGAAGGCGTACTGCGGGGTATTATCTTCCGGTTCGAAGCGTGTACACTTCGCCCTGCCCCTGCTGGCAAGAAAAGAGAGCCTCCCCGTGGAAGACAACGAAGCTTCTGTAGACCTGACTTTCGCCGGCGCGATTCGCGGCAAGATCGAGCGCTGGCTCGACCAGGAAGGCTGGACCGTGGAGCCTCGTAGCGGCGAAGGCGTCGTCTGGGCGCTGCTCGCCGTTGACCGTCTGAAGCGCCGTCTCGTCATCTCGCAGCACAAGGGCCACGAAGACCGCGTCCTCATCGAAGCGCGCGTTGTCCCCAGCGTCGAGCAGGCCGAGCGGCTCACCGAAGCTCCGTCAACGCTGGCGATGGACCTGATCTGGGACATTCGCTTCGAGCTTAACCGCATGGGCATCGACTTCCAGGGTGTCCACCTCCCCTTCCAGCGCGCCCTTCTCACGGAGGCGATCTACTTCGAGGGTGCCTTCGACAGCGGCCTCGCGAAGGACACGTTCTTCCAGCGCGTGGAGCACATCCGCCGCGGCATCGCGATGGTGCAGTTCTTGCTGCAGCGCCGCTTGATCGGGTAGACCCGTTACGGGCAAACGGGCAAACGGGCAAACGGGCAAACGGGCAAACGGGCAAACGGGCAAACGGGCAAACGGGCAAACGGGCAAACGGGCAATCGGGCAAACGGGCGTAGAATGCGCGCATGAACGCCACCGTCGTCGCCGTCCACCGCAGTAGCACCCATAGCTTCAGCAAGCAGGCAGAGCCGAGCATCCACCTCATCGAGGGCATCGGCGTCGAGGGTGACGCGCACTCGGGGACGACCGTGAAGCACCGCTCTCGCGTGAAGCAGGACCCGAGCCAGCCGAACCTGCGCCAGGTTCACCTGATCCACGCCGAGCTGCACGATCAGCTCAACGCTGGTGGCTACCGCGTCTCGCCGGGCGACATGGGCGAGAACATCACCACACGCGGCCTCGACCTCCTCACGTTGCCCACCGGCGCCCGGCTCGAGATCGGCAGCGCTGTCATCGAGGTGACCGGGCTGCGCAACCCCTGCTACCAGCTCGACAAGTTCGAGCAGGGACTGATGCAGGCCTGCCTCGCGAACGCAGAGGATGGCACCTTGCTCCGTCTCGCCGGCGTCATGGGCGTCGTCATCGCGAGCGGCGACGTGCGGCCCGGCGACGAGATCAGGGTACTGCTGCCGGTAGGGGCGCACACGCCGCTGCAGCCGGTGTAAGCGCGAGAAGCCGAGTCAAAGCGCCAGCGCAAGGGCCTGCAGTGCCCTGGGAGGATTGAGATAGCCCCGGCTTTCAAGCCGGGGTTGCCGCCACGCCACATGACGCGGTGCCGGTGGTCTCAGCGTGTCGTCTCAGGTTTGGCTCATGTCCCAGGAGGGAGGTGGCCTGAGGGGCTTAAACGATGAGGTAGTTCGCGATCGCCTGGTATTCCTGTACCGCGTTCGGGACGACGACGCCGTCATCGTCCACACTGTCTTTGCGGGTGAGGAGGTACAGGCTGAAGGTGATGAGGCCCGTGAGAACCACGATGATGAAGAGCAGGATGACGACCTTCTTGCCGTCCATCAGGCCGGTACCGCCGCGGTCGCCGTAATCGCCACCAGCGTCCGCACCAGCCCCTCGCGCCAGGTGTCGCCGAGGGTGCCGCGGTCGAGGCGGATCATGTGCGGTGTGACGCTGCTGTGAGGCGGCAGCTTACCCTCCAGGCCGCGGCGATCGAGCTCGCTGCCGGGGAGGGTGCGGATGACCAGGGCTTCGTTCTCTGTCTGCACGGAACCAATGGTAGCGGCCGCCGCCAGTAAGCGCAGCCTCACGACCCAGACGAGGTTCTTTGCCGCCGTGGGCAGGGCGCCGAACCGGTCACGCAGCTCTTGCTCGATTGCCGCCACCTCTGCCTCCTCCGATGCCTGGGCGAGGCGCTGGTAGACCGCGAGGCGCAGGTTGAGGTCGGGGATGTAGGCGTCCGGTAGATACGCAGTGAGCGGAAGGTCGAGCGTGATGCCGGGCCGCATCGAAACCGGCGGTGGTGGCGTTTCGCCGCGCTGCATTGCCTTGAGGCGATCGACGGCTTCAGCAAGCAGCTTCACATAAAGATCGAACCCAATCGCCGCCATGTGGCCGCTCTGCTCGGCGCCGAGGAGGTTGCCGGCGCCACGGATTTCGAGGTCGCGGAGGGCGATCTGGAAGCCGGCGCCCAGCTCTGTCGCCTCGAAGATCGCCTGTAGACGCTTCTGAGCCGTCTCGGAGAGGGCGCGGTTGCGGTCGTAGAGCAGGTAGGCGTAGGCACGCACGGCGCCGCGGCCGACGCGTCCCCGTAGCTGGTAGAGCTGAGACAGACCCATGCGGTCGGCCTGGTTGATGATGATCGTGTTCGCGTTTGGAATGTCGAGGCCGGACTCGATGATCGTCGTGCAGACGAGCACATCGAGCTCGCCGCTGGAGAACCGTGACATGCTTCGGGCGAGCTGGTGCTCGTCCATCTGGCCATGCCCGATGCCAACGTTTGCGTCGGGTACCAGCTGTTTGATGTGAGCGGCAATCAGCTCGATGTTGTGGACGCGGTTGTGGACGCAGAAGACCTGGCCGCCGCGCTCCAGCTCTCGCGCGATCGCCTCGCGGATGATGTGGTCGTCCGACTCCATGACGTAGGTGCGGATCGGGATGCGGTCTTCCGGCGGCGTCATCATGTTCGAGAGGTCTCGGATCCCGGCGAGGGACATGTGCAGCGTCCGCGGGATCGGCGTGGCCGATAGCGTCAGGACGTCGATCTCCTTGCGCATCTGCTTCAGCCGCTCCTTGTGCGCGACGCCGAAGCGCTGCTCCTCGTCGATGATCACCAGGCCGAGCTGCTTGAACTCGATGTCTTTCTGGAGGATGCGGTGCGTGCCGATGAGGATGTCGACGCTGCCGTCTCTGACTCCCTCGACGACCTCACGCGCCTCTTTGTCGTCGAGGAAGCGCGACAGCATGGCGACGCGGCAGGGCAGGCTGGTGAGGCGCTCGGCAAAGCTGTTGTAGTGCTGCTGGGCGAGAACGGTGGTGGGCACGAGCATGCCGACCTGGTAGCCGTCCATCACCGCCTTGAACGCAGCGCGGATTGCGACCTCGGTCTTGCCGTAGCCGACGTCGCCGCAGATCAGGCGGTCCATCGGCCGCGGCGCCTCCATGTCGCGCTTCACGGCCTGGATCGCCATCAGCTGGTCAGGCGTCTCGACGTACGGGAACGACGCTTCCATCTCCTGCTGCCACGGCGTATCCGGCGAGAAAGCGTGCCCGTCGAGCATCTGACGCGCCGCGTAGAGGTCGAGCAGCTCGATTGCGATGTCAGCGACGGCGCGGCGAACGCGGTCCCGGGTGCGCTGCCATTCGCCGCTGCCGAGGCGCGTGAGTGATGGTGTGGTGTCACCGGGGCCGATGTAGCGCGCGACGCGGTCTGCCTGGTCGACGGGGACGTAGAGGCGGTCCGTTTCCGCGTACGAGAGCTCCATGAACTCCCGCTCGACGCCCTCGATGTTGCGGATGATCAGGCCGGTGAAGCGCGCGATGCCATGCTCGAGGTGGACGACGTAGTCTCCCGGCGAGAGGTCGGCGATCAGGCCACTGCGGTCGGCGCCGGGCTGCTTGAGCGCGCGGCGCTGCTTGACGAAGCCGAAGACCTCGGCATCGGTGAGGAAGGTGACTGGAGCATCGGCGCGCAGCGTCCAGCCGTGCGGCATGGAGCCCTTGAGGAGCATGACGAGGCCCGGCTGCGGTGCTTCGAGCTCGTCTTCGAGGCTGCGCAGCGGGATGCCCTCGTCGCCGAGGAGGGTGGCGAGACGGTGGGCCTGCTGCGAGACGATGACGACTGCCTCTTTGTGCCGCACCGCCTGCGCGAGCTCCTGCGACAGCACGCGGACGCGTCCACCAAAAGCTGGCGCAGTGCCGAAGCCGGTGCGCAGTCCGGCGCCGTCCTCACTGAGGAAGCGCAGCAGCTCGATCACGGGCAGGTTTGCGAGCTTTGGCTGCAGGTCCGTCCAGTTCGCCTGCGCCGGCGGCAGACCCTCGGGCAGCAATCCTCGCTGCTCGCGCTCAATGCGCATCGTCGCAGTCTCGGCGACGTACTCGTCGAGGGCGCGGCCGATGTCGATGGGCTCGTCGAGGATGACCGTGCCGTTCGCGGGCATGTGGTCGAGGAGGCTGTAGGGCGAGAGCAGCGCGGGCAGGAAGGCGTGCGTCGGCGGCGCCTCGCCGCGGGCGAGTGCTTCCAGCTCCTCGCGCAGCGTCAGCTCAGCCTCCTCCGTCATGTTGGCAAAGTCCAGGGAGCCCTGGAGCTCGTTCGCCAGCGCGGCGTCGGGGCTGAACTCGATCGCGGCGCCGAGGCCGATCGAGTCAAGGCGCTGACTCGATCGCTGCGTCTCAGGGCTGAAGCTGCGGATGCTTTCGACGTTCGGTCCGAAGAACTCGATGCGCACCGGGCTCGGCGCCTGGGGCGGGAAGACGTCGACGATGCCGCCGCGTCTTGCCGCCTGTCCAGGGGCTTCGACGAGGGGCGCGATCTCATAACCGCTGTTCTGGAGGCGTCTCAGCAACTCTTCGGGCGTCAGGCGGTCGTTGAGAGCAACGCGGCCGAGGGCATCCTTCGCCGCCGCAGGGGACAGCGTGCGCTGCGCGACGCTCTCGGCGGAGGCGACGACGATGACGCGCTCACCTGCGTGGATTGCAGCGGTTGTCTCCAGCCGCTGCTGCACGTCCCACGGGTCGTCTGCGGCGCGCTCGTAGGGCAGGATGTCGCGCTGGGGGTAGAGGCGTACGCGGGCGGCATCTTCGGGGCCGAGCCACGCCGACAGCTCTTCGACGAGGTCATGGGCGCGGCCGAAGCGCGGGACGACGATCAGGACGGGGGCCGAGGCTTCCTGGGCGATACCGGCGATGATCGCAGGTTTGGCTGCGTCGCCGGCGCCGATATGCAGCGGCGCACCCGGCGCGGCGGCTGCACGCCCCAGGCTGCTGCGAATCTGCGGGAGAAGTGCCTTTAGGTCCAAGACAAACGCCAAAACGGCCCCTCACCCGATGTGGGGGCCCTGCACTCCATTGTAATGCCTGGCGCCTGCTGGGCGAAGCTGCGTTCAGTGGCGGTGGATGCCGGTGTGGCCGTCGACGTCCGGGTGACCTTCGTGGATGCCAGGGTGCTCGGTATCGATGCCGGTATGTCCGGTGTCGCGGTCCGTATGCTGGTTGAAGGCGTCCTTCGGGAGGTTCAAGCGGGCGACGCCGAACTCGGTGCTGGCGACGGCGTTCTTCTTCAGCCAGAAGTCCATCCGCACCGGGATGTCGATCTGGAAGCAGTCGCCGTCTATTGCCCGGACCCGGCCCAACTCGTCACCGTCGGAGGTGAACACCAGCATGCCTATCTTCAGTTCGACCGGTCCGTTCGTATTCATGATCGTAGTGTAGAGACGGACATGACACGGCCATCTCACCGCGAGATGCGATGCGTTAAAGACTGCATTACAGCCGCTTACGAGGTTGGCGCGAAGTCTCCCCACGCGCGCAGCAGCACGACGCCGCCGGCAACGTATTCGCCAGAGTCCGTGTAGTTACTGCGCTCGAGCGACAGGCCGTGCTCGGAATCGACGGCCATCACGGCCAGCTCGTAGCCGCAGTGCTCGGCGAGGACGTCGAGACGGGGAAGGATGCGGCTGCTGTCCGCCATGAAGGCGCCCAGGACGCCGGGATTCGGGCTGAAGACGATGACGAGGCGGTCAACGGCGAGCGATGACAGGGACTCTCGCAGCGCCGCCAGTTCTGGCTGCGCCAGGTTGCGCTCGCAGGGTACGCCGCGACGCAGGTGTTCGAAGAAACGGGCTTCGATGATTTCGCTGTTGCCCGCATCGAGGAAGGGGTGGTGTCCGGCGTTGACGCCCAGCGAGTGCAGGTCCTTCATCCAGCCGCGCTCGCGGTCGTTGATGATCGCCTGGCGCTGGCGGGAGCTCAATGCCACGCGGAGGCGGCTGCCCGCCACGTCCTCGCTCACTTCTGCTCCGCCGGCTCCTCGTTGCGGTTGTAGACGTCCATCGCGCGCTCCCAGCCCCGGGCGATGATCGCCTCGATCGCGTCGCAGGCTCGCTCAACCGCCTCGTCGAGGACGAGGCGTCTCTGCTTCGGCGGGTCGCCGAGGACGTAGCGCATGACGTGCTCCCCGTCCCAGGTCGGTACACCGTTGTGGTAGGGTCGGCCGATGCCGATACGGATGCGGCCGAAGTCGCTGCTGCCGCAGGAGGCAATGATCGACTTGAGGCCGTTGTGCCCGCCGGCGCCGCCCTTCGGCCGGATGCGGAGACGGCCCTCCGGCAGGTCGAGCTCGTCGTAGAGGACGATGAGCTTCTCCGGCGGGAGTCCTTCCTTCTTCAGCAGGGGTGCAATCGCCTGGCCGCTCTTGTTCATCCAGGTGCGCGGCTTGATGATCGCGACCTCGGTCTCGAGGATGCGTCCCTTGCCGGTCCAGGCGTTACTGCCGGTCTTGAGCGAGATGCCGTGGCGTTTGGCAAGCCGGTCGGCGGCCCAGAAGCCAACATTGTGGCGCTGCCCGGCGTGCTCCGTGCCCGGGTTGCCGAGACCGGCGATGACGAAGTCTGTCATGGTTGTTCCGTTCGTCTTGAGGGCCGGCTTTCTGCGGGGCTCCTCAATCTGACTATACCCTCGCGCGCCGTTTCATCCGTCAGCAGGCGGCGAAATTCCTCCACCGCGGCGTCCAGATTGCCGGCGTCGACGGCCGGAAAGGCGCGAGCGAGGCGACTGAGCAGGCTGGCTGCTTCGCCCTCAGACAGCAGGTCGTCGAGGAAGGCGATCACCTCGTCGTCGAGTACGGCGGCAAGACCGTGGAGGTCGCTTGCCTGCACGACCTCGATGAAGCGCTGCAGCTTCGCCTCGGACTCGGCGGCCGGACGGGAGAGCAGCCGGCCGATTACGCGACGTGCGAGGCGCGCTTGCTGATTCGCGAGGCCGCGATTGATCGCTGCTACGACCTGGCGTGCGTCCTCTACCGGTGCATCTGATCCCAGCCGGAAGCCACACTCGGGGCAGAACGGGCTCGTCGCCAGTGAGCCGGCGAGCATCGAGACCGTCGACGGGCACGGGAACAGGCGGTCTAGGAACTGCTGGCGCTCGAGCGCGTGCAACGCAACCGCGGGACCGAGGCGGCGCAGCCCGTTCAGGCGCTGCAGGGCGATGGCGGGAACGCGCAGGTCCTCCATTTGCTCGAAGATCGCGGCGATTTCGCGGTGGTAGGCGTCATGGGCCGCCTCGTAGAGCGAGACGTACTCCTGGCGCCAGAGTCGAATCAGGTTGAGTGAGCCCTCGAGGCGCATCGGGTCGAGCCAGCCGCGGTGGAAGTTCGCGAGCTCGAGGATTGTGAGGCGGTCGGTGGCCAGCTCCTCGTACGCCTCTTCGGGAAGGAAGGCCTCAAGTAGGTAGACGCGCCCCGCGAGCAGACGCAGCGTCTGGCCGGCATCGCGGCCGAGGCAGCGCGCGAAGTAGATCGCCTCGCTGAAGGCGGTGGCGTCGCTGTAGTGCGCCTGGGCGGCCTGCACCGCGAGTTCGAGGGTCGCGGCTGCGGCGATGTCGTTGAGTGGCCTCAACGCAGGCTGGATCTCTGGAGCGGCACGGAAAGCGGCGACGGAGACGCGGCGCAGGACATCCATTGGTGAGGAGTCACCAACCGCGGGCGCGGCGCCGGCAAGAGAATCGTAGAGGACGTCGCGGAATGCGAGGAACCCGGGGTCTGATGTCACCCGGCAATCATACGGTGGCGAGATTCGCTAGCGGCTGTGGCCCCTCAGCTTCGTGACGATTGGGGGCAGGGCGTGAATGACCTCGTCGAGCTCAGCCTCTGTCGTATCGGCGCTGAGGCTGAGGCGGAGGCCGCCGACCGCATCGGGCATTGATAGCCCCATCGCGAGCAGCACATGTGACGGCTCCCACGACGACATGCCACAAGCGGCGCCGGAGCTGGCGGCGATGCCGGCCTTGTCGAGCGCAAGGATGAGCTGGTCGCCGCGAACGCCGCGAATGCTGATGTTGACGTTGTTCGCGAGGCGCTCGTCGCGGTCGCCGTTGAGGCGCGAGTCCGCTACGGCATCAAGGAGGCCTTCGATGAGGTGATCCCGCAGACGGGTGCAGGTTTCGACCTTGCGCGGGCGCTCGGACTCAGCGATGCCGAGGGCGACGGCAAGTCCGGCGATCGCGGCGACGTTTTCCGTGCCAGCGCGCCGCTGGCGTTCCTGGCCACCGCCGGTCATCTGCGAAACGTAGGGGATGCCGCGCCTCAGGAACAGGACGCCGGAACCCTTGGGCCCGCCAAACTTGTGGCCGCTGAGGCTGAGCAAGTCGACACCGAGAGCATCGACGTCGAGGGGAAGGAGGCCGGGCGCCTGGACCGCGTCCGTGTGGAACGGGATGCGCTTTCGGAGGCTGCGCGCACGGTCGGCGACCAGCTTTGCGGCCTGCTCGACCGGCTGAATCGTACCGACCTCGTTGTTCGCCAGCATGACGGAGACAAGAGTCGTGCGTTCGTTGACTGCCTCGGCGACTGCCTCAGGGTCGACGCGGCCGAGGCGGTCCACGGGCACGTAGGTGACCTCGAAGCCGAACTGCTCGAGCTGATTGCAGGTGTTGACTACAGCGTGGTGCTCGACCTGGGTCGTGACGATGTGGTTGCCGGCGCGGGCCTTCTGCTGAGCGAACGCGACGCCGCGCAGCGCTGCGTTTATCGACTCGGTGCCGCCGCTGGTGAAAACGATGTCGGAGGGGCGGCAGTTGAGCACCGCAGCCGTCGCCTTGCGTGCATCATCGATTGCCTTTTGCGACTGGCGGGCGAGCGAGTAGGTGGCCGACGGGTTGCCGTAGCCGCCCGTCAGGAAGGGCAGCATTGCCTCCAGTGCCTTCGGATGGAGCGGCGTTGTGGCGGCGTTGTCGAGGTAGATCACGGCGCGGTGGGACTCTCTGCTCTCAGGTTGCCACCATAGGCTGCGCCCGGAGCACTGTCAATTTTAATGCGCCTGTGGTCTGCGTGGGTATGTCCGAACGAAGGTGGAGGTTGCGACCGCCTTGGTGAGGCATGGCCGGTCGGCTGGGTGACGAGGGCAGCGGTCGCCTAGGTGCTCCTGCGCAGCTCTTTCTCGCAGTCCCGGAGACGGGCACGGGCGATCCGCTGCTCGCGCTCCAAATCTGTGCGTCTACGTTGGAGCTCGGTCTTTCGTCGTTGCTGCGCGAAGGTGGGTTGGGTGCGGAGGTGCTCGTAACGGCTCAAGCCTCGTGAAATCGTTCGAAGCTGTTCTTCAAAATTGGTGACCGCCAACCGCTGAGCTTGGCACGGCTCCATGTTCTACCTCCTTGCACCATCGTCTCTGACGAAATACTCGTCAACTCCAACCGGTTCCTAAATATCGAAGCAACCGCTTTCTAAAGTCGACCATTCAAAGTAACATCGGTATCTGAAAATATCGGGGAAAGAGATGTGAAGACTCAGGTTGTCGGGGCTGTGCAACCGGCCCTCGAGCGCCGAAGACGAACATAGGCCGGCGAGGCGTGGGCGAATTTTTGTTCACGAGCCCGAGATCGTCAGCACGCGATCCGCTAGAATCCGAACCGATACTTCATATCTAGATTCCTGGCGGATCCTTGAGGAGAGCGGTACATGCAGGTTGTTCGAGCCATGCGCTTGCGGGTGAAAGAGGCTGAAGCCGGTCGCTTCGAGACGGCAGCGGCTGCTCAAGTAGAGCGAATGCATGCCGGCGCCAACGACGTCGTCTTCTATGTCGTGGTCCGGCGGCGAGAGTCCGGTTCGTTCTTCTCCGACCCGCTGCCCGGCACGGTCGAATACCTCCTCCTCGCCGCGGCGCGCGACGCGTCCGGCGCCGACCAGCTCGCCGCGAACGAACCGGCGTCGTTCTGGGACGAGGTCAACGCAGCCCTCGCATCGCCGGCTGAAGTGGAGCAGATCGACGAGCCGGATTTCACCGTCGGCGTCTCTCGCGACATGGTCTGGACGCCGCAGTCGATGTGGCGCCTCAGCCTCTACCGCATGCGGGTGAAGCCGAACGAGGGCGAGCTGGAGGCGGCCGCTGAGGAGCTGATCGGCCGCGTCATTGAGCTCGAGCCCGACCCGCGCATCTACACCCTGACGAAGCGCAAGAAGGGCGCGGCCTCGACGCTGCTGCCGGCGGCGCCGAGCGACCGCGACGAATACATCCGCTTCCACGCCTATCAGCAAGAAGAGGGGCTCAACCACCACTACTACTACGACAAGATGTGGTGGTCGAGCTTCTACCAGCCACGTCTTGATGGGCCGCTGGAAGCGCAGCAGATCTTCTCCGACGACATCGTCGCCGGTTTCACTCGCGACAACACCTGGGGCCATCCGCGCGACTACACAGGCCCGCGCTAGAACGGAAGCCAATGATCACCGAAGGTCCCTTCGACAGGTTCCAACGCAAGCGCCGCGAGTGGGTGGCTGAGATGCGCCGTATTCGCGACGAGACCGACGTGATCATCGACAAGCTGGAGACCGCGGCGCCGGCGACGACCGACATCCAGGACCTCGCCCGCCTCGAAGGGCTGCGTGCCCAGCGCGCCCAGGCCTTCGAGGCCTATCAGACTGCGGAGGACGAGCTGATCAACGCTCTCCTCGCAAACCTCAAGGCGGCACGCGGCGGCAGCTAGGCGTGGTCATCCCCCGGCATCCGGTGACCATGTCGGGTGTCTGAGCTCAGCCCCTCCGGCTAGCGCGAGGGCTGGGCTATACTTGAATTCCCCGAGCGGGGGTAGCTCAGTTGGTAGAGCACCTGCCTTCCAAGCAGGCTGTCGCGAGTTCGAGTCTCGTCCCCCGCTCCAGA
>JBFWZE010000016.1:0-9452 GCA_050185685.1 Dehalococcoidia bacterium
AAGGTGTGCGAGAAGCGTGCGGCGAACATGCCCTTGGTCTCCGGCGGCAGGCTCTCGTCGATCAGCGAGTACCACCAGATCTCCGTCGTGTTCGGCCCCTTGGGGTGACGGATGCTGATCTGGGTGTTGGTGATCCACATCGTCGGGAAGATGTTCGGGTGGCCGCGGGAGCGGATTCCCACCGGCCCCAGCGCTTCTTTCGCCTGCGGCCGCTCACGCCAGCTCTCATCGATGATCGCCGGTCCCTTGCGTCCTTCGCCGAAGATCGGGCCGCTGATCGCATGGCCGTACTCGCCGAGGAGCACCATCTGGTCCCAGCCGAGCTGATTGCCCGAGGTCGCCGCGATCTTCGGGTCCTCTTTCGCGCCACGGGCTCGCGGGCGGCCGTAGCCCGCCTGGAACGCGGAGGCGTGGCTGATCGTGGCGTGGTACCAGTCCCAGACGTTATCGACGGAGAGCTTCCAGTTGCACGGGATCGTGTACTTCTGAACGCCCGGCAGGATCTGTACCTTGTCGCTGCGCTGCGCCACCATGTCGAGGCTGATGCGGCCGACCTCGCCAAGGTAGTCCGGCAGGTTCGGCGCCTCGGGGTCCATGTTCGCGAAGATGAAGCCGTTGTAGGTGTCGACCTGTGCCGCCCTGATCAGGCCCCAGCTCTCGCGGTCGAGCTCTTCGTGATAGACCTCTTTGAAGCCGGGGACGCCGACCAGGTTGCCCTTCAGGTCGTAGGTCCAGCCATGGTAGGTGCACATGAAGCTGGTCGCATGACCTTCTTCGGCCCGGCAGACGGCGTTGCCGCGGTGACGGCAGCTGTTGATCAGCACCTGGGGCAGGCCGTCGTTATCCCGGACGCAGATCACGCGGTCTTCGCCCATGAAGGTCATGAAGAAGTCGCCGGGGTTGGGAATCTGCGAGTCGTGGCACATGAAGAGCCATGACCGGGCGAAGATGCGCTCCATCTCCAGCTGATAGATGTCCTTGTCGAAGAAGGCGCGGCGGTCGACGGTCGCTTTGACGGGATCAACCATGTGCAGCAGCTCGTCGTTGCGGTATGCGAGGGTCATAAGAGCCTCCAGGCAGTATTCATGTGGCCAATAGCGGTATCTTTCTCACATCATAGTTTCCCAGTCAACCAAATTGCGCCTCGGTATCCAATGTGAGCAGAGTCCCTCTTCTCAACCGCCAGGGCATGGCAGAATGTGCCCACTACTCACGGGAAGGACACGATGTTTACCGAAGCTGAGCTCGCCTATATCAACGACCTCAAGTTCGCGCGCTATGCCACCGCAACGCCGGACGGTCACCCCCACGTCGTCCCCGGCCGCGCCTTCGTCGAGAACGGCAAGGTGATCATTCCCGGCTGGGAGATGAAGCGCTCCTACAAGTTCCGTCAGGTCCAGCAGAACGAGTGGGTCGCGGTGATCTGGGACACGCGCGAGCCGGAGGGCAATAAGGGTGTTGAGGTCCGCGGTCGTGCCGTTGCCGTCGAAGACCCGACGAACCCGGACGACAGTTTCCAGTACCGCATCGAGGTGACGCCGACCAAGGTGTTCAGCTGGGGCGTCAACGAGCACTACGACCAGTCCTTCCAGCAGAAGATGGGCTACCCGCCGCACCCGTTCCGCTCCGCCGGCCGTGCCGAGCCCGCCAACGCTCGCGACTCAATATGACGAACGAGGTCGAACCGCAGTCAATCTGGATCGAGTCGCACGGTCTGCGTCTGCACGCGGTGGACTGGGGCAACCCGGAGCTGCCGGCGCTGCTGCTCCTGCACGGGCTCCAGGACTGCGCCCGCAACTGGGACGGCTTCGCCGCGGCGGTGCGTGACCGGTACCACGTTATCGCCCTCGACCACCGCGGCCACGGCGACAGCCCCTGGGCGGACACCTACCACCTGGAGGACTATGTCGCCGAGCTGGCCGGTGTTATCGAGGCGCTCGATCTGCGCGACCTCACCCTTATGGGCCATTCCGCCGGCGGCAAGAACTCGTTCATCTACGCAAGCAGACACCCGGAGCGACTGCGGCGGCTGCTGATTGTCGAGATGGACCCCGATGCGGTGAACCCGGGCTCGGCGACCATGTTCGTGCGCTACAAGAGCGAGTCCGACGACTACCCCGACCTCGCAGCGGTGGTCGAGCGGATTCGCAGCCGGCAGCCCCGTTCGTCAGAGGCGATTCTCGAGCACGACGCCGTGCACCTGACGAAGCCGAACGCGTCAGGCGGCCTCACCTGGAAGCGTGACCGCAACCTCGTCCTGAAGTACGAGCGACCGGACGCCTGGGAGTATCTGCCGAAGATCGCCGTCCCGACGCTGATCGTGCGCGGTGCCGACAGCCCGCTGCTGACCGGCCCGGTGGCGGCACGCATGCACGAGCAGATCCCCGGCTCGCTGCTTGTCGAAATTCCCGATGCCGGCCACTGGGTGCACCTGGAGCAGCCTGACCGTTTCCGCGAGGCAGTCAGCAGGTTCCTCTAGCACGCCGCCCGGACGAGCTGCTTACCCGGCGGCCGCCCTGGTCGTCTCGTCTTCGGAGGACTGCGGCCCGCCCGGCCTGAGCAGGACCGAGATCTCGCCGTTGCCCTCGACGAGTGCGGCTTCGACCTCGCTGATCTCGTGGCCGCCGGCCTTGCGGACATGAGTCATGAGCTCTTCATAGCTGACGAGCTCCCTGCGCATGTTGCGGCGGTTCAGCGTACCGTTTTCGATGAGCTTGACCGGCGGCGGATGCGTCCAGTTGCCGAACGGCTGCCAGTGGAAGCTGACGAAGTCGATCGCGAGGTTCCAGAAGGCGAGCGTCAGAACGAGGATGACGCCATCGCCGACCGAGTTGTATTCGCCTGCCATCGCGTTCTGGGCGGCATCGGCGATGAGGACGATGAGCAGAAGGTCTGCGAGATTGAGGGCGCCGGCGGACTGCTTCACGATGACACGCAGCAGCACAAAAATCGCCAGGTAAGTGACCGTCCCGCGCAGGATGATCTCCAGCACGGGAACGTCAGGGAGGAAGATTTCCTTCAGCGACTCCATCCTGTCGTCTCCTCGGCCGCACAAGTTTCATCATTCCTGACTCGCAAGTCTGTGTTTCCGAGGGCCGGGATCCATTCCACCGCCATCATTTTCGCGACGGCCACCCATGCGCCCCTTGGGGGCCGATAATGGAACTCACACATCAGCAGCGGAGGAAGTCATGGAGCACGCGGTAGAACTCATGCGGGACGCGAAGACGATCGCCGTGGTCGGCGTTTCGTCGAACCCGACGCGGCCGTCCAACGACATCGCCCGCTATCTGATCGATGCCGGCTACAAGGTCTACCTCGTCAACCCGAACGAGACGGAGATCTTCGGCATGCCGGTCTACGACACGGTCCGCGACCTGCCGGAAAAGGTGGACATCGTCGATATCTTCCGCCTGCCTCAGCTTGTACCGCCGATCGTCGATGACGCGATCGAGGCGGGGGCGAAGGCGGTCTGGATGCAGATCGGCATCGTCAACGAGGAGGCCGCCGCCAAAGCCCGCGCCGCCGGCCTCGACGTGGTCATGGACAAGTGCACGAAGGTAGAGCACCGGAAGCTGCTTCGATCTGGCGCCTAGCCGCCGAATCAGCTCGGTACTTCGTCCTCGAATAGCCCATAGGGAGAACACACGGTACGGTTAGCGGACGCTCAATTGGCGTAATGCCTGTCTGCGTTCCGCCGATTCGGTTCGGCCTCGCCAGGCAGTCGTGCCGGTGAGGAGTCCCACCCTGCTCCATCGACTGCGAACCCGCATCTTCTACGGCTGGTGGCTGGTGGCTACCGGCTTCACGATGCAGTTCCTGACCGCGCTGCTGATCCAGCGGTCATACTCCGCCTACGTCGTCCTCTGGCGAGACCAGTTCGGCTGGAGCAAGACAGCGCTCTCTGCGGGCTACTCCCTCGAGCAGGTCGAAAGTGGTCTGCTGGGGCCGCTGCAGGGCTGGCTGGCCGACCGCTTCGGCGCGAGGGCAAATATGCGCGTCGGCGTGCTGATGTTTGGCGCCGGCCTCATGTTCATGAGCCAGGTCAACAGCCTCTTCACCTTTTACGCCGCCTCCCTGACCATCGCCCTCGGAACGAACCTTTGCGGTTTCTTCCCGGTAACCGTGACGATCGTGAACTGGTTCGAGAAGCGCCGGGCGCGGGCACTGTCGACCGTGTCGCTTGGCTTTGCGGCCGGCGGGCTGATGGTGCCGGTGATGGCGTTCTTCCTCGACCAGTTCGGCTGGCGCAACACCGCGTTCGCCTCCGGTATCGTCGCTCTCGCCGTCGGCCTGCCGCTGTGCCAGCTCGTGCGGCAGCGGCCGGAGCCCTACGGCGAGTTCGTAGACGGTATCCGGCCGGAGAACGCGAGTCATGCAGCCGGTGGGGCGTCGGCGCTGACCTTTGCGGAGACCGACTTCACGGTGAAAGAAGCGGTGCGGACGCCTGCGTTCTGGCTCATCTCGCTCGGCCACGCGTCGGCGCTGCTTATCGTTGCTGCGGTCAACGTCCACGTGATTGCGCAGCTCAACGAGAAGCTCGGGTACTCGCTCTCGACCGCGGCGCTCGCCGTGACGATGATGACGTTCTTCCAGGTGACCGGATTGCTGATCGGCGGTGCGATTGGCGACCGCTTCGACAAGCGGATGCTGGCGATGGGTTGTATGGCGATGCACGCGGTCGGCCTGATCCTGCTTGCTTACGCCGTCTCCTTCCCGATGGTTGTCGGGTTCGCGGTGCTCCATGGCGTCGCCTGGGGGCTGCGCGGGCCGCTGATGCAGGCGATCCGCGCTGACTACTTCGGGCGTCGTTCCTTCGGCGTGATCATGGGCTTCTCGTCGATGATCTCTGTGCTCGGCAACATCAGCGGCCCGCTGATCGCCGGCTTCCTAGCGGATGCGACCGGCGGCTACGAGACCGGCTTCACGATTCTCGCTGTGCTTGCGGCACTGGGCTCGGTCTTCTTCCTGCTCGCGCGCCGCCCGCCGCCGCCGAAGCGTGCACGGCCCGCCGATGACGCGGCACTACTCATGAGCTCCAGCTAGAGCAGCGGCCGTTCGAGGATGTTGGCGTCGATCTTGCGTGTGGCGAACTGGCGGCCGTAGCTTGTGTCGCTATAGAGCTGCCCGTTCTCGACGATCACCTTGCCGCGCAGCATGGTAAAGACGGGCCAGCCGCTGACCTCCCAGCCCTCCCACGGGCTGTAGTCGGTGACGTGGAAGTCGTCCTTCGTCAGGGTTTTCTTGATGCTCGGGTCGATGAAGACGATGTCGGCGTCGCTGCCTGCGGCGATCGCGCCCTTGTTGGGGTAAAGGCCGAAGATCCTCGCCGCGTTGGTTGACGTAATCTCGGCGAAACGTTCGAGGGTCATACCACGCTTGACGACGCCTTCGCTCCAGGCGATGCCCATGCGCGCTTCGGCGCCGACGTTCCCACCTGTGACGTTGTCGATGTTCTTGCCGCGCAGCTTCTTCTCGAGCGTCGTCGGGTACTCGTCGGTGGCGAGTGTCGCGAGGCCGCCCTTGACGAGGCCGTTCCAAAGAGCGAGCTGGTCCTCGGGGAACTTCAGCGACGGGTACGTGTGAGAGCAGAAGCCGCGGGGCTGCGCGTAGTACTCCTGGTTGAAGCAGCAGTATTGGTGCAGCGTCTCGCCGTAGACCGGCTGGCCGTTGGCGCGCGCCTCGGCGATTGCCTTGACGCCTTCTTCGGCGGAGGTGTGGACGAAGTAGACCGCGGCGCCGGTGGCCTGCGCCAGTCGCGTGATGCGGTGGAAGGCAAGGTCCTCGGAGACCTTGGTGTGGACGAGGGCGAGGTTGGTGCCCTCCATCCGGTTCTCCGCCTTGAACCGCTCGTAGTTGAACTGCACGAGGTCGTCGTCTTCGCCGTGGACGACCATCAGGCCGCCGTTCGCCGCGACCTTCTCCATCGCGAAGCCGATCCGGCCGAAGTCGATCTTGTTGCTGATCCGGCGCGGGTCCGGGGGCAGGATGCTGGTGGTGAACACCTTGTAGCTGGGATAGCCTGCCTTGATTGCGTCCGGGATCTGCTCGAAGACCTCGAGGTCGAGGTGGCCGCAGAGCGTAACGTGGAAGGCGTAGTCGGTGTGGCTGTTGCCCCGCCAGCGAGCCGCGCGCGCCTCGACAACATCCTGGATGTTCGTGCCCGGCTGGACGTAGGCGAAGTCGATGTGGGTGGTCGTGCCGCCGTGGGCCATGCCGCGGGTGTCGTCCTCGGGACCCATCGTGAGGCCGGGGTCGTCGGGATGGCTCATGATTGAGTGGGCGAGGTGGCAATGGGGATCGACGCCGCCGGGGACGACGACCTTGCCCGTCGCGTCGATGACCTTCGCACCGTCCGCGCGGAGCGTGCCCGGCAGGCCGAGAACCGCGATGCGTTCGCCCTCGATGCCGATGTCCCATGCGCCGACGCCCTGGGGAGTTACAACTTGGCCGCCTGTGATGATTGTGTCCAGCATGCCGTGACGTTAGGAGAGCGCGGGCGTCACGTCAATCAGAAAACTCAACCAGTTCACGGTTGCCGCGGGATCGGTCAGACTGGGGTCATGAACTCGTCTCGAAAACGGATCGGTATGGTGGGACTGGGCGCGATCGGCCGCGCTGTGGTGCAGGCGGTCGACGAGGGGCGCCTGCCAGTCGAAGTCGCCGGCGTCGTCAGCCGCGACCAGGCGAAAGCCTCAGGCTTCCTACAGACGCTGAAGTCACCGCCGCCGCTTCTCGAGCTTCCTGCGCTGCTGGAGCGCGCCGACATCGTCGTCGAGGCGGCGGGTGGCCACGTCGTCCCGTCGCTCGCGGAGGCGACCTTCGCCGCGGGCAAAGACTTGATCGTGATCAGCATCGGGGCGCTGCTCGACCACGTAGAGCTGTTCGAGCTGGCACGGGCGAAGGGCTGCCGCCTCATCCTGCCGTCCGGCGCGATCGCCGGGCTCGATGCCGTGAAAGGCGCCTGCATGGGGCAGGTCGACTTCGTCCGCCTCACGAGCCGCAAGCCGCCGCGTGCTCTCGAAGGCGCGCCGTTTCTCGCTGAGCGGGGGATCAGCCTCGCCGGTCTCGAGGAAGAGCGCCTGCTGTTCACCGGCCCGGCGCGAGACGCGGTGAAGGGCTTTCCCGACAACCTCAACGTCTCTGCCGCCCTGAGCCTCGCTGGCATCGGCCCCGACCGCACCGAGGTGAATATCACGGCCGTGCCCGGCCTGACACGCAACTGCCACCTGATCGAAGTCGAGGGCGAGTTCGGCCGCCTCGAGGTGCGCATCGAGAACATCCCCGGCGAGAACCCGAAGACCGGCCGGCTCACAGCGCTTTCGATCCTGCGCGCAATCCAGGACGCCGTCGACACCGTGAGGATCGGCGGCTGACCGGTGCGCCGGCCCCGACCACGGTGTACGGCTAGGCGCCGCCCGGGCTCTCGAGCATCACGGCGTCGGCAAACGTCGTCGAGACCTGGTCCTCATAGCGGTGCTCGCCCTTGATCAAACCACCCTCGCGCAGGATGTCCTGCAGGCGGTAGAAGCCTTCCGGCCGCAGCAGCGGATCGGCAGCCCAGGTCTCCTGCGCCTGGTAGCGCTCGACGCCGGGGATCAGAAGATCGACGCCAAAACCGGGCAGGTAGGGTGCGACAAGGGGAGCGATCTCGGCGGGACCGTGCGTCGTAATCCAGCGCTGCCCGGCGTAGAGGGCACGTGTGAAGCCCAGGATGTCGTCGTGGCGGGTGGTCAGAAACGCCCGCGTCGCAGCGAACGAGGAATACGGCACGACGCCGACATGTCGGCCCATCGGCGCCGCCAGATGAGCGACGCCGTCGGAGATCAGCATCTCAGCGAAGGGCTCTGGCAGCTCGATGAAGTCGCCGTAGCCTTGCTTGAAGGCCTCAATCGCGTCGGGGATAGGCTGCTCGACTGACAGGTCGACCTTCGATACGTCGACGCCTTCGTTCTTGAAGGCGCGCAGGAGGGACATCCAGGGAGTTGGCGGCTCGCGGAAGCTGATGACGGTGTGGCCCTCGACATCGCCCCAGCGGAAGTTGTCGAAGCGCTGGCGGGACAGCATGACGAAGCCGTCGCGGCTGTTTACCTCGGCGAAGGCAACCGGGTAGTCCGACTCTCCTTCATCCGCTGCGACGAGACTGCGCATGATGCCGGTCAGAGCAACGTCGAAGCTGCCCGCGCCGAGAAGCTCGACGACGCTCTCACCCGCATCGCGAGGCTGCATGGTCACATCGAGCCCTTCTGCTTCGAAGAGGCCGAGAGCGTGTGTGACGTAGAAGGGGCTGTAGAAGAGGTTTCGAAACGCCTCGATGACGCGGATTGCCGGCATGGTGTCCTCTCAGTTCGTGCTGCCACGCATCATGCCATCATTCGAACTCTCGGTCGTGACGTGACGGTATGCCATACTCGGCTCATGGCGAAAGCAGTGCGAATTCGGGGGCCATTTCTCGGGCCCAGCGGCTACGACAACCACGTGCGCCAGTTCTCGCGGGCGCTGAGCGCAAAGGGCGTCGCGGTGGAGCTGGAGGGCATGCCGGAGTGGGGCCCCGTCCTGCTGCCATACGAGCAGCGCGACCCCTGGTACGAGACGCTGACCAGGCCCGTCGACGCCGGCAGCGTCCTTCATTTCTGCTTTCCTGCACAGGTGAGGGCGGACCGCGCTCGGGCCAACATCAACTACACGATGTTCGAGGCGACACGGATCCCGGCTGGCTGGGTTGCCGCGCACGAGGCGTCCGACCTGATCGTCTTGCCAACCGAGCACTCGCGGCAGGCCTGGATCAACAGCGGCGTGCCGGAGTCGAAGCTGCGGCTCTGTCCCCTCGGCGTCCGCACAGACCTCTTTCGGCCGGGCGTTCCACCGCTCAACCTGAACGATGCATCGGGACGTCCGCTCAGCTCCTACGCGGTGAGGTTCCTCAACGTCTCAGAGCTCGGCGCGCGCAAGAACTTCCCCGGCCTGCTCATGGCGTGGCTTCAGGCGACAACGCCGAAAGACGATGCGATCCTGATCTGCAAAGTCGGCGCCTACAACCCCGGTTCAATCGCGAACCTCAAGTGGGAGATCGAGCTGGCCGAGGAGCGCACCGGCAAGCGCCTGGACCAGGCAGCACCGGTCCACTTCATCTACGACATCTTCCCCGACGCCGACATGCCTCGCGTCTATGCGATGGGGACGCACTACATCAGCCTGTCGTTCGGTGAGGGCTGGGACCTCTCGATGATCCAGTCTGCATCAGCCGGTCTTCGTCTCATCGCCCCCCGCCACAGCGCCTACGAGGCCTACCTCGATGATGACATCGCCTCGTTGGTGTCCAGTCGGGAGATGCCGGCCCTGACCCAGTCGGGTAGCTGGATCAGTGAGCTGTTCGAGGGCGCGAGCTGGTGGGTGCCTTACGAGGACGACGCCGTCGCCCGCATCCGTGCCGCGATCGAAGGCCGCGACAC
>JBFWZE010000016.1:9552-20277 GCA_050185685.1 Dehalococcoidia bacterium
CAGAAGAAGCGGACGGCGTCTTCATTCGGGTAGTAGTTGAGGCTGCCGACGAAGAGGAAACGGAAGGGATGCGTCGTGAGCCGCTCCGGGATCCGAAGCGGCGGTCGCAATGCGTTGGGGACGACGCGGACCGCACTGCCGGGAACAGAAGCGGTCACCGCCTCTGCATCGGCGGTCGAGCAGACGTAGAGGCGGTCGAATCGCGGCAACAGCTCCTGCTCTGCCCGTGTGTACGCTGCTGCCTCCGCCGCCTCATGGTCCGACGCGGCCTTCTTGAGGTTGTGGCGGAGCAGGTCAGCGATGCGGGCGTGGGTCACCGATTCGCGGTCGTCCAGGTCGAGGTGAAGGCGTGCTCGGCCGGAGGCGGTTGTGTGTGCGAGACCTAGCGCCAGCGGTGCGGTGTAGATCCGCTGCGCCTGGATCACGTCGAAGGTCGTCGCGCCGATCGCAGCGGCGCAGGCTTTCGTCTGGCCGGCGAGCAAACGCACGAGGCCTGGCTGCGTCGCGGCGCCGCCGAGTTGCGTCACCTGAGGCTCGACGACGAAGACCTCGGCGCAGTGCCGGGCGATATGAGCGTCTGAGGTTGGTGTGCGGCTGTTGTGCAGCGGCACGATAAGCAGGGATACGCGGTGAGTCTGGGCGAGAGCCTCGAGGAACATGCCCGCGCGCATCGCGAGGCCGTTTCCGGTGGTGTCCGGGTAAACGGTCGCGATCAGCAGCAGGCTGGGCAGCGATGAGTCAGAAGGGCTGATGCAGGATCTCCAGGTTTGGCATCCCCCAGCACTCGATGCCCATGTCGTTGGCAAGGATGCCCAGGCCCTCGGTTTCGACTTCGCCGCGGCCGGCGCGGACGCGGTCGTTAGCGATGCCGTGCAGGTACGGTGGGAAGACGAGGCCGTCGCGATGCAGGTCGGCGCGGATGAGCAGCATGGTACCGCCGACCGTGTCGAGGCGGACGAGGTCCTGGTCGCGCATCGAGTCCATGTAGCGGGAGCCCTGGTCGACCCAGGCGTTCTGGTCCCAGGTCGGGCCGCCGTACTCTCGGACGCAGTGCGGGTGAACGACCTGCTTGCCGGTAGCGAGCATTTGCTCGATCACGTCCGGGGGATACTCGCGGAGGTCGGCGTCGAGCCAGAGCACCCACTCCTCATTGTCCAGCGCGTGGAAGAGCAGATGGTTGCGGCTTCGGGCGAGGACCTTGCGGCGTTCGATCTGAATCGGCTCGTAGTGTCGGTCCATCCCGTCGGGGATCTTGTACCCGAAGTCGTGCTTCCAGAGCAGCGCATTGCGGAAGTCACGCTGCAGGAAGGGAAGTTTCTGGCGCAGCATCTCGAAGCTCGGGTCGGTGCTGTCGCTCTCGAGGAAGCCGAGGGAGATCAGCTCCCGCGGGTAGGTCAGGCTGTAGAGCAGTTCCCAGTAGCGCGGCAGCGCGTATTGCGCGTTCTTCACCGGAGTAAGGATCAGGACGCGCTCACGGTACTGGGATGCGTTGGTAGCGGTGGTAGGCGGCTTGCGGCCGAAGAGCTTTGGAAACACGACGAGGCTACCTCGAGACGGCGAGCGAGGGCTCGGCGTCGGCGTTGAGCTCGTTGTGGATCGAGCGGTAGGTGGTGAGCGCCCAGTCTGGGAACATCTCTTCCGGGGTCTTCTTATAGATCGGCCGCATCGTCAGGTAGTGCTCGAGGGTCGAGCCATCGAGCTGATACGTCCAGGTGTGACCGAAGGTGCCGCGATGCCCGCGATGCCGGATGGCGACAAAGGTCTCGATCGAGTCGATGGTCAGGAAGCGCGAGCCCGCCCGGACCTGGTCGCGGTAGAACCAGGCATCTTCGTCGGTAGGCACCGGCCGGAAGGGGCGCCGCTGCCAGTCATTCTTCGCGAACAGCAGCGTGGCGCCGGGTGCGTTGCTCTCGATTGACTGGTGGATCTGCCAGGTCTTGAGCTCGAAGAAAAGGAAGCCCATGTGGAAGACGATAGCCGGCTGGCAGGCGACGCGCTGCGTTTCGATGAGCGCGTTGACGGACGTCTCGAGATAGGTCGGGGCGTACCAGTCGTCGTCATCCATCTTCATGATCAAGCGGCCCCGGGCGGTGTTACAGCCGTGGTTGAGCTTGATGCCGAGCGGCGTGCCGGAAGGGACGCGGATGATGCGGTCTGAGCCGGAGGGAAGGTCGGCGTCAGAAACAGGAAACTGATCGCCGTCATCGACGACGATCAGTTCCCGATTCTGATAGCTCTGATGTTGAAAGCAGGCGAGGGCGATGGGAAGGAGCTGAGGCCGGTCCCGCGTCGTCAGTACGACGGAAACGAGGGGCCGTGTCAGGGAGCCTGCATCACCCGCCAAGAGGCTTGTGAGATCGCGCCGCTACTTGAACCAGGGGAAGAAGATCTTGATCTTGAGCTTCTGCTCCACTTTCTGGAGTTCTTCAGCGGTCTTGATGAGCGCCTGGTTCACTGCGTTGAACTTCGGGTTGCCGTTGAAGTCCGGGAACGTGGCGTTGTAGTGAGGGTAGGTCTGGTTGAAGGAGGGAGTGGCGCTGGCAGACTGGCCGAAAGCAGTGGCCGCAGCGGCGCCGATGATGCCCGCGCCGAACAGCTTGAATGCGCCGCGGCGTGAGTGCTTCCTCGCCAGGTGTTTGCTAAATTCGTCGAACTTCTCGGCCATTTGACTCCATCACTACTTACGAAAGCCTGCCATCAGTCAAGTTGCTCAGGAATCGCACCGTTTACAGCGGCATGAACCAGCGCCATAACGCGTTCCGACCCTATCGCAACTTCAGCGCCGATTGTACCCCATTCATCGATGTGAAATGCAGCCGGATTCGCGAATATTCCATACTCACGCGAAATTTCCCAGTGTCGCTGCATGCCGATAGGGAAGGTGAACCCGAATTCAGCTGACTTCGCGGCAGTTTCGGCCGGATCGCCCCGGCTGATCATCGCGATTGCCAGGCCCGGCTCTGCGTCATGAGCGGCCTGCAGGAGAGGCGCCAGCTCGTCGCAGGGCGGGCAATCCGGGTCGAAGAACACAAGGACGAGGCTGCGGCCGCGGTAATCGAGCAGCGACAGCTCACCGCCATCGAGGCGCGGGAGGCGGAAGAGCGGCGCGGTTGCCCCCACCGGGAGCCCGCTTCGAACGGAGGCCGTTCCGGCGATGTCGGGTGCGCCCGCGGGGCCGTACTCCGTGGCGGTGGCGTCGCTGACAGCGGCGATGTCACCTGCGAGGAGGAGGATCGCCTGGATGCCGACCGCGATTTCCGCTGCGATCGTGCCGTCCGCGTTTATCAGATAGGCCATCGGCGTGCCGTCGACTTTGTAGGAGCCGGCAACCTCTGTCGCTTCCTGGAGCAGCACTGGATTGGTGAACCCCGCCGCGTCGAAGAGATTGCGATTCGCCTCGAGGTCCCCGGTCGAAATGATGACGGGCTCCGGGCGTCCGGCCACGGGGTCATGCATCAGCGCGACGAGCGATGGCAGCAGTCGGCGGCTGAAGACGCAGTTCGGGTCCATGAAGACAAGGAGGACGCGCCGCCCACGCCATTCGGACAATGTGCGCTGGACGCCGCCGAGGTCCGGCAACTGGATCGCCGGCGCCGGCACACCCGCCGGGAGGTTGGCCACGTACGCCTCGATGCCGAGCCGCGCGTCGTCCCATGGCGCCCGGGCCTCGACCGCGTCAAGGCGAGCGAGGATACGGCCGTTCTGGATCAGGACTTGATACAACGCCATGCCGAAGAGGACGAGGAGGAGGAAGAGAACGACAAACGCGACAAGAAGCATGATCTCGAGCAGTGCTGTCCTCCGTGCCGGCGCCTCCGCCAGCCTCCCGAAGTGTGTCAGACGGGCCCGCGCAAAGGAAGATCGTTAGGAGCCGGCGGCACTTTTCACCGAGTCCGAGTGTGGCGCGACGCGGGGGATTGCCACTACGGTGTAGGTACGATCTGGTTCCGCCGTTGCTGGTGGATCGCGCATACTAGTTGCGACTGGTTGCATTTGCGGGCAGTCGCCATTTCTTTCGACGAGACATCCTTCAATCGGAGATCGAGGCGCATGACTACCCATCACGAGCACGGCCACTCTCACTCTCACGAACATGACCACGAAGCTCACGACGAGCACGACCCCGGCGAACATCACGACCACGAGCACGGTGAGGCTGACTGGAACGACGACGATTTCGTTGCACAGTGGCAGGAACGTCAGAAGGACCGCAGCGTAGAGCGTCGCCGCCAGTACGTGACGATCCGTGCGCTGATGCCGAAGCTGCCGGAGCAGGAGTTTCGCTACATCAACCTCGGTGCCGGGCCGGGCGATCTCGATGAGGTGCTGCTGGAGCACTTCAAGGGCGCCAGCGTCACGCTCGTCGACACATCGCTGGCCATGCTCGACGCTGCCCGCAAGCGCCTGTCCCGCTTCGGAGACCGCGTCGAGTACGTGCAGGCGAACCTCTCACGGCCGGCGTGGCTTGGAGCGGTGAGCGGCCCGTTCGACTTCGCGATTTCGACTCATTCCGTGCATCACATTGGCGACGGGGAGCGGATCAAGACCTTCTACGGCGAGCTCTACGGCCTTCTTGGCCACGGCGGCATGGTCCTGAATTTCGACTTCGTCGCCCCTGCGCAGCCGATGCTTGCCGACCTCGTGCCCTGGGCGGCGAGAGACGAAGAGGCTGCGCTGAACACGCACCGCCCCCACGAGGTCTCGGCGACGCTGAACGATCACCTCGGCTGGCTGAGCGAGGCGGGTTTCGGCACGGTCGACGTGCTCTGCAAGGACCTCAACGCCGCGCTGATCTGCGCCATCCGCGACCATCTCCACATGCCCGAAGGCTATGACCACGCTCACGCCCATGCGCATAGCCACGGAGAGCACTCACACGAGCACGGCCATGGCGACCACGATCATGAGCATGACCACGGTCACGACCATGATCACCAGCACGAACACAAGCACGAGCACGGCCACTCGCACTAGCAGCGGCGGCGCCGGGAGCAACGACGAGAAACGATGGCAGAGCAGGAACACACCCACAGCGGCATGTTCATGGGACTTCACTCCCATGACGGCGGCCCCGCCCACTGGCACGACGAGTTCGGCGAGCACTCAGCGGAGGGCCTCTCGGAAGAGGAGATCGCCGCGCGTCAGCTTGATTGGCGCATGCACAACGTCGAGCTGGTGACGATCGGTATGGACATCGGCTCGGCGACGTCGCACGTGATGTTCTCGAAGATCTTTATCCAGCTCGTCGGTGAGCCGCCGCACGTCAGCTCTGTCGTCGTCGGCCGCGAGGTGCTCTGGCAGTCGCCGATCATCCTCACGCCATACCGCGAGGACAACACGATCGACACCGACGTGCTAACCGAGCTGCTGAAGGACGCCTACATTGCCACGCAGTCGTCGCCCAACGACGTTGATACCGGCGCGATCATCCTCACGGGCGAGGCGCTGAAACGGGAGAACGCCCGCGCCATCGGCAACATGTTCGCGATCGAGACGGGAAAGTTCGTGCGGGCCACGGCCGGCCACCACCTCGAAGCCGTGCTGGCGGCGAACGGCTCCGGTACCGTCGCTCGTTCCCGTCGTGACGCGCGGACGCTGCTCAACGTTGACATCGGCGGCGGCACGACGAAGCTGGCGGTGGTCGAAGACGGTGAGATCCTCGGCACGGCGGCGGTCGCAATCGGCGCCCGGCTGATCGTCAAGGACGACCAGGGCCGCGTTGCCCGCATCGCCGAGCCCGCCCAGCTTGTTGCCGATCACGTCGGGGTGAAGCTGGTAGTGGGTGAGCCGCTGGCGCCTTCGGACGAGGCGAAGATCATTCAGTGCTGGATGGAGGTACTCGGCGGCCTGATCGAGGGGAAGCAGCCGGAAGGCATCGCCGCCGAGCTCATGCTCACCGATCCGCTGCCAGACGATGTCGATCCGCAGGCGGTGACCTTCTCCGGCGGCGTTTCCGAGTTCATCTTCGGCCGCGAGGAAGGCGATTTCGGCGACCTTGGCCCGGCGCTTGCGAAGGCAATCCGACGCTCGCTCGGCAACGGCACAATCCCGCTGCCCGCAATCATCGACCCCAACCTCGGCATCCGCGCCACGGCGATCGGCGCTTCGCTGTTCACGGTGCAGGTCGGCATTAATTCCTACGTCAGCGACGAGAGCGTCCTGCCCCTGAGCAATGTCCCCGTCCTTGCGCCGAAGCTGAAGTACGGCGCACCGATCGAAGCGGCGGTCGTCGCAGCGGCGATCCACGACGCCGCCGTGCGTGCCGACTTCGAGCAGGGCGATCACCCCGTGGCGCTGTCGATCGAATGGCCCGGCGGCACCGACGAGGCGAGCGTGCAGGAGATGGCACAGGGCATTCGCGACGGCCTCGCAGCGACGATCGACGCGAGCATCCCGGTCGTCATCCTTGTCGACCAGGCGGTCACGCGTGGTCTCGGCGCGGAGCTGAAGGAACGCCACGGCGTCCCTGGTGCCGTCATTGCCCTCGAGCGGGTGACCGTCTCGGAGTTCGACTTCCTCGACGTGCAGCCGGTTGTCCACCCATCGGAGGTCGTGCCGGTAACAGTGAAGTCGCTGCTTTTCGCCGGCGGCCTCGACCGCCGCAGCGTCAAGACCGCGCTGATCAACGCCGCCCTGAAGAAGTAGCAGTCCCCTTATGCCCCGACTTTCAAGCCGGGGTTCACGCGGGCGGTCCTATCTACGGCGAGCGATGCACGACGAGCAGCCGCTTGCTGTTCACCGTGCCCTCGAGCACGTCGTACGCGGGCCGGCCGTCACTGTAGCGGCTGCTGGTTACCGGCGTGAGGTCGCGCAGCGAGAAGCCGGTGGGCTCATCGAAGCGGTATTTGCCGATTGAGTGGACGACGTTCCACTCCGGCGGGTCGCGGGTGAGGACGAGGTTGCTGTGCACGTCGTCCGGGGACCAGCGCTTGTAGAACAAGACGTAGATGTACGGGTTGTGGACGTCGGGAAGCACCCAGACCTCGTCGTAGGCGTCCTCGTGCTGGAACGCGTAATCGAGGGCGTCCTTGAGACCGTAGTGGAAGTTCGACTCCACTTCCTCGCTGTAGGCGCCGAAGTAGTGAACGAAGCGATGCTGCAGGTCATAGCCGAGCCCGAGAGCAAAAACGGCAACGACCAGCGCGCCGGCGCCCAGACGGAAGTTGCGCTCCCGGGACGCGAGCAACGCCGAGAGGAATTCGTAGAGGGCAACGGCGCCGGCTGACCCCAGGAGGGCGGCGAGGGTAATGACGTGGGCGCCTCGAAGCGCGTCCGGCGCCGGCACCGTGAGGCTCCCGGGCACTGGGTAGAGCACGACTAGGGCGAAGATGAGCAGGGCGCTGCTGCGCAGCCATGTGTCGGTGCTTCGGACGATGTGCAGCGCCAGCCAGCCAAGGCCTACGAGGATCAGCGGGACGACGAACCAGAGCTCGACGCCGCCGCTGGGCACCTGCATCAGGTCATTCGAGCCGCGGGTCAGCCAGAAGCCGGGCGAGAAGAACGAGGCGTACTGCTCGATGACGGTCCCGATATGACCGTCAGCCTGCTCGAAGACGGAGGTCTGGGCGAAGCGCGCGCCGCCGGCTGGGTCGCGCAGAGTCAGCCACATGATTGGCCCGGCGAGCGCTGCGAACACGAGGGCGGCGTACAGCAGCGCCTCGAGCTTCAGCACAAGGATCGTGCGGTGGTAGATCAGGAACGCGGGTAGCAGGGCCAGCGGGACGTAGAGCTTCATGCTGTGGTAGGTCGCCATCGTCAGGCAGGCGATGAATGCGGCGAGTACGAAGGCACGCTCGTTCCGATTGCGCATCGCCCAGATGAAGACCAGCAGGGTCAGGGCGACCATCGTCGGCACAAGAGATGGGATCACGGCCCAGCGGCTGAGGTGGACATGGAACGGCGACAGGGCTATCAGCCAGGCAGCGACGACGCCGGCCGCGGGGCGCTGGAAGAGCAGCACCGCAAGCCCGAACACTGCCGGGATCGCGAGCAGCCCCATCATTGCGGTGACGACGCGTATTACCTCGACGTTCAGGCCGAAGATGCCCACAAACGGTACACAGATGAAGGTCAGCAGCGGCGATGACCAGTCGCCGAAGTTCTCTAGGCTGACGAAGGGGAACGGATGCCCCAGGTGGTCGCGGCCGGTCTTGAAGATGCTGAAAGCATCGACTCCGTAGACCGCCTCGTCCTGCTGCAGGCCGGGTGGCACTCCGGTGATGTCCCAGAGGCGGAGGACGGCCCCCGTGACGACCGCTGCAAGAAGGAGCAGCCAGAATGAGGATGGGATAGGGGCGTCGGTGAGGCTGCGGGAGATGCTGTTAAGCGCTGCGGCGCCTCGAGTTAGGCGCGCGCTTACGGTCCGAATCCCCGCCAATCGACGTCGCCTCCGAGCGCTCCACTGCCCGCGGAGCCACGGCGTCAGTATAGGCCTGCGCTCCTTCTCGGTCCGGCTCCTGGGCTTCGCCTAGTCGCAGTTTGCCTTGTCTTTGGCGTCGCTGAGGTCGCTGCGGACGTCATTGACGGCAGTGTTGATCTCGGACTGCGCCTGGCTCAGCGAGCCTGATGTCACCGCCTTGCCCAGTGCGTCCTGCAGGTCAGAGGTGGCGGCCTGGATTTCGTCGGTCTTGTCGTACTTGATTTCCTGGAGAGAGCTCCTCAGGTCGGTCGCTGTGGTCCTCAGGGTCGTCAGGCTGCGGCTGATGTCGTCGATGGACGACGACGTGCTGAGGCCCCGGACCTGGTCGACGGCATTCTCGAACGAGGTGATGTCGCCGCAGGCGGCGCTCTCCGAGCCCTGCTGGCTGTTGTCATCGTCGTCATCGTCGCTGCAGGCGACAGCGAAGACGAGAAGAGCAACGGCGAGCGCACCGGAGAGAAGAAAGGGGAGTCGTAGCCGGGATGAAGTCTGCATAGGAGACATAAGACTGCCGAAGGCGACCATTGACGACCCGAGAACGCGCCATTTCAGCCGGCGTCGCATTCGGCGTTGCGCCATTGCGAAGAGGGTTCCTCGCTCGGCCTATCATGCACGCGTGATCGAGAGCCTGAATGCACTGACCCTCCAGACCGCCGACATGGCTGCAGCGGTGCGCTTTTATATCGGCCTCGGCTTGAACCTTCGCTACGGCGGTGAGGACGCGGCGTTCAGCAGCTTCCGGCTCGGCGACGACCAGCACTCAATCTCGAGCTGAATCCCGGCTACGAAGGCCGGACGGGCTGGGGACGCGTCATCTTCTACGTCAGCGACGTCGACGCCTTCTATCAGCGCGCAATCGACCTCGGTCACAAGCCGTCGACGGCGCCGCGGGATGCCTCCTGGGGTGAGCGCTACTTCCATCGCAGCGACCCCGACGGCCACGAGCTGAGCTTCGCCCGGCTGCTGAGGTAGGTGCTGGTAGGCGTTAGAAACGTCGCGCGCGATCCCGGCAGCAAGTCAGAGCGGCTGGATCCCTAGAGTGGGAGAATGGCAAGCCATGCGGCGCCCACCGGTAGCCAGGCGGATGCATCTGCGAGAGGGAAGCGGCCGCCCGCCTCTGCGCTGCTCTTTGCGACGCGGGTCAATCTCTTTGCGATCTCGCTGGCTGCGCTCTGGATCCCGCTCAACCTGATTGTCCTGCCGGGTCAGGTCGAAGAGCTTGTCCCGTCCGGACTGCGAGGAACGGGCATCGGCGCCGTTACCTTCATCGGCGTTGGCATTGCTGCTCTCGTACAGCCGGTTGCCGGCCGGATCACGGACCGGGCGCCGCTATCAGACCGCCGGCGGCCGTTCATGGTTGTGCCCGCACTGGCGATTACCGCGCTGCTGTTCGCCCTCGACCTCGCGCCGTTCTACGCGTTGCTGCTGCTTGTGTATGTCGCGATGCAGGTGCTGTCGAACTTCGCGCAGGCGGCGCTGCAGGCTTTGATCCCGGACCTCGTCGACGAGAGAGAGCGCGGCACCGCCTCCGGTGTGAAGACCGCACTCGACGCGCTCGGCATCGTGATCGGCCTCGCTGGCGTGGCGCTGCTGCTCTCGATTGGCGCCAACAGCCTCGTGCTTGTCGGGTTCCTCGCGCTGCTCATTGGCGGCGGCGGGCTGCTTGCCTGGCTGCTCGTGCCGCCTGTCGAGCCCGCGAAAGACCGGGCGAAGAGCTTCCGAGAATTCCTCTCGTTCGATGCTGTGAAAGAGCCCTTCGTGCAGATGCGTAAGGCCGATGCCGCCTTTCAGCGCGCCGTCCTGATGCGCTTCCTCTTCCTCGTCGGGCTCTTCATGGTGCAGCGCTTCCTGCTCTATTACCTTGACGAGCGCTTTGGCGTCGAACGGCCGGAGGAGCAATCCTCGCTCTACCTGCTCGTGGGCTTCGCGCTCGCTGCGATCGGCGCCGGTGCGGCGGGATGGCTCTCGGACCTGCTCGGCCGGAAGCTCGTGCTACGGGTCAGCATCGTCTTGGCGTCGGCGATGCTCGTCGTGCTCGCACTGGCGCCTGTGCTTGCGGTGGCTCTGGTCGCTGGCGCCGGCATCGCCCTCGCCGCGGGCGCGTTCCAGGCTGCAAACTGGGCGCTGCTCGCCGATTCGATGGAGCAGCAGCGTGGCGGCGAATACTTCGGGCTCGCGAACCTGGCGACCGCGGGCTCGGGGGCGCTGGCCGGCCTCTTCGGCCCGCTCGTCGACGTCTTCAACGCATTCTCGCCTGCGCTCACCTACGCGGTGCTGTTCTGCATTGCCGCGGCCGTGACGCTCTC
>JBFWZE010000016.1:20377-36059 GCA_050185685.1 Dehalococcoidia bacterium
ACCTGCTGCTACATTGATGCCCTCTGCTTCGATAGAAACGGGAGGGCTGCAGTGCAGTTTGGCGTGAACATCCTCAACTTTGGGCCGGGAGCGCGGCCGGACGCGTTTGCGCGCTGGGCCGAGATCAGCGAAGCGCTCGGCTACCACTCACTCATGCTCTCTGACCACGTCGCGATTACGCCCGGGGTGGTCGACCGCTATCCGGAGCCGTTCTACGACTGCTTCACGACGCTAGCCTGGCTCGCCGGCCGCACGACACGAATCAGGCTTGGGACCACCGTCAACGTCGTTCCGTACCGCAACCCGGTGCACACGGCGCGACTCGTGGCCAACGTGGACCAGCTCAGCGGCGGCCGATTCGTCTACGGCATCGGCGTTGGCAACGTCGCGGCCGAGTTTGCCGTCCTCGGCGCACCCTACGAGCGCCGAGGGGCGGCAACGAACGAAGCACTGCGAATCATGCTGGCGCTATGGAACAGCAGCGAGCCTGTCAGCCTCGATACGCGCTACTACCACGTGCAGGATGTCTACGGCATTCCGACGCTTCAGCAGCCGCACCCGCCGATTTGGGTCGGCGGTGGCAGTGATGCAGCGCTGCGGCGGACCGCCCGCTACGGCCAGGCCTGGCACCCCATCCTTCGTTCGATGGATCTGCTCGCGCAGGCGCCTGGCGACATCGCCCGGCTGAAGGCACTGGCCTCCGAGGCGGGCAGGCCTGCTCCTGCGTTCTGCCCGCGCATTCGTCTTGACCTCCACGACCAGGTTCTCGGTGACGACCGGGTGCCGGGCGCCGGCAGTATCGACCAGGTCCGAGCCGACCTGCAGCGCCTCCAGGACCTCGGCGCCGAGCATGTGACGCTCGACTGGTACACGGGTGACCTCGATGCAACGACGGACCACGAGCGAGGCTGGCGGATGCTTGCGGTTCTCGCCGAGCAGGTCCTCGACCTCGAGGCGGAGACCCTGCGCTAGCACCGAACCGGTCCTCGACCTCGAGGCGGAGACCCTGCGCTAGCACCGAACCGGTTCACGACTTGTTAGCTTCCCGGTGAAGCTGTATGTTCACCAAACAGCCGCAGGCGAGCGCTTGAGCGGGGAGCCTCGTCCTCCCCTTGGTCATTTTCGCCTCGCTTCATGAATCGCGAATCGCCTCGTTCGCAAGGCACCGGGGAGGGCTGAAATGGCATCACCACTCGAAGGCATCCGAGTTCTCGACATGACGGTGTTTCAGCAGGCGCCGTACGCAACGGCGATGCTGGCAGAGATGGGCGCCGACGTGATCAAGGTCGAGGGGCCGACATCTGCCGACCTCGGCCGCTGGACCTCTGCCGTTCAGATCCAGCATCCCCGCAACGCCTACTTCCACAGTCTCAACCGCAACAAGCGCGGCATCTGCATCGACCTCAAGAATGAGAAGGGCCGCGAGGTCTTCTACAAGCTTGTCGAGCAGTCAGACGTCTTCGTCAGCAACCTGCGGCGCCCGGCCCTGAAGCGCCTCGGCGCCGATTACGCGACCCTCAGCGCGCTCAACCCGCGCCTCATTTACGCTCGCGCTTCTGCCTACGGGCCCAAAGGCCCCGACGCCGACCTCGCGGGAATGGACATCCTCGGCCAGGCGCGCGGCGGCCTGATGAGCGTCACGGGCCCGCCCGGAGCCGGCCCGACGCCCGCCGGTGTCGCCCAGGCAGACCACGTCGGCGCGCTGCTGCTGGCGTTCGGCCTGATGGTGGCGCTCTTCCATCGCGAACGGACCGGCGAGGGGCAGGAAATCGACTCCTCGCTGCTCGGTGGCCAGCTCTGCATCCAGACTCACAACTTCACCGACTTCCTCTGGGGCGGCACCGGCCTGCCGCAGCGGCCGCGTGTTGGCTTCAACCCGACCTGGAGCGTGTACAAGGGCAGCGACGGCAAGTGGTTCGCCCTCGGCATGAATCGCGAGTTCTACTTCGATCCTTTTGCAAAGTGCCTCGGCCACCCGGAGTGGATCGACGACCCCCGCTTCCTCACGCTCAAGGACCGCATCGCCAACCGAGACGACCTCTTTGCGATCCTCGACGAGGTGTTTGCGGAGAAAACGGCGGACGAGTGGGTGAAGCAGCTGTCGGAGGCCGACCTGCTCGCGTCCCGGGTCAACGACTACGCCGACCTGGCGAAGGACGTGCAGGTGCTGGCGAACGACTACATCATCGACTTCGACCCCGGCAACGGCGAGGCGCCGGTGAAGATGATCCCGTTGCCGATCATGTTCAGCAAGACGCCGGGCAAGATTAAGTCCCTCGCGCCGGAGTTCGGCGAGCACACCGAAGAGGTGCTTCTCGAAGCCGGCCTCGACTGGGAGGAGATCGCCGAGCTGCGCGAGATCGGTGCAATCGGCGCGCCGGCCTAGTTCCCATAACCCCTCAACCACGTACGCTCGGTGTACCGAGACCAAGGAGGAAGTAATTGGCAGAGATAGACGGCGCGACGGTACTGATCCGGGCGTTGAAGTCCCACGGCGTCAAGTACGCATTCGGCATCGTCGGTTTCCCGGTCCAGCCGCTGGCGGCAGCCTTCCAGCGTGAAGGCCTTACCTTCGTCGGCATGCGCCACGAGCAGTCGGCCTCGTACGCGGCCGGCGCGGTCGGCTACCTGACCGGCACTCCTGGTGTCTGCATCACGGTGTCCGGCCCCGGTATGACCAACGCGATCTCCGGTCTCGGCAATGCCCAGAACAACTGCTGGCCGATGATCCTGCTCGGCGGCGTGAACGGCTCCGACCAGATGGGCATGGGCGCCTTCCAGGAAGCCCCCCAACTCGAAGCCGCCCGCCCCTTCGTCAAGTACGCAATGCGCCCCGAGTCGGTCGCGCGCCTGCCGTACTACGCCGAGCAGGCAGTGCGCGTCTCGAAGTACGGCCGCCCCGGCGCCGTCTACCTCGACATGCTCGACGACATCATCTCCGGCCGTATCGAAGAAGACGAGGTCGTTTACCCGCCGGCCGTGCCGGAGCCGCCGCGCACTATCGCCCCGAACGAGTCGATTGCAGCCGCCGTCGAAGCGCTGAAGTCGGCAGAGAACCCGCTCGTGATCATCGGCAAGGGCGCTGCGTACGCCCGCGCCGAGGACGAAGTGCGTCAGTTCATCGAGACGACGCAGCTGCCGTTCCTCGCGACGCCGATGGGCCGCGGTGTCATGCCGGACGACCACCCGCTGTCCGCCGGCGCCGCCCGTACGTTCATCCTGCAGAATGCCGACGTCGTCTTCCTTATGGGCGCGCGGCTGAACTGGATCCTCCACTTTGGCCAGAAGCCCCGCTTCAACCCGAACGTGCGCGTGATCCAGATGGACATCTCTGCTGAAGAGATCGGCACGAATGTGCCGACCGAGGTCGCCCTCGTTGGTGACGCGAAGGCGATCACTGCCCAGCTCAACTCCTACCTGGAGCAGAACCCCTGGCAGTACCCGGCGGAGACGACCTGGCGCACCGGCATCGAGCGCAAGACGGCCGAGAACGTCGCTGCCAGCGCCCCGATGCTCGTCGACGACGCCCGGCCGATGGGCTACTACCGCGCCTTCAAGGAAATTCGCGAGAACATCCCGGACGACGCGATCATTGTCGCCGAGGGTGCGAGCACGATGGACATCAGCCGGCAGGTGATCAACAACCAGCTGCCGCGTCACCGCCTCGACGCAGGCACCTGGGGCACGATGGGCGTCGGCCTGCCGCAGGCGATTGCCGCCCAGATCGTCTTCCCCGACAAGGTGGTCGTCGACATCCAGGGCGACTCGGCGTTCGGCTTCAGTGGCATGGAGGTTGAAGTCGCCTGCCGCCTCAACTTGCCGATCGTCTTCATCGTCATCAACAACAACGGTGTCGGTGGCGGCCCCACCGAGCTGCTGCCGATCGACAAGATCCCTCCGGGCGCCTACTACCCGGACGCCCACTACGAGCGGATCATCGAGGCGTTCGGTGGCCAGGGCATTTACTGCGACAACCCGGACGAGCTCGGAGAGATCGTCAAGAAGGCTGTTGCGTCCCGCCGCCCGACGGTAATCAACGTGCCGATCAGCAACGTTGCCCGCCGCCGCCCCCAGGAGTTCGCCTGGAACACCGGCGCAATGGCCAACCGCCACTAGCGCGTATTCCTCACAAAGCTCAGCGGGCCGGTCCTTATCAAAGGGCCGGCCCGCTTTTTGTCACAAGGAGGATCCATGAGCTCAACGAGCGATGCCCTGCATGCGGCGCAGCAGAAGGGCCTTGCGAACCGTCCAAAGGTTGGCGGGTTTCCCTATCTCGCGGAGGTGTTGCGGCGAGCGGGTGTGAAAACCAACCGCTGGCATCTGCCCTCCTGTCAGAGCATTTACGTCCTGGAGGGCGGCGCTGTTGTGCAGCAGATGGAGCCGCTACTCACGGGCACAGCGGATATCCCGCAGTTCGACGAAGCTGCACTGGTCAGGGCAATCCGCACCGACCAGGCCGGTGAGAGCACCTTCCCCGAGTTCTTACAGGCGACGTGGGAAGCTGGCATCACCTGGTATGTCGTCGACTTCGAAGCGCGCACGGTCACCTACGGCGGCGCACGAGACGAGACCTACACCGAGTCGTACCCGGAGGTCGCAACCTAGGCGCAGAGCAACCGTGTCGAACTACGGCCGGCTGCGAACGAGCGCGCCCGCCTTAATGACGAGCTGGATGCGCCGCAGGCTCGTGATGTCTCGCGTCGGGTCACCCTCGACTGCGATGAGGTCTGCGAGCAGGCCGGGCTTCACTGCCCCAATCTGGTCTTCGAGGTGCAGCACGCGCGCGTTCACCGACGTGGCGGCGAGGACGACGTCCAGCGGCGGCATCCCTGCTCCTACCATCTTCTCGAGCTCGCGAACGTTGTCGCCGTGGGGAAAGACGCCGACGTCGCTGCCTGACGCGATCGTCACGCCAACGTCGAGGGCAAGCTGCAGGACGCGGGCCTTACGCTCGGCGCGTTCGCCTGATGCGACGGAGAGGGTCGGGCAGTAGGCGATGTCTCGCTCCCTCATGAGCCGGAAGACTTCCTCCGTGCCGCCCTCACCGTGCTCGATCGTATCGACGCCGGCGAGGGCGGCGCGACGCATGCCCTCCGTCGTGTTCGCGTGCGCTGCAACCGGGATGCCGGCGCTGCGGGCCGTGTTCACCGCCAGCGTGAGCTCCTCGAGGCTGAAGGTTGGTGTTGAGACGGCGCGGCCCCAGCGGTAGTCGGCGTAGAACTTTACCCAGTCGGCGCCCTTGCCGATCTGGCCGCGGACGGCGCGGATCAGGCTATCGACGCCGTCCGCCTCTTCGGCGCCGATCGGGACGTCCCACTCGGGTGCATAGCCCTTCGGCCCGTAGCTGCCGGAGGTGACAATTGCCCGTGTCGCAACGAGCATGCGTGGGCCGGGGATGATGCCCTGTTCCACTGCCTGTCTCAAGCCGACGTCTGCGTAGCCGGCGCCCTCAGTGCCAAGGTCGCGGATCGTCGTGAATCCGGCGAAGAGGGTGTCGCGCAGGTGATTTGTCGCGCGCGCCGTCCTCAGCGCGAGGGCTTCGCGCGCAACCTGGTCGTTCCAGGACGTTTCGGAGTATGGATGCAGCAGGACGTGCGAATGGGCCTCGATCAGGCCGGGCAGGAGCGTCGTCCCAGGCAGTTCGAGGACAGCAGCGGTCGATGCGTTTCTGAGCTCAGCGGCGGGACCGGCGCGCTCGATACGGTCGCCGACGACCCCGACCGCCCAGCCGTCGTGGCTCGCGTGGCCGTCGAAGACACGGTCGGGGATGATGAGGTACGACGAGGCCGCTTCGCTGGTCACTGCGTGCGAAAGGGCTACGGCGTCGCGCTGCTGGGGTTGAGGAAGCGCGTGCCGGGCTCGATGCCCTGCGCGGCGATGACCTCATGAGCCGGACCGGCGGGGCCATCTGCCTGCAGCTTCCGGACGAGGATGGCGCCATCCGCGGTACCGATGACCGCGCCGTTCTCATCGACGGATGCGAGTACGCCGGGCGCTGCGTCGTGACCGGGCAGCGGGCGGGCGTCTGTAACGCGCAGCGTCTTGTCACCGAAGCGGGTCCAGGCGCCCGGGCTGGGATCGCAGCCGCGAATCAGGTTGTAAACCTCCGCGGTCGGCTTGCGCCAATCGATGCGAGCGAGGCGTCCCTCTGCCGGCTTCTCGTAGGTCGCTTCTGCCTCGTCCTGGACGAGCTTCGGCGCATTACCGGCGGCGACCATGTTCACGGAGTCGACGAGCATCTGAATGCCCATCGGGTACAGCGCGTCATAGTAGAGCGAGCCGGCGGTGGCGTCCGGGCCGATCTCAGCCTGACGCTGCAGGAGGACCGGGCCGGTGTCCATGCCTTCGTCCGGCCAGAAGATCGAGATGCCGGTGAACGGCTCGCCGTTGATGATCGCCCAGTTGATTGAGCTGCGGCCGCGGTGTTTCGGAAGCAGCGAGGGGTGGTACTGGATCGTGCCCTGCGCCGGCAGGTTGAGGATGTCCAGCGAGATGAACTCTTGCACGAAGGCCATGACGCCGAGCTCGGGGTTCGCCGCCTTCAGCGCTTCGGTGACGTCGGGCTCGTTGAGGCGGGCGGTGTCGAGGGCGGGGATGCCGGCGGCCTCGGCGGCGGCGAAGAGGCGGTCGGGGCGGCCGCTGAGTGACTTCGGCGGCGCGGCGACGGCGACGATCTCGTGCCCTGCCTCACGTAGCTTCTCGAAGGTGTCCACGCCGAACTGGCCGATGCCGTTCAAGAAGATGCGCACGCTGATTCCTCCGCTGGTCCGAGTCTGGGTTCAGTTCGTAGGGTAATGCAAAGCGGCGCGCAGAGACGTGCCGCGGCGAGGAGATTCGGCCATGTATGCCGAAAGACACGCAGAGAAGCGACGCGCCGGGCGCGAGACGCCTGCTTAGGCGCGTCTCGATTGAGTGAGGAGGGAGGCTAGGTCTTTGGCATCGGGACGGCCTTTGCGGCGTCCTTCTTGACCTTCTTTTGTTTCTTTGCCTTGTCGTTGTTCTTCGGGCTTTTGTCACCCATGGTTATGCCTCCGATCGGCTGGTGGCATGATAGCAGAACAGACTTTCGACAACCGGGCGGCGGCTAGAGGCTGCCGAATGTGGCTGTTGCAGCCCGGGCCAGACAAGAGAGGAAATACATGACCAGCGAACCCACAGACGAGATCGTCGCAGCCCACAAGGCCTGGCTCGATGCCGCGGCAGCTCGAGACGAAGCCTCGCTCAACGCGCTGATCGCCGACGGCCTCGTCTACCGGCACGCGTCGGGCCGGGTACAGACGAAGGCTGAGGTAATCAGCGATGTGAGCGAGCGCGGCCGCCGTCCGGTCGTCGAGAGTCTCGATGTGCGGCGCTTCGGCGACACGGCCGTGGTGAGCGGCGTCCAGCCGGTCGATCCGCAGCAGCCGGGCAGCATTGAAGTGCAGCTCCTGCTGGTCTGGTCGAAGCTGGACGGCCGCTGGCAGCTCGTCGCCCGCCAGGCGACGATGCCGAGAGTGGTGTCCTAGACCTTCTTCAGCGCTACGACGTGGCGCTGGTTGTACTCACCGCCGGAGAACGTGCCGGTGCAGGTGATCAGCGTCATGTCCGCCGTGTCCGACGCGACGATCTTGTCCCAGTCAGAGTTCACCGACAGCGCTTCCGAACTCACAACGACGTAGTTGATGACGGTGCCGTCAGAGAGCTTGTACTGAGCGGTGTCGCCGACCTTGAGCTTGCGGATGTTCCAGAAGATTGCCGTGCCGGAGCCGCCGTTCACGCAATGCGCGCAGTCGACGTGGCCCGAAAGGATCAGGTTGCCGGCGTAGGCGTAACCGCCGTAGCGCTCGAACTTGCTGAAGTCGTACCAGACGGCGTTGAAGTAGCCGGCCGGGTCGGGCATGGCGCCGCTTTCCGGCACGGTCGTGCGGCTGACCGGCGCCTCGACTCCTGCCGCGGGGATGATCAGGGTGTCGCCGACCGGTATTTGGGAACTCCCGCTTGCGGCCACCTTCGGGCCGTCGTTGCGGGCGCAGTTGGTGCGGTACCAGTTCGCCTCATCCGGGCTTGCAAACGGCGTGCCGCGAATGACCTCACAGTCAGTCCTAAACGCGGGCGGCGATGCTGTCGGCGATACCTCAGGTGAGGGCGATGCGACCGCGGTGGGGTTACCGGAAGCGCTCTCGTTGTCGGTCTTATTGGATCCTCCACAGGACACAAGCAGCACACCGAGAAGCAACACCGACACCGCAAGGCCGGCTTTGGCGGGAAGACGGCTGAAGACAGGGAAATTGCTCATGCAATAAACCGTATCTTTCCCGCCGCATTCAAATCAAGCCAGGAGCATTACAAGTCGTCCGTGTGCGGCACGTAGCGTGTGTGTTACGCCGTGAATCTCAGGTCATGTAATTCCTGTGCTCCACGTTAAGTGAAGTATTGTGCTGGCAAAAATCGCCACCCTATAATCGAGGCATTCAGGGAACGAATCGTAAACGTGGGGCTTGGCAATGACTGCAACCTGTCCGAATTGTGGAGCGCCGGTACAGGCTGATCAGCGCTTCTGTCGCAGCTGCGGCACTCAGCTCACCACCACGCAACTCAACCCCAACGAGGACCCAGCGCCGACCCTGAAAGGCCCTCCGCCGCCGCAGGCAACCAACCTCCGGCCGGCGAGTCAGACGGCGCCATCGCACCCTTCACCGCAGGCTGCGCCACCACCGTCCAGCAAGGGAAGCATGAAGCCGCGCGCCGCCGTGTCGATCGTTGGCCTGCTTGCCGCGGCAGCAGTCTTTGCGGCCGTCGTCCTTCTGCTGGGAGGGTCCGATGGTGGCGGCAAGAAGAGCGTCGTGGAAGCGAAGAGCCTGCTCACGCCTCAGAAATTCGAAAGCTCCTCCACCGAGCTCGCCAATACGATTGCCAACCTCAACAAGCAACAGCTGAAGGTCTCGGACGAGCTGAGGGCGGCACAGGATGCTGGAGGCGTGATTGCCGACCCCAGGGTCGTTGACCAGGGGCTTAAAGACATCGCCGCGCAGTCGATGCGCTCGGCAGAGCTCGCCAACGCCCTGGCTGAGACAGCGCGCTCGCAGGACGGCGCCAGCGACACCGCAGCCCAGATGGCGGCGCAGTACGACGCCATCGCCCGCGCGGGCTACTCCCAAGTCATCGAGGCACAGAATCTCCGGGACCAGTATGCGCAGGGGCTCATCGGTCTGCCGCAGATCATCACCGTGATCAACTTCTACGGCGCCAGTCTCTGGAACCCGGTTGTCACAGTTCAGGGCCTCGTGGGCAACCCCTTCATTCCCTTCGTCGACCCGGCAGTTGTCGATGTCGCCGTGAACCTCGCAGGCCCGGCAGTGACGCAGGTGACGACCCAGATCGGCGGCGGCAACGTCGGCGTCTGGATCTCGGCATCGGCAGCGAGCGCAAACCGCGGTCTCACCTTCGACCTGCCGCCGATCGTCTCGACCTTCGACCCGTACGACCCGCAGCTGGTCATCGAGCTCCTGACGGCAGAAGGGCAGGCCGATGCCGGACGCGTGATCCGAGTCGTCCTTGCTCGCCTCGAGCAGTACAACCGGGCGGGCGCCACCGACACTGGCGTGACCTTTGCAGGCTTCACAGGCTTCGACGGCAACGGCGGCCTCACCGCCGAGCTCGGGGATGTCGACCGCACGGCGCTGCTCCTCGGCGGCCTGCCCCGGTTCGGCGGTCGCGTGAACCTCGGCATGGCCCTGCCTCGCGGCCTCGTCCTCGTCGATGGCACGCAGGTGGCAGCCAGCAACGTCTACACCTTCTCGAACGGCCGCAGCGTGATTGTCGTCAGCCAGAACGGGCAGCCGGCGCCGGGCATGGTGCTCCTTGCCTGGCAGGGCGGCACCTCGTCCGTGCTCGGCCGCGTCGTACTGGCGCCGGTCCAGCCCTTCATTGCCCTGACGATCAGCGACGCGCGCTCCAGCTACATCGGCGTGCGCGGCGACGGCGCTCTGACGCAGGGCCTCTACAACGTCGAGCTCGACATGGAATGGCTCGCGACGGTGCCATTTAGCATTTTCTGCGGCGCCTTCCAGGTCGACGTGCAGACACCGAACGGCAGCCTGACGATGTCGCTGCGGGAGTTCCGTGCCTTCGCCGACGGGCCGCCCAGGGTGCAGTGCGCCGCGTACTACAGCGGTCGTTTATATGGACTGACCTATCGCGTTCTGCAGGCCGGTGATACGCAGCTACTCGCGAAACAGCTGGCGGCCGTCGACACCTACGTCAATGTCTACGAGACGAAGGTAGAAGAAGCGACCGTGCAGGCTGCTGCCTACAGAGTCTCCGAAGTCGAGCGAATCCAGGGTGAGCGCGCCGCGGCCGAGCAGGCTGAAGCGGAGCGTGTCCAGAACGAGCAGGCCGCCGCTGCTGCGGCGGCACCATCCAGCGCTCCCAGGCCGGCGCCAACGGCAACGCGAGCACCCACCACCTCGCAGCAACCGGCGCAACAGCCTGCCCAGCAGCCGGCGCAGCAGCCCGCCCAACAACCCGCGGCTCCAGCGCCAACCGCCACCGCGACCCGAGTACCGCCGACTGCGACGCCGGTGCCGCAGCCCCAGGTCGTACAGAACGCGACCTACCAGCACAACAGCCCGGCGGTGAACACGACTGCCCTGCAGTCCGGCAAGCAGTACCGCGTCTGCCTCTCCGGGACGATCCAGGTCTACACAAATGCCGGTCACACGACGACGGCAAACATCACCGCCGCCCAGGCGTTCATCACGGTGAACAACGTTGCGGTCAGCGCCGGGCAGACCGGCTGCGTGACTCTCAATGGCACCGGTAGCAGCGCCACGATCAAGTGCGACGGGACCCGATTCCAGGGGGGCAACCCGTACTGGGGGACGGTGTCCGGTTCCTACGCGGTCCAGGTCACGCTGCTCAACCCGTAGGGAACTGCAACGGCGATCCTACAGACCATCGGAATCCGTCGAAGGCCCGGCATTCGTCACCGGGCCTTCGTTCTGCTCGCCGTACTGCTCTGCCTGCCTGCCGTCTTCGCCTGCGATGAACCGGTGGGCCCTGCTCCCGAATCGACGGCAGTGACAAGCAGCGACAGGATCGCGTTCGCGGCCGGGGGCGACCTCTTCACGATCCTGGCAGACGGAACCGACCGCCGGCCTCTGGCTGAGGGCGGGCAGCTTCCGCTCTGGTCGCCGAAGGGCGACCGCATTGCCTTCCTCGCGTTGCCCAGCGCCGTGGCCGAGGGCCGGGCGACTGGTGCGCCGTACCTCGACCTCCACGTTATCCGGCCGGACGGATCGGGGAGGATCAACCTGACTCAGGGACTGACCGGCCCCGGTGGCATCCTTGGCTTCAGCTGGTCGCCGGACGGGACGAAGATCGTCGCCGCCGCTCGAGGGCATCTCTTCGTCCTCGCCGCCGACGGAACAAGCAGGCTGCAGCTGACCACGGAAAGCCTCGGTGACCTCGGCTCGACCGCGACGGCAGCGGGGTCGGTTGCGTGGTCCCCCGATGGGAGGCAGATCGCGGTGACCAACGGCAACGTCTTCGTCATCGACGCGGATGGCCGCAATCTGCACCAGGTGGGCGATGGCTGTGGCGACGCGGTAGCGTGGGCTCCTGCATCGAAGCGGCTCGCAGTCGCCTGCAATCGCACGAGCCTCTACGTCGTCAACACGGACGGCAGCGGTAGGACTGAGCTGACAACCGGCATCGAAGCGTTCGACCGTCTGCAGAGCTTCGCGTGGTCGCCGGATGGGACCCGCGTCGCCTTCGACACGCAGCGGCCACGTGAGCTCTGGGCCGCCCGCGTCGACGGTTCAGGCTTCGACGTGCTGCCGCAGGGCCGGATGCCGTCGTGGTCACCGGACGGCAAGCGCATCGCGTTCGCCTGCCCGGCCGAGGGCTGGCAACTCTGCGTGATGAGCAGTAGTGGCACGGACCAGATTCAGCTGACGGACGTCGCTCTGGGGCCGATAGACTCGCTGAGCATCGCCTGGTCGCCGGCTCGGTAGTGACATAACGGATGCGGCGTGGCAGACAAACTCGTACGACAATCTCGGGAAATGGCTTGCTATAATCGGCGAAATCTCGCGCTCGGACGGCGCGATTCAGACCTCGAAGTCACCGCTTACGCACCGGGGCGCAGCGGCCTCAGATGCAGTAAAGGATCAGGATGGCGACCTCGGTTCAGCTGGAGATTTCGGGGGAGGGCGTCAAAGAACGCGTCGCGCTTTCCGAGGGCAGCGCAATCGTCGGCCGCGGCCCGACCAGCACCATCCTGCTCAACCACCCCCAGGTCTCGCGCAAGCACGCCGAGATCCGGCTCGACGCAGGCGGTCCGCAGATCGCCGACCAGGGCAGCGCCAATGGCACGCGGCTCAACGGCGTCGAGATCCCGGTCAAAGAGTGGCAGGGGCTGCGTAGCGGCGACCGCGTCGACGTCGGCCCGTTCTCGATCCTCGTGCACGAGGCCGTCGCGCCGGGCGGGGACGCGCAGGCAACCGTCGTCGCGGAGGGGCCAAAGACGGTCATCGTCTCGCCCGGCGCGAGCACGGCGGTCGTTCTCCAGGTGGTGACACCCCGTACCGGCAGCCGCGAATATCGTCTCACCGAGAGCCGCTACACTCTCGGCCGAAGCGCTGACAACGACATCGTCATCGACGACCCGGCCGTCAGCCGCCTGCACGCGCGTCTCGAGCGCCGCGGCGACGGTTATGAGATCGTCGACGAAGGCAGCACCAACGGCATCGCGATCGGCGACGAGAAGTTCGCGAGCCGCCTCCTCCGCTCCGGCGATGTCCTGGCGCTGGGACCGGACGTGCGGCTGGCATATCGCGCCGGCGCCAGCGCCCTCGAGCCAACGCGCGGTCCCTCCATCGACCTGCGTCGGAAGCAGGAGGTCGTCCTCGGCCGCGGCGTCGGTGGGACCGGCGAGGTCAACCACCCGCAGGTCTCGCGCCTGCACGCGCGCGTCGTCAACGTCGGCGGCCAGATCGTCATCGAGGACGCAGGCAGCGCGCAGGGGACTTTCGTCAACGGCACACGGGTAGACCGCCAGACGCTGCAGGAGGGCGACAACGTCCGCCTCGGCGGCCAGTCATGGCTGTTCCGTGACGGCCAACTGCAGGCGCCCCAGGAAGAAGACCTCACCCTTGAGGCAGTGGAGCTTCGGCGCGTTGTCGGCAAAGGCACGACGATTCTCCAGGACGTTTCGTTGTCGGTCAACGCGCGCGAATTCGTGGCGATTGTCGGCCCCAGCGGCGCCGGCAAGTCGACGCTGATTACGGCGCTTTGCGGCTACCAGCAGGCGACCTCAGGCAGCGTGCTGATCAACGGCACCGACTTCTACTCTCACCTCGATGCCTTCCGCAGCGACGTCGGCTTCGTGCCGCAGGACGACATCATCCACAAAGACCTCAGCATCGAGCGCGCCTTCACCTACGCGGCCCGGCTACGTATGACGCGGGACACGCAGCCCTACGAGCGCGAGCAGCGGATCAAGGAAGTCATCGACGAGCTCGACCTGGGCCCGCATGCACAAACGCCGGTCCGGCAGCTCAGCGGAGGGCAGCGCAAGCGCGTGTCGATCGGCGTCGAGCTGCTGACGCGCCCCAGCCTCCTCTTCCTCGACGAGGCAACGACCGGCCTCGACCCGGGCATCGAGACGCAGATGATGAAGCTGTTTCGTCAGCTTGCCGACAACGGCCGCATCGTCGTCCTGGTCACGCACGCGACGAAGAACGTGATGATCTGCGACAAGGTCGCGTTCATGTCGAAGGGCGGCTACCTCGCCTTCTACGGCCCGCCGGAAGAGGCGCTCACCTACTTCGGCACGAAAGAGTTCGACGAGATTTACCTGCGCCTCGAAGAAGAAGAGGGCAAGGTCTGGGGAGACCGCTTCCACGCCTACAGCCACCGGTTCGACACAGCGGGGCAGCCCGAGCGCCTGCAGGCCGAGGCAAACACAAAGCAGGCCTGGGCGGCGCCGGTCTCCCAGTCGCCGATCGGCCAATTCGTCACGCTGACCTCGCGCAGCCTCGAGACGCTCATCCGCAGCCCCAAAGACCTCGCCGTGCTGCTTGCTCTGGCGCCGTTCCTGGGTGTCCTCAACTTCGCGCTCTGGAAGCCGCAGACCTTCGACCGCGTCGAAGGTGATATCACCGATGGCCTGAACATGTTCTTCATGCTCACGATCGTCACGCTGCTCGTGGGGTCACTCGGTTCTGTGCGCGAGATCGTCAAGGAGCAGGCGATCTATCGCCGCGAGCACATGGTCTGCGTACAGGTTGTGCCCTACGTCTTCTCGAAGCTGACGATGGGCTTCCTCTACGCGCTGTACAGCTCGGCCGCGTTGTTCATCTTCCAGGTGCTGGCGGTCGACTTCTCCTACCTTGGAACCGACGGTGTCGTCCAGCTCTACATCCCCGTGTTCCTTGCCACGATGTCTGGCGTCACCCTGGGCCTACTGGTCTCGGCGATCTCGCCAACGGAGGAGCGGGCGATGCTGCTGATCATCGCCGCGATCATCCCGCAGTTCCTGCTCTCCGGCGGCATCCTGCCGATCAAGGACATGGCCGGCCTCGGCCCATACGTGACGATGCCAGCAACGGCGAAGTGGGCGTTTGCGTCCCTGCTGACGACGGCGAAAGTGAAAGACGGGCCCTGCGTTCAGCCGAACCTCGACGACTGCCACATCCCGGGCCTGGGCAAGTTTGCGACGGACATCGAGAAGCAGAGCCAGTTGCACAGCCTCGACCGCTACGGCGGCATTTTCGACGTGAACCTCAATGAGTACTGGTTCGCGATGGTCGCGTTGATCAGCATCGCCACGCTGCTCGTAATCATTGTCCAGAAAACCAAGGATGCGGCCTGAGCAGATGAACCGAAACGACCCGCTGGCGGCGCCCCTACCTTCGCTAATCCTTGCCATCGTGGGTGCGATGCTGACAATCCCCGCCTCGTTTGCCGTCTGGGAGCAGCGCGAGATCCTCGACCAGGGACGCTTCGTCGCTCTCGGGAACGAAGCGCTGAGCCGCCAGGCAGTGCAGGATGAGCTGGCGCAGAGCCTGTCCGATGACCTCGCTGTTGTCCGAGACCCGGGCCTCGAGTCGAGCATCAGCGAGCTGCTGGGCGATACCGGCGGTACGCTGACCACGCTGCTCGACGTGATCGGCGGACGCCGGGGCTCCTCCGCGAGCGTTGCCGGCGACGACAAGGGGTTGCTGACGACCGCCGCCGGCAAGGTCATCGCCGCGGCGCCGAACACGGTAGCAACTGACCTGGCGCTGGCCGCGACCCACGCGGAGGTCGTCGAGGCCATCCGCAACGAAGTTCTGTCGACGGATGGCAGCCTCATCGTCCTCAACCTCAACGGCGCTGTGAGCCAGCTCCTACCGGTCCAGGGTGTGCTGCTGCCGGAGACGGCGGGATCGGTGGAGGTGATGGACGACAACGAGTTGTCATTTGGTCTCAGGGCGGCGCGCTTCCTCGACGGGCGCGCGGTCTGGCTGTCATTGCTTTGTGTTGCCGTCTTCGGGATGGGGTTCTTCCTTGCGGCCGACGCGCGCCGCTACGCTCTCCAGGCCGGCGTCGCGCTGCTGATCACCGCGGCAGTTACCGCCGTCGCCGTCCGATTCGTGATGCGCGAACGGATTGTCAGCGACGCCATCGACCAGGAACGATCGCGCCCGGCCGCGAACGC
>JBFWZE010000017.1:0-5013 GCA_050185685.1 Dehalococcoidia bacterium
GGCAAGACCTGCAGCCGCGTCTCGGTTGAAGATGCTCTCGACTACGTCTTCGGCTACACGATCGGTAACGACGTCAGTGCCCGTGACTGGCAGCGCGCGGACGGTCAGTGGTTCCGCGGCAAGGGCTGCGACAAGTTCGGCCCCCTCGGCCCCTGGATCGAGACCGACATTGACCCCTGGAACACCAACCTCTCGACCTACCTCAACGGCGAGCAGGTCCAGGCCTGCAACACCAGTGAGATGATCAACAACGTCGCGGAGACGATCTCGTTTGTCAGCCGCATGTGCACGCTGCAGCCCGGCGACGTCATCTTCACCGGCACCTCCGGCCGCCCGACCGCCCTCAAGCCCGGCGACGTGGTCGAGGTCCGTGTCGAAGGTATTGGCAGCCTGAGCAACAGCTTCATCGCCGACCCGCAGCCGATGCGCTGGGTGGACACCCGCCCGGACCCGCGCCCGGCGAAGCAGCCCGCGGCCCCGGCGCCGACGATCGACCAGCAGGCGAAGCTCTAGAGGCGAATAGCTTCGAGCTTCGAGTCGCGAGCTACGAGAGGCCGCCCCGAAGGGCGGCCTCTTTGCGTGTGTTCGAGACGGTGGAAGTGGGCCGCCAACAGGTCCCCTCTCCCACGGTCGGGAGAGGGTTAGGGTGAGGGAAGCTCCTTGGGACGAGGCTGTCGGCATGGACGCCCGCCCCGTCACCCCGAATCGCTGCGCTCTCTCGGCCGTTGGCCGCCCTCTCCCGCGAGGGGCGAGGGGACGCCCGAACGATGAATGCGCGCTCTACGCCGTAGCAGCCACCTTTGCCGCGGCGGAGATGTGGCTGCGGACCATCTCGTAGCCCTCTTCCGTGGCGAAGCAGCCGCCCGCCGGTTTCACCCACATGCGGCTGTTCGGCAGCAGGTAGAAGAGCTCGAGGACGTGGGGCAGCGGATGCACCGTGTCGAGGCGGTTGTCGCCGCGCGTCAGGAGCGTCGGCGTCGACAGGCCCTTCGCGAGCTCACGCAGGTTGAGGTACTCCTGCATCTCGGGGTCGTTACGGACCTGGAAGAAGTTGCGCGTGACGTCCGCCCAGTCGTCGCCGTGGAGGTTGCGGGCGCGGTCCTTCTGGTCCTGCGGCAGGCTGTCCGGGTCGCTCATGCGCGCGTTGAGGGCGGCATTGCCGGACGCCTCGTTCGCGACGATCGGGTTGTCGAGGATCAGGCTCTGGACGCGCTCCGGGTGGTTGATCGCGAAGCGCAGCGCGATGCGGGCGCCGAGGCTGGAGCCGAAGATGTTCACCTTCTCGATCCCCAGCTCGTCGAGCAGCCCGCCGAGGTCGTCGACCCAGCCTGACGAGGGCTCGAGCTTCGTGATCCGGGCGCTGCCACCCATGCCGCGCAAGTCGACAGCGAGGACACGGTAGGTCTGGGACAGCTCTTCGATCTGAGGAGCGAACTGCTTACCGGCGCCGGATGCGCCATGGATCAGCACCAGGACGTCCTTGCTGGTTCCTGCCTCTTCCCAGTGGTGCTTGTAGCCGTTGATTACCGCCTCGGGCATGGTGGTTCTGTCCCCTCTTCTCTACTGCTGAGTCTGCGGCCTCATTCTACGCGGGCCGGCCCCGGCAGGTAAGGCGTGCGTGCTTGCGGGACGAAGGTTTCGCATAGCTAACGCGGCGTATTAGCATAGGCATCACGGGAGGCGGTGAGGCGTGAGAGCACTGGTTACGGGCGCGGCGGGCTTCATCGGCTCGCACCTCTGCGACCGGCTGCTGGCGGACGGCTGGCAGGTCACCGGCGTCGATGCCTTCACCGACTATTACCCCCGTCACCTCAAAGAGCGCAATCTCGAGGCCGCCCGGCTTCATCCCAACTTCCGGCTCGTCGAAGTTGATCTTGTCGACGTCGCGCTCGAGACCCTGATTGTCGGTGTCGACGTCGTCTTTCACCTCGCGGCGCGGCCGGGTGTGCGCGCCAGCTGGGGCCCCGCCTTTGAGCAGTACCTCCACGACAACGTCCTCGCCAGCCAGCGCCTCTTTGAAGCCGCAAGCCGCGAGCAGGTAGGCAAGCTGGTCTACGCCTCGTCCTCTTCGGTCTACGGTGATGCGGCCTGCTACCCCACCGGCGAGACAGTGACGCCGCAGCCGATATCGCCCTACGGCATGACGAAGCTGGCGACGGAGCAGCTCGCGGCGCTGTACGCGAAGTCTGGCCTCCCTGCGGTCGGCCTGCGCCTCTTCACGGTCTACGGTGAGCGGCAGCGGCCCGACATGTTCTTTCACCTCCTCTGTCGCTCCGTCATCGAAGGGCGGTCCATTGAGGTCTTTGGCGACGGCAACCAGAGCCGCGAGTTCACCTATGTCGGCGACGTCGTCGATGCCTTTGTGGCTGCTGCAGCGTCGGGACGCCCTGACGAGGTCTACAACGTCGGCGGCGGCGGTGAGGTTTCGGTGAACGAGACGATCGCGACGCTGGAGGCGATCAGTGGACGCACAGCGAGCGTCCGTTACACCTCGCGCCAGGCTGGAGACGCAAGGCGGACCGCTGCGGACATTTCGAAGGCGCGGCGGGAGCTGGGCTTCGCGCCGAACGTGCCCCTGCGAGAAGGCCTCGAGCGCGAGTACCGCTGGCTGGAGATGCTCGTCACTGAAGATACCGCGACGGCGATGCCCGTGAAGGCTTTCGGCGCATCTTTGTGATGACAGCCTCTGGCGCTCGGGCTAGACGCCATGGGTATCATCGAAGCGTGAGCAACGACAAGCTTTGCCCTACCTGCGGCGCCTACTGGGCCTGCGACTGTCCGCCGCCCGAGAGCCTCAGCTACGTGCCGGCCCCAGGCTGCGAGCACGACTGGACCGAGGCGGTTGGCGTCGAGGTGCTCGATGGTGCCTCTGAGGAGACCCACGTCTTCGTCTGCCGGCTCTGCGGCCTCTACGCCGTCAACGACTCGAACGCCGGGGCCTGGCGGCGCTAGGCAGCCTGGGCCCAAGGACGATCAGCTCCGCTTTCGGCGGAATACCCGCTTCGAGACGCAGCAGCGCGATCGACTGCACGGCGTGAAAGCCGCGCCGGCCCGCCGCACCCGGGTTGAGGAAGAGCGTCTCGCCGCGCCACTCGCTCAGCAGCTTATGGCTGTGGCCGTGGACGAGGACGTCGCAGCCCGGCTCGGCGTGGGGCAGCTGGTGTACGAGCTGTACGCGATGCCCCTGGAGGTTGATGACGAGCCGCTCGTCGATACCGAGGTCGAGGCCGGCGTCGTTATTGCCCTCAACAGCGAACACCGGCGCAATCTCTCCTAGCCGGGTGAGAACCTCAAACGCGCCGACGTCCCCGGCATGCAGGATCAGGTCAACGCCTTCGAAATGGGGCAGGACGCGCTCGTCCAGGTAGCCATGGGTATCGGAGATGACGCCGGCGATCATGCTCGGAGTGTAGCGCGCCCTCGCAGGCCGTTCGTTATCGTGAGCGAAGCGCTGTCATCCTTAGCGTCGCCGCGAAGGAGCTAGTTCCTGGGCGCGGACTACTGTACCCATGAGACACGGGCGCCTGGCCGCCTCACGTGGAGAAAGGGCGTTTGCTGGAAGGCTCGACTCTTCGTACCTCAGGGTGACATAAGACTGTCCGCGTGACCCTTGGGCCGAGAGAGGTCAGTGCTGGTAGTACTGCTCGCTTGCCTTGAGCGCGAGGAAGCCCGCCACAATCGCCGCGATCAGCGGCAGCAGGTCAACCGGCAGCGTCGCGCCAAACCCGGCGAAGAAGCCGGCGATGAGGGCGAAGAAAACGAGGGATAGCGGCCACATCGGTGTCTCCAGTGCGTGGGAGCAGGGTCCACACCTACAGCATCGGCACCGAGGCATCATTGGCGCATCACCGCTACCGGGTTCGGTATTTCGGCCTCGTCAACACATCGGTAAGCTAGTAACGACGCTATGGATGTGAACGACAACCAGCTGATTACCGGGCTTCTGGCCCGAGACGGGGCGCTGCCGGTCCGGACGCGCTCGCACTGCTCCACGGGTGAGTGCCGCTACGTGGACAAAGTGGGCGATCGGCCTTGCCCCTGGTGTGCCGCCGAAGAGCGCCGGCGCGACGCGGAGGCGGCGAAGAACGAACGATAGTTGCAAATGGTACGAATGTGCCTTGCTTGCGGGAAAATGGCCTACTATAGTTCCGGCTTGGATGGTAGGCGAAACGATTGTTACCGTCCCAGCCGCCAGTGCAAGTTAGAACAAACAGGAGAGAGAGTAACGATGCCGACCGAGAACGAGGTCTTCACCCTGGTTAGCCCTGCAGAGGCAAAAGAGAAGATCGATGCCGGCGCTGCCGTCGTCGACACGCGCCCCCCGGCCGACTGGGCCGGCGGCCACGTCCCGGGCGCCCAGAACCTGCCCCTGATCTCGATTCGCGGCCGCTCGCGCGAAATCCCGGAAGGCGTCGAAGTGATTTTCGTGTGCCAAGACGGCGCTCGCTCTCCTCAGGCTGCTGAGACCGCCAAGACCCTCGGCTTCGAGAAGGTCTTCGTCCTCGACGGCGGCGTGAACGCCTGGACGAAGGCGGGCAACGCCCTCGAGACGATCAACTAGGAGCACCCGCGAGGCGTCTCCGTTTCGAGCCGCCTGCGTCCCTGGCTTCAAACCTCAACTGCCGCGCCTGGCGCTACAGACCTTCGTCGTAGCAGCAGGCGCGGCAGCATTTGTGTCACCAGCATCCCGACAAAGAAGAACACCGTGATCGCCAGGATCGCGTGGCTGATGCCGGTCACGAGATCGTCTGGCGTCCGGCCGTCCGATCGCTGTACGACCAGCGAGCCGATCGCCTGCCCCGTAATCGTGCCCAGAGTCGACAGGACGAGGTTGATCGACGGCGCCAGGTGCAGGCGGTCGTGCGGCAGCGCCGTGAACACCTGTCGCAGGTTCACAGTCTGGAGCACTGCCTGTCCCGTCCCCCAGAAGATCAGCGCGCCGACCACGAGCGCAACTGCCGGTGACGTGCCGACGAAGGCGAGAATCACCTGCCCGATGACGCTGATGATCAC
>JBFWZE010000017.1:5113-20998 GCA_050185685.1 Dehalococcoidia bacterium
GCAGGTTCACAGTCTGGAGCACTGCCTGTCCCGTCCCCCAGAAGATCAGCGCGCCGACCACGAGCGCAACTGCCGGTGACGTGCCGACGAAGGCGAGAATCACCTGCCCGATGACGCTGATGATCACTGCGGGGAACAGCACCGCAAAGCTCCCGAAGCGGTCGGCGAGGCGGCCGCTGACCGGCCCGGCGACCGGGCGTGAGAGGTTCTGGAAGAACAACACCCCGCTCGCGTAGCCGGCAGTCCAGCCGATGCCCTCCTGGAAGAGGAAGGGCAGCAGCACGAGAAACGACCCGATACCGAAGCCGACAAAGACCGCCTGCGACGCCGCCAGAAGGACCTGCGGCGACTTGAAGAGCGTGAAGTCGAGCACCGGCGTCCGCGCATGCAGCTCGACCCAGACGAAGGCGGCCAGCGTCGTGCCTGCGACGACGCCGAGGATGATGACCTGGCTGCCGGCGCCCAGGCCGCGCGCGAAGAGCTGCAGCGACGTGATCAGCGTGATCAGGCCCGTCATCATCAGCACGGTCCCGGCGAAGTCGAACTGCTTCTTTGGACCTTCCGTCTCCGGGACCGGTGGCAGCTTCGGGATCATCGCGTAGACCATCGGCACCATCGCGAGGAAGGCGACCGAGGACGCAACGAAGAGCCAGCGCCAGCCGATTACGTCGGTGAAGAAGCCGGTCAGCGGCAGCGAGATCATCAGGCCGAGACCCTGCGCCAGCGTCGTATATCCGACCGCCCGGCCGCGCTGTTCTACCGGGAAGCCGCCGATACCGACGACCTGCAATACGAGCCAGGGGAAGACGCGGAACAGCGCTGAAAAGAAGCGGCAAACAATGAAGACGTAGATGTTGCCGGTGAAGAACGTGATCATCATCACCACGACGTCCACGACGAGGCCGATGACCACCAGCGTGCGGCGGTCGAAATACGTTGTGACGGCGCCAAGGGCCAGGGTGCCACCGGAGAGCGCAACGCTGTAGGCGATCATGATCCAGATGACCGTCGTCACCGGGACGTTGAAGTCCTTCATGATCGTCGGCAACGCCAGCTGCAGACCGTTCGTGGTCAGCAGAGTCATCAGGAAAATGTGGAGCATGTAGAGCCAGAGGGCTCGTATGTGGATGGGTACGCCGGACAGCACAGGGACTCCCGCCACCAGGACGACTCAGCGGTCCTGAACCGGTTCATCATTCATGGTCAGAACCCGCGTTGACAATCCCCAAGCGCGTTTGAGACTATCGATCAGTACCTTTACGTAACAAGCGTTATCCAGAAGGAGCCCATCCTTGGCAATGGACTTGAAGGACGCCCGTCAGGCCCTCAACTGGGTCGACATGAAGACCGGCGTCATCGACCGCAAAATCTTCTACGACCCGGACATCTACCAGATGGAGATGGAACGAGTTTTCGCCCGTGCCTGGCTCTTCATGTGCCATGAGACCCAGATCCCGAACCCTGGCGACTTCTTCCTCAACTTCATGGGCGAAGACCGCGTGATCGTCGTACGCAACAATGAGGGCGGTATTTCGGTCCTTGTGAACAGCTGCCGTCACCGCGGTAACGCCGTATGCCGGGCGGACGAGGGCCACGCGACCTCGTTCATGTGCACCTACCACGGCTGGACCTATGACCTCAACGGCGCCCTCGTCGGCGTCCCGGGGTTCAAAGAGGTCTACCACGAGGAGCTCGACCGCGAAAACTGGGGCCTGATTAAGGCGCCTCAGGTCGAGTCCTACAAGGGCTTCGTCTTCGCGACGATGGACGCTGACGCGCCGAACCTGCACGAGTACCTCGGGCCGACGGGCGAGTTCGGTATCGACCTGATCGCTGACCAGGGTGACATGCAGATCGTCGGCGGCGTCCAGAAGTGGACGATGAAGTGCAACTGGAAGTTCCCGACCGACAACACGGCGGACTTCTCGCACGGCCTCACCAGCCACCAGTCTGCCTACATCTCGGTTGAGAACGACCCGAAGTTCGGTTTCTTCGCCGGTCAGGGCCGCGGCGCCCAGGGTGCTGCCCGCCGCCGCGCCGTCGGCTCGGCGAACGGCCGCTACACCAAGGCCTACGCCGGCATCGCCGAATACGGCCACGTCCTCGGCGCCAGCTTCCTGCCCGGAGACTGGGAGGAGACCTTCAAGGACGACCCGACGCTGGCCTGGCGCTACAACTCGCCCCTGCGCAACAAGACGGGCGAGCTCCCGCGCATTTCGAACAGCATGACGAACATCTTCCCGAACCTCTTCGTGCCGAGCAGCGCCCGCCAGGTCGCGATCCGCATGCCGAAGGGCCCGACCACGACGGAGATCTGGTACTTCACGTTCATCGACAAGAACGCAGCGCCGGACGTGCGCGAGCTCTACCGCTACCGCGCCGTCCACCAGTTCGCCGCTGCCGGCCTCTGGGAGCAGGACGACGGTGAGAATTGGGACCAGAGCACGCGTGGCACGATGGGCGTCGTCGCCAGCCGCTACCCGCTGAACTACCAGATGGGCCTCGGCCACGGCGAGATCAAGCAGGAAGAGGGCGGTCTGCCCCACATCGACGCTCACGTCAACGAGACGCTGCAGCTCTGGCAGTACCAGGCCTGGGCGGAGCTCATGGCGGCGGACAGCTGGGACGAGTGGAAGAAGAGCCACTCGATCCCGGGTGGGACGTATTAGCGAGCTATCAGCTCGCAGCTGACAGCATTCAGTTCTCAGTGAGAGAGGCGCTCCAATCGGAGCGCCTCTTCCTTTTGGTGTTGGTGCGGCGTGGGTCTGCGCGTCTCCAGTACGTGGCGGAACAGATATCAGTAACGCCGGCGACTCGCCGCAGCGACCCCACAGGGATGCACCCACCTTTACGTCATCGCCATCACGCTAGCCCGGCCCCGATGTCTGGGGGAGATCCCTCCCCCGTCGGGATGTGAGGTGTTGAGACGCTGCCGGCGGTGACGTCAGGGAGGGTGCGTCCCTATCCGGGGGGAGATCCTTCCTTCGTCAGGATGGTGAGAATGGGCTGGCTCGGTGGGAAATAAGCTCCCGTTCACCGGCCCTGTAGCTCCTCGCCCTAGTCGGGACGTAGGAGCGTATGAGCTACGACTTCGCCGGGGCCGCGCTCTCGAACAGCTTGACGATGGCGTGGTCACGGTTGCGTTCGGCGACCTGGCGCGGCGTCACGCCCTGGTTGTCGGCGTGTTGCGGGTCGGCGCCTGCTTTCAGCAGCATCTCGATCTGCGCCGGCGTGAAGCGCTTCCGGATGGCGTGGTAGAGGGCGGTGCGGCCGTCCTTGTCCGTGAAATCGACGTTCGCGCCGTTCGCAAGGAACCATTCCGCGGCGACGAACTTCTTCCAGAGGAAGGCCGAGGCGAATGGCGTGGTGTCGTGCGCCACCGCGTCGACATCCGCGCCGTGAGTCCTGAACAGCTCGGCACTCTCCACGTCATCGTTCCAGGCCGCTGCAAACATGCAGTTGTCCGGTCGTGCGCCGTTTTCGAGGAGGAATTTCACCATCTCGATGTGTTTGCCGTGGACGTACGCGTGCCAGAGCGGCGACGCCTCGAGGATCTCGCCGCCGTCCTTGATCTGGTGCGTCGCGTTAATGTCGCCGCCGCGCTCGATGAGCAGCTTGAGGATCTCGAGGACGGCTGCTGCGCGCTCCGGCTTATTCGTGACGTCGACTTCGGCAGTGTAGTGAAGGGCGTTCTTGCCCGAGGCGTCGGTTTCGGAGACGAGGCCAGGGTCTTCGTCCAGGAGCGCGGTGACGGCGGGGATGTCGAGGATGGAGATGGCTTTGAGGAGTTTCTTCATGTTGGACCGATTGTACCCAGCGGCGGCGCATCGATCTTGCCGTAGTCATCAGGAGCGTTGAGCCAATAACTCCTAGTTTGACATTGGGATATTGATCCCATAGACTCGGCGAAGGCAGAAATGATCCAGTTGTTGATCTGAAAATATGACAATACACGAAGACGCGAAGCTCCTCGAAGAGATCCTGAATGCCGTGCGGCAGGTGAGCTACGGCCACGTTCAGCTCGTCATCCAGGACGGCCGCGTTGTGCAGATCGAGACACTCGAAAAGAAGCGGTTAACGAAGTAGTGCAAGACCGGATCGCTGACCAGTCAACTGGAGGCACCTTGCGAGGGGCGGGGGCTCTTTCCTCCCTTCGAAAAGCGTGCGTGTGTAGGCGCCCCCGTTAGAGGGGGCTTCCTGCATCGTCGCGCTCGCTTACCCAAGGAGATCCAGTTCTGATGCTCAACCGAAGCTTTGACCGCCGCCGCTTTCTCGCGCTCAGTGGCGCCGCCGGCCTGGCTGCAATCCTCGCCGCCTGCGGTGACGACGACGGCGGCGACAGCAAGTCCACCCCCTCGAGCGGCGGCTCCGGCGCCACCGTCGATAACGCTACGCTGCGGCTCGGCTACTTCCCGAACCTGACCCACCCGCAGCCGAACATCGGCGTTGAGAACGGGACGTTCGCGAGGGTCCTCGGCAGCAACGTCAAGCTCGAAACGAAGACCTTCAACGCTGGCCCTGCTGTGATCGAGGCCCTCTTCGCCGGCCAGATCGATGTGTCGTACATCGGCCCCAACCCGGCGATCAACGGCTTCGTGCAGTCGGACGGCAAGGAAGTGCGGATCATCGCCGGCGCCGCCAGTGCGGGTGCCCTGCTCGTCGTCCGGCCGGGCGCAAACATCAGCTCCCCCGCCGACTTCGCGAACAAGAAGATTGCAACGCCGCAGCTCGGCAACACGCAGGATGTCGCACTGCGGGCCTGGCTGAAGAAGAACGGCCTCAACGCGAAGGAGCAGGGCGGCAACGTCAACGTCCTGCCCACTGCCAACGCCGACGCCCTCGCGCTCTTCAAGAAGGGCGACATCGATGGCGCCTGGGTGCCGGAGCCCTGGGCGACGCGGCTGGTGCAGGAGGCCGAGGGCAAGGTCTTTCTCGACGAGAAGACGCTCTGGCCGAACGGCGACTTCGTGACGACGCACATCATCGCCCGTCCCGGGTACCTCAGCGAGCACCCCGCCGTGATCGAGAGCCTGCTGCGCGCCCACGTCGAAGTGACCGAGTACGCGAAGGCGAGCCCCACCGAGGCGAAGTCGTTGCTCAACCGCTCGATCGAGAAGCTGACAAGCGCGGCGCTGCCGGTGAAGGTCCTCGACGCCGCCTGGGAGAACTTCAAGGTCACCTACGACCCGATTGCCTCCAGCCTCAAGAAGTCGGCGGATGACGCATTCGCGCTCGGCTTCCTGGAAAAGAACCCCAACCTCTCGACGATCTACGACCTGACAGCCCTGAACAAGGTGCTGAAGGAGAAGCAGCTCGCCGAAGTCAAAGGCCTGGTCTAAGGAGCCGCATGACTGCCGCAACCGACGCACCGACCATCACATCTGTAACGCCGCCGAGCTTCGATGGCAACGAGACGCTTCTCCACGCGAGCAACGTCTTCAAGCGCTACGTCACCGACCGCCATGACACCCTCGCGGTCAACGACGTCTCGGTCGACATCAAGAAGGGCGAGTTCATCTGTGTGGTCGGTCCGTCTGGTTGTGGAAAGTCCACGCTGCTCAACATGATCGCCGGCCTCGAGAAGCCCTCGAGCGGGACGATGATGTTCGACGGCCATCAGATCAAGGGCGCAGGCGCTGAGCGCGTCGTCGTCTTCCAGGAAGCCGCGCTCTACCCGTGGCTGAACGTGCGAGGCAACGTCGAGTTCGGCCTCAAGATGAAGGGCGTCGGCCGCGGCGAGCGCAGGGACATTGTCGACAAGTACCTCGAGCTCGTGAACCTGACCCGCTTCGAAAAGGCCTTCGTCCACGAGCTGTCCGGCGGCATGAAGCAGCGAGCCCAGCTCGCCCGCGCCCTCGCCGTCGAGCCGCGCATGCTGTTGATGGACGAGCCCTTCGCGGCCCTCGACGCCCAGACCCGCGATTCGCTTCAGATGGAGCTGCAGGAGATCTGGGCTCGCACCGGTTCGACGATCTTCTTCATCACTCACAACGTCCGGGAAGCAGCGCTGCTCGCCAACCGCGTCCTTGTGATGACGCCGAGCCCCGGACGGATCAAGGCCGAGATCGAGGTGCCGTTGCAGCGGCCGCGCAGCCCCGACACGCATGCGGTGGTGGACTTCGCCGCTGAGATCCGGGCGGCACTGCAGAACGAGCAGCCGGGAGCGAAGGCGCCGGAGGAAAGCTATGCAATCTGACGTCGAGCTCAGGCGGGGTGGTCTCCAGTGGTCGTCGCTGCCGCCGGGAGTGCTGCCGCGGATGGTGCCGATCGGGCGGCTCATTCTCTTCTACGCGGCGCTGATCGGCATCTGGCAACTGGTCTATGAGCTGGAGATCTGGTCGCCCTTTCTTCTGCCTGAGCCGCAGCAGGTCGCCCGCTCCCTCGAACGCTACATCGAGAACGGCGTGCTGTTCGAGGCGATCCAGAACACGATGAAACGCATGCTCATCGGCTTCTCGTTCGCCTTCGTCATCGGCATGGTGATCGGTCTGCTCAACGCAACGGTGAAGTGGGTGGACGAGACCCTGGGCACGCTGGTCCTCGGCCTCCAGTCTCTGCCGAGTGTGACCTGGCTGCCGCTGGCGCTGCTGTGGTTCGGCCTCTCGGAGCGGGCGATCGTGTTCGTCGTCGTCATGGGCTCCGTCGGCGCGATTGCTATCTCCGCGCGCGACGGCGTGCGCAGCATCCCGGTGCTGCAGCGGCGGGCGGCCCTGGTCTTCGGTGCGTCACGCTATCAGACGATTCGCTACGTCACGCTTCCCGGCATGCTGCCGTCGATGGCGCAGGGCCTGAAGCTGGGCTGGTCGTTCTCCTGGCGCTCGCTGATGGCGGCGGAGCTCCTCTTCGTCAGCACCAGCCTCGGCCATCTCCTGCAGGTCGGCCGCGACCTCAACAACATGTCGCTGGTCCTCGCGATCATGTTTGTCATCGTTGCCGTCGGCCTCACCTTCGACCGCATCCTCTTCGCCCCCCTTGAGCGCTGGGTCCACAAGCGCTGGGGCCTCGGGTAGGCGAGCTACGAGCCACAAGCTACGAGCTTCGAGCGTCGCGCTGATAGCCGGCGCTGACCGCCAGAAGCAGCGAGATTCCTGCGGGGTAGGTCCGGGAGCAGCCCATGCCCGGGGCCTCGGGTAGTGCCCAGCATTGAGCTTCGTGCTGATAGCCCGCGCTGACCCTCAGAAGCAGCGAGATTCCTGCAGGGTAGGTAGGGGCGCAGCCCATGCCCGGGGGCCTCGGGGGTGTCCCCCGATTCATCGACATGAGTCGCGAGCGCCGCTGGCGTGATGCGGCCTTCCGGCTCCCATCTGTAACACAGGGCCTACGACCTCCCGAAGCCGGCGCGTACCGCATCGTCCTACTCGTAGCTCGTAGCTCGTAGCTCGTAGCTCGTAGCTCGTAGCTCGTAGCCCATGGCTCGTTTGTGCCACTGGACAAAGGCCAAAACGGTCGTTATCTTTCGTCAGGCTATTGCGAATTATTGAGGGAGGGTTTTCACCATGGGTCGAGAGCTTACAGCGGCTGCTGACAGCCGCGGTCTCACCGAAGAAGGAATCATTCACATCCCCGGCCTGCTGAGCCGCTGGGTCCGCCTGGCGAACGGCGCCAAGGCCCACTACGTCACCTCGGGCGAGACCGGCCCGGCCGTCATCCTGCTGCACGGCGGCATCGTCGGCTCGTCCGGCACTGCCGGCTGGCGGTTCATGGCTCCGTTCCTCGGCGCCAACGGTTTCCGCGTGTACTGCCCCGACCAGCCGAGCTTCGGCCTCAGCGACACCCGGCCGGAGTACGCACCGCACGAGAGCACCAAGAGCTTCGTGCAGTTCGTCAATGACTTCGCCGACGCGCTCTGCCTCGACAAGTTCCACATCGCCGGCAACTCGATGGGCTGCCAGCACACGGTCTACTACGTGGTCAACCACCCGGAGCGTGTGCTCAGCTTCGCGATGATCGCCACCGGCGGCCTCAGCGACCTCGTCGAGGGCCTGCCCTACGTCGAGCGCAAGGACGGCAAGTTCACCCCGAACCCGAACTACCAGGGCATCCCGTTCGATGGCTCCGAGAAGAGCATGCAGGACCTGATGGCCGGCATCATCTACAAGGCCGACGCTGTCTGGCCTGAGCTGGTCACCATGCGCACCAATGCCGCGAACAACCAGGCCGCGTCCACGAAGGTCCGCAACGAGTCCGCTGCCCGTCTGGCGAAGGACCCGAACTACCAGCAGTGGGTTCGCATCGCCGAGCGCCTGCCGAAGCTGACGATCCCGGCGATCTACCTCTACGGCAAGAACGACGTCCTCGGTGTCGTCGAGAACGGCTTCAACCAGGAAGACCGCCTGCCGAACATCCAGTGCTTCTACCCGGACGAGTGTGGCCACCAGGGCCAGACCGACCAGCCGGAGATGTTCAACCAGGTCTTCCTCGAGTTCTTCCGCGATGGCAAGGTCTCCCGCAAGACGGCCGACTGGGCCGGCGTCTCCAAGCGCCGCCCCGAGCTGCCGCACCTCGTCGAGCAGGCTGTCACCGCCTAACAGCTCCCCGGGCAAGCAACAAAGAGCGTCCTTCCAAGAAGGACGCTCTTTTCTTTTGTCTCGCGCCGTCGTTTGACAGTTCGCGCGGGCAGTCACAGAATCGGCGCGCCGGTATGGCTGCGAGGGAGAGATTCTGATGACGACCGCGATCGTGAACGCCACGCTCATTGACGGCACCGGCGCCGGGCCGGTCGAGCACGCCACGCTAATCGTCGAGGGCGGCCGCATCGAGAAGGTCGGCCCGCGCATTGACCCGCCGCGCGACGCCGAGGTCATCGATGCTCACGGTGCGACGCTGATGCCGGGCCTGATCGACTCCCACGTCCACTTCCTGTCGTGGCCTGCCTCGATGCAGGAGAGCGTGCTGACGGCGCCCAGCCTGCGGCTCTTCCGAGGTGCAAAAAACGCGCTCGACACGCTCGACGCCGGTATCACCTCCGTGCGCGATGCCAGCGGTACGCCCGCCGGCCTCAAGGCAGCGCTCGAACGCGGCCTGATCCACGGCCCGCGCACGAAGATCTCCGTCTCGGCACTATCCGAAAGCGGCGGTCACGGTGACTCGACGATGCCATCGGGCAACCGGATCACGCGCTACACCGGCCCCGAGTACCCGGAAACGGTGGTCGACGGGCCGCACGAAGTACGCAAGGCGGTGCGGCTGCTGCTGCGTGCCGGCGCTGACTTCATCAAGCTCTGCAGCACGGGCGGCGTCCTGTCGCCCGCGGACGAGCCCACGCACACGCAGTTCACGACCGAAGAGATCGCCGTGATGGTGCACGAGGCAGCGGCGCACGGGAAGACCTGCATGGCGCACGCCCAGGGCAACCAGGGGGTCAAGAACGCGGTCTACGCCGGCGTCGAGTCTATCGAGCACGGCATCTGGCTCGACGACGAGGTGATCGCGGCGATGAAGGAGCGCAACACCTTCCTCGTCCCGACGCTCGTGGCGCCGGTCTGGGTGCTGCGCCGCGAGGAGCGCAACCCAGGCAGCGTCCTGCCGATGGCGGTGCGCAAGACGAAGGAAGTCATCGACATCCACCAGGCCAGCTTCCGCCAGGCGGTCGAGTCCGGCGTGCGCATCGCGATGGGCACCGACAGCGGCGTCGGCGAGCACGGCTCCAACGCTGAGGAGCTGGCGTTTATGGTCGAAAACGGCATGACGCCGATGCAGGCGATCGTCGCCTCGACGAAGGTCGCTGCTGAGTGCATTCATGACGACCGAAACGTCGGCACGCTGGAGGCCGGCAAGCTCGCCGACCTGCTGCTCGTCGATGGCAGCCCTCTGGATGACATCAGGCTCCTCTCGGACAGGGCACGGCTGCTGACGATCATGCAGGGCAGCTACCTGCACAAGAACCTTCTCGGCAGTTCGAAGGCGGCTCCGACCGCAGTGAAGTAGTGGCTTTCAGGGGCAGTCGCCCAGCGCTTCGAGCGAATCGAGGTCGGCGGAGATGACCTGGACCTGCGCGCGGATCTCGTCCGTCACGCTGACGAGGCTCGGTGTCGCCATGATCTCGAGCAGCTGGTTGATGTCCTGCTTCAGGACCAGCACTTCGTCGCGGCCGCCCTGCAGCTCGAACGACGACCCCTCGAGGTAGTCAATATCGGCGCGGACGTCGGCGCGTGCTTCCTGCATCGCCACCTCGTCGAGCGGAAGAAGCGCGTCCCTCACATCGGCCATCGAGTTGCGCGTGTTTGCGATGTTGACACAGAACGCGGCCTGCTCCTGGGCCGTCGGCGGCTCGTCCTCGTCCTTGTCGCTACCGCAGGCCGTCAACGAGAGGCTGAGCAACGCGACGAAGAGAGCGGCGAGGGCGAAGCGGGCAGAAGGCATCGTCCTGCGAGTGTCCGCTGGGGGCGAGGGCGAGCGTCAGCCGAGATGTCGTGATTTCGCGGGCGTCGGAAGAACGTGCCGTCAGGCGAGCTTTCGCATCGTCGGGAACAGCACCATCGTTACGACGGAGAAGATCAGCAGCGCGGCGCCCGTCAGAGCAAGCGCGACCTGCACGCCGATCTCGCCGGCCAGGACGCCGACGAAGAAGGTGCCGAACGACACGAAGCTGAACTGCATCATGTACACGCTCATGACGCGGCCGCGGTACTCGGGCTCGGTGTAGGTCTGGACGAGAACGCTGCTAATCGAGATACGCAGCGCCTGGCCGATGCCCAGAATGACGGCCATGATCGACGACAGCCAGAGCATGTCCGACAGGGCGAAGCCCAGCAGGCTGGCACCGCTGATTACCGCCGCCGCCATAAGCCACGCACCGCGGTTGTTGCCGCCCATGTTCGCGACGAGCAGTGATCCGATCACCGAGCCGAGGCCGATGACGCTCATGATGATGCCGAGGCCGAGACCGGAGGCGCCGAGGACCTCTTTGACGAAGCCGGGGAGCATCTGCTGAATCGGCATCGAGAGCATGACGATGACGCAGCTCGTCGCGAGGATGAGCAGAATCGTCTTGTCGTGCCAGATGTAGCGGCAGCCGTCGAGGATGTCTTTGAATCCGAGGTTGCGTTCGCCGGGCCTGGCGCGTCTCGTCACCGTGAGTGCGTCGGGACGCGGCCTCACGGGCAGCATGCAGAAGGCAGCGATGCCATAGAGCACGGCCATGCTCACGAAGACCCATCCTGCGCCGACTACCGTGAGCAGAAGTCCACCGACCGGCGGTGCTGCCAGCCGCATGACGTTCTGGCCCGCGGTGTTGAGCGCCACGCCGTTCATCAGCCGCGACTCGCTGACGACGTCCGCGATCATCGTCTGACGTGAGGGGATGATCAGGCCGAAAACGGCGCCCTGGATCGCGCCTGAGATCATCAGGTGCACAAACTCGAGTGCGCCGAGGAGGGTGAGCACGGCAAGGATGCTCGCCACGAGTGTGTTGACGATCTGCCCCATCTGGATCACGCGCTGCTTGGGGAAGCGGTCGGCGATGACGCCGCCGGGCAGCGACAGGAACAGCATCGGGATCGCCGTCGCCAGCGAGACGAGGCCAAGAGCCGCATAGGAGCCGGTCAGGTCAAAGACGATGAAGCCGTTTACCAGCTGCGACATGTTCATCGCCGCAAACCAGCTGGCCATCGAGAGGAAGAACCAGCGGTACGAGCGGTCCTGCAGCGAGTCGAACATGCCCGGGCGGGCGCTTGCGGCAGGAGGGGTTTCGGATTCGTCGAGGGGCAGGATTTCCGACACACCTGGTGTGCGGAGCGATTCGGATGCCATGTCCCTCCGTTCTACCAGGCGTCTCGAAGGCTCACCTTTACGAGACTGTTAGATTGCCTCCCCAGTATACCCGCGGCGCCGTGTGGAGGAATGGCGAAGCGGTACGGAAGTCACAACGAGGGCATCGATTTCGCGACTCGCGAAGAACCTTTTAGGGTTGCCTTAACCATATTTAACGTACGAGATAGGTGCTCTCTCGACGGCTCAGGTACCATAAACCAGTCAACTACTGGCGGGAGACGCTTCTATGACCGAAAACCACCGCTGGGCCAACAGGGTCCGCACCCCGCTCACCGTGCTGGGTGGCGCGATCCTCGGCATCGCGGTCATGTTCCTCTATCTGGAGCTCAACCCCCCGACGGGACGCTATGACGATGCCGACATTCAGCGCCTCGCCGATGCCCGTATCTCTGAGATCACGCCGACGCCGCCGATCGAGCCCGAGATCTACGCCCAGCTCCGCCCCTCCGTCGTGCTGATTACGATTGGCGACGGCAACAACCGCGAGCCTGTGGGCCTCGGCTCCGGCGTCGTCATCGACGAGAACGGCGGCATCCTCACCGCCAACCACGTCGTTTCGACCAGTGACACCGTCACAGTCCGCTTCTTCGATGGCTCGACCGCCACCGGCCGCGTTGCGCAGCGGCAGCCGGACCGCGATCTCGCCATGGTTATCGTGAACCGCCTGCCGGATGGCGCCGTACCTGCCGTCCTGAGCAGCGATGCGGTGCGGCCGGGCGACCTCGTCATGGCGATCGGTGCGCCGTTCGGATTCGAGGGCAGCGTGAGCGCCGGCGTCGTCAGCGCGACGGGTCGCCGCTTCGTCATCGAGGACACGGGCCAGGTGCTCACGAACATGATCCAGTTCGACGCGGCGGCGAATCCCGGCAACTCCGGCGGGCCGCTGGTCGACCGCACCGGCCGCGTTGTCGGCATCGTCACCGGCATCTACAACCCCACCTCGGAGCGCGTCTTCGTCGGCATCGCCTTCGCCGTGCCGATCGAGTCCGCCGGCGGCATCGTCGCCCCCCTTGGTTAAGACAACCGCACAGCGAACCTACAAGGAGAACGGTCACACATGGTGATGCAGCCGGAACCTCAGCCTCAGCAACAGCCCCAGGAGCCGACCACGCCCCTCGAGCAGATGATGTTCGAGATCAAAAAGGTCATCGTCGGCCAGGAAGGGCTGCTCGAGCGCATCCTTGTCGCCCTCCTCGCCCGCGGTCACATCCTCGTCGAGGGCGTCCCCGGCCTCGCCAAGACGCTGGCAATTCGTACCGTCGCGCAGGTCGTTGGCGGCGAGTTCAACCGCATCCAGTTCACTCCCGACCTCGTCCCCGCCGACCTCGTGGGCACGCGCATCTACAACCAGAAGTCCGGCGACTTCTCGACCTCGCTCGGCCCGGTCTTCACGAACCTGCTGCTCGCGGACGAGATCAACCGCGCCCCGGCGAAGGTGCAGTCTGCCCTCCTCGAGGTCATGCAGGAGCACCAGGTGACGATCGGTCGCGAGACGCACAAGGTCCCGGAGCCGTTCCTCGTCCTCGCCACCCAGAACCCGATCGAGACCGAGGGCACCTACGCGCTGCCGGAGGCGCAGGTCGACCGCTTCATGATGAAGGTCCTCGTCGGCTACCCGACCGACCGCGAAGAGCTGGTCGTCGTTCAGAGGACGACTACGGGCCTGCCAACGCCGCGTCAGATCATGACGACCGACCAGCTCATGGCGCTGCAGAAGCAGGCAGACAACGTCTACGTCGACCCGGAGCTGATGGAGTACGCGGTGCGGCTTGTCGGCGCGACGCGGCGTCCGGCGGAGTACGGTCTCGGCGGCCTGGCACAGTACCTCACCTTCGGCGCCAGCCCGCGCGCCTCGATCAACCTCGTCCTCGGCGCCCGCGCGCTCGCCCTTACCCGCGGCCGCGACTACGTGGTGCCGCCGGACATCACCGAGCTGGCGCCCGACGTCCTGCGCCACCGCCTTGTGCTCTCGTACGAAGCGCTTGCCGACCGCGTCTCGGCGGACGACATCATTCGCCGCGTTCTGGACAGTGTGCCGAAGCCGGTGCGCCCGCTCACCGATGGCTCGCTGCGCTGGTCGACGACGGAGCCCGTGGCCTCAGCATGACGACGCTTGCTCCCCAGGCCGCCGCCGCCGCGTTTTCGCCGCCTCCCGCGAGGGGGCAGCTCAACGCCGAAGCGCTTCTCAAGCGCCTTGAATGGCAGGTCGTGCGCCGCCTCGACGGTATCCTCCAGGGCGACTACCGCTCGTTGTTCACCGGCCACGGCTACGACCTGGCGGAGGTGCGCGAGTACCAGCCCCAGGACGACATCCGCTACATGGACTGGAATGTGACCGCCCGGATGGATGCGCCGTACGTCCGCCAGTACATCGAAGACCGCGAGATTACCGCCTGGCTCGTCCTCGACCTCTCGCCGTCAATCGACTTTGGCACGACGAACGAGCGCAAGCGCGACCTCGTCATCGACTTCACCGGCGTGATCTCACGGCTTCTGACCCGTTACGGCAACCGCGTCGGCGCGATCCTCGTCGAGAACGGTAGGGAGCAGACCCTGCAGCCACGCGGTGGCCAGGTGCAGACCCTCCGGCTCCTGCACGAGCTGCTGAAGACGGAGGGGAGCTCCCAGGGAGCAGTCGACCTCGGGCGTTCGCTCGATCGCGTCGGCGGCACGCTGAAGCGGCGGTCCCTCGTCTTCGTCGTCTCAGACTTTTTCGCCGCGCCGGGCTGGGAGGCGCCGCTGGGACGTCTCGCCCAGCGCCATGAGGTGCTCGCCGTCTGGGTTAGCGACCCGCGTGAGGAAGAGATCCCGGACGTCGGCCCGATGATCCTCGAGGATGCAGAGACCGGAGAGCAGGTCTGGGTCGACTCGAATGACAGACATTTCCAGGAGCGCTTCCGCCAGCTGGTGACCGAGCGCCGCCTGCAGCTTGAACGGACCTTCTCCCGCAACGGTGTCGATTTGCTGCGTCTCTCGACCGACGGCGACCTGGTGCAGGAGATCGGCCGCTTCACCCACCTTCGCAAAGACATGAAGCGGAGGCCGGGTGCGCGTACTCTTGGAGGGGTGGTGGCGAGTTGAGCTTTCAATGGCCATGGATGCTAGTCCTGCTTCTGGTGGTCCCGCTCCTGGCCGGGCTCTACGTCTGGTCCCAGAAGCGGCGGCGCAAGTACGTCCTGCGATACTCCAGCGTCTCGCTGGTACAGCAGGCGGTGGGCAAGGGCCCGGGCATGAAGCGCCACGTCCCGGCGGTGCTCTACCTGCTGGCGCTGACGGCGATGATCTTCGCGATCGCCCGCCCCAGCCGCGAGATCCCCGTACTCCAGAACACAGGCACGATCATCCTTACGATCGACGTGTCCGGCTCGATGCAGGCGGAAGACGTTGAGCCCAACCGCCTCGAGGCCACGAAAGACGCAATCCATGACTTCGTCCAGCGCCAGCCGGACGGCGTGAAGATCGGCGTCGTCTCCTTCAGCAACGCCGGATCCCTCGTGGCCCCGCCGACGACGGACAAGAAGCAGATCCTCGATGCGGTTGACCGGCTGCGCCCCCAGGAAGGCACGAACATGGGCGGCGGCCTCCAGGTCGCCCTCGATGCGATCTACGCCCTGCGTGACACCGAGGTCACTTCACCGACGCCTGGAACGAGCCGAGTACCCACCCCGACTCCAACGCCGGTGACGCCGGGCAGCGTCGAGCCGATCAACGCCAGCATCGTCCTGATCTCGGACGGCCAGAGCACGGTCGGCCCTGACCCCCTCGAGTTCGCCGAAGAGGCGGCCGCGCAGGGCATCAAGGTTTACACGATCGGCATCGGCACGCCTGAGGGCACCGTCCTCATGATCCGGGGCCGTAACGTGTTCACCCGCCTGGACGAGACCGTCCTGCGCAGCATCTCGGAGCAGACACAGGGGACGTACTTCAACGCCCAGGACCGCGACGACCTCAAGCAGGTCTACGACGAGCTCGACCGCGAGCGCAGTGTCGAGAACGAGGAGACGGAGATTACCTTTGCCTTCGCCGGCATCGCGATGCTGATTACGATGGCGGCGGGCGGCCTCGGCCTGCTCTGGTTCAACCGGCTACCGTAGGAGTTCAGTCGAGCAATCT
>JBFWZE010000017.1:21098-34425 GCA_050185685.1 Dehalococcoidia bacterium
GTCGAGAACGAGGAGACGGAGATTACCTTTGCCTTCGCCGGCATCGCGATGCTGATTACGATGGCGGCGGGCGGCCTCGGCCTGCTCTGGTTCAACCGGCTACCGTAGGAGTTCAGTCGAGCAATCTGGCAATCGGGCAAGGATAGTGTAGAAAACGTATACGTAAGCTTCGAAGCTGAATGAGAAGAAAGGGAGGTCGCCATGACCTCCCTCTCTTTCTTGTGCTTGCTCGATAGCCTGATTGCTCGACTGAACCCCCATCAAGGCGGTGACTGCACCGGCTTCTCACTATCGACCACGACGATTGTCCGCTTCAGCGTCTCGGGGACGAAGAGCCACATAAGGGCGGCGCCCAGGAGGCCGAAGCCGCCGGTGGCAACCGCAGAGGCGGCGAGGCTGAAGGCGCCGATGATCGCGGAGATCGCGACCGGACCGCCGGCTGCACCGATGTCTCCGATCAGGCGCCACACCCCTAAGAACTCGCCGCGCCCCTGTGTTGGTGAGAAGTCGGCGCCGAGGGTCATCATGATCCCGGAGCCGAACCCGTTGCCGATACCTGTGAACATCGCGACGAGGATGAAGCCGATCGTCTCCGAGGTCAGAGGCAACAGCATGAGGCCGGCGCCAAGGGCAAGCAGGCAGGGGACGCCTGCCCACTTCCGGCCGTAGCGGTCCATGATCAGGCCGACGGGATAGAACAGCGCCGCATCCAGGAAGTAGGAGGCCCCGTAGACGATGCCGATCACGGCGACGTCGAGGCCGATCTCGTCACCCCACAGCGGCAGGAAGACCTGGCGTCCCTGGCGGAGTGCCGCCAGTGCGAGCAGCGGGATGAACGTCACGATGAATGTGTGGCGGTGATCGCGCACGGTGTTGAACATCGCCGTGCCGATGCTGTGATGGCTCGTGTCATCCTGCGCAGCGGTGTCGTGGACTGAGACGAGCATCAGGCCCGCCGCGATCAGCCCCATGAAGGCCTGCACGTAAAAGGCGTACTCCAGGCCGAGCGTCGCGCCGACTGTGCCACCAAGTATCGGTCCAACCACCGTACCGAAGCGGTTCACGCCGCCAAGCAAGGAGATTACGCGGCCTCGCTGGTCGATCGGTGTGATCTCGGTGACGTACGAGATTCGCGCCAGCTGCCAGAACGACCAGCTTCCGCCCATGACGAACATCAGCGTCGCAAGCATCAGCGGCGTCGAGATGAAGGAGGCGCCGATCGCGACAATCGCCGCAATCGCCGTTCCTGCCACCATCGCACCCTTGTCGCCAAAACGAGAGACGAAGATGCCGCCGGGAATGTCCATCGCCAGCGTACCGAGGCCCCGCAGCGCCACAATCAGGCCGGCGAGCGCCACCGAGGCGCCAAGCTCCTTCGCGAACAGCGGCACAATCGGCAGCACGGCGCCCTGGCCGATGGCGAACGCGAAGCTGGGGAGGTAGACGCTGAGGATGAGACTGCTGATCTTGAAGGGGGGAGCGTCAGGAACGTGGGACATTGCCGTCATCGTAGCGTGCGTTACGGCTAGGAAGAATGGCCAGGCCGCGTGAGCCCGCGGCCGACATTCGTGAACCGCAGCGTCTCCAACGGAAGTCGGATACGCCGCTCGGCCGCTATGAGGGTGTTCCCTACTCCTGAACTGCCGAGAATTCCCTGTAGAACTCGTGGGGATAACGAGCCGACATGGCCATCGTGACGCTGCACGAGAGTTCGCATACTATGGTTGCCAGAAGAGCCCCCGTATCCGGGGAGAAGGACAGAGAGAATGAGCTTGTTTAAGAAACTCTTGCTTGTCGGCGTTTTGAGCGCCGTCGTCTCCCTCGGAGTCGCAGGCATTGGCACGGCGTCGGCCCATGACCCGGACCACGACTGGGATCACCCCTGCATCGCCGACGGCACGCACGCCGTCGATCCGGCCTGCTGGCAGGGCGTGATCTGGGGCGGCGTAGGCCGCGGCTGGATCCCGCAGGCTGGCTACTACAACAACGCGGCCGGCAACTTCTGGCAGGTGTACTACTTCCTGAACTTCTACAACCCGTACGGCTACTGGTTCAACGGCGCCTGGTACAACAACGCGTACAACCCGTACTACAACAACGGCTACGCCGGTCACCCGTGCAACAACGGTCAGAACGGCTTCTGGGACGCGGGCTACTGGCACTCCTGTGCCGCTGCCGGCTACTGGAGCAATGGCCTCTGGTACCCGTACTGGAACTAACCCGATCTGCCACTAATGGCGTGATCAAATCGTGATCAAAAGGAGGCTCCTCTTCGAGGGGCCTCCTTTTTTGTGCGTCTATGGGTGTACATTGAAAGCCCATCTCCGCCCTAGGTCGTACGAAATGTACCGTCCCAGGGCGGACGAACCACGGATAGAGACTCGCTACATTGCTCAGGTGCAATCCGCCCGGTAATGGTGGTGAATAAGAAGGGATGGAACACTCAATGAATTTCAGGGGAGCAGCCTGGCTCAAGAAGGGCGTGATTGCCGGTATCGGCGTCGCGGTCCTCGCAACTGCGCTGATTGGCGCGGGCACCGCTTCGGCCGACGACGGCAAGTACTGTGTCGCGAAGAACCCCGAGGGCAAGTGCGTGGTTTACGGGACCAGGCCGGTCATCTGGACCAGCGGTAACGTAAAGAACTTCGTCGCCGCGCCCGAGGCGCCGATCACGATCGACCCCGGTTACTACGACTACCTCCTGAGCCCCAAGTACTACCCGTACTACTGCTACAACATCGCCGGATACACCGTGGCCACTGGCTACATCAACTGCTACGGCTACCTCGGCTACTACGGCGGTGTCTCCGTCACCTACGCGAACCTGCCCCCGGCGACGTACGCAGTCGTGGCTGCTGCTGCTGACGCCCTCAACGCGGACCGTGGCTTCATCTACCACCTGCTGCAGACCGGTGAGAGCCTCGACCGGGTGACAGACCGCTTCAACGTCTCGAACTCGATCTTCCTGACCAACTTCTACAACCAGCTCGACGCGCGCATCGCTGAGCTCCGCGCTGTTGGCGCAATCCAGGAGTGGCAGGCCGCCGCTCTTCGCAACAACGTCAGGAACAGCTGGTTCATCACCCAGACGAACCTGCTCCAGTCGCTCTCCCAGTACTAAATCTCGTCCGAAGCGACCAACAAAAGAGGCTCCCGAACGGGAGCCTCTTTTACGTGGTAGCTGGACTCGTCCTCCGGCCGGGTAGTAGTCTAGGCATCGATTCTTGACGTGGCCTGACTGCAACGCTAGATTGTTTACTACGTTGGTCAACTAAGTCCACTTTAGCTCTCACAGAGAGCGCCTCAGGGGGAGAACGATGCTGAAGCACGGAGCGATTCCAGAACAGAAGCCGGGGTACATCCTCCCGGTCGACTTCGAGGAAATCGACGAGTTCGAGGAGCGGGCGAAAAAATTCCGCATCGGTGACGAGGACCAGAGCACCTTCCAGCTCTACCGCCTTTCGCGCGGCGTCTACGGCCAGCGGCAGGAAGACAACCAGATGATGCGCATCAAGCTGCCGGCCGGTGCGATCACCGCCGACCAGCTCGATGCCCTGGCTGAGGTCTCGGAGAAGTTCTCCGGCCTCCACCGCGGCCACATCACCACGCGGGAGAACTTCCAGTTCCACTTCGTCAACCTCGACGACACCGCTGAGGTCATGCGTATTCTCGGCGCCGCCGGCCTGACCACCCGCGAAGCCTGCGCCCACACCGTCCGCAACATCACCGGCTCCCCGTACGCCGGCATCGCCGCGGACGAAGAGTTCGACACTACGCCCTACCTGGCCGCCTACGGCCGCTACATGATTCGTAACCCGATCTGCCAGCGCCTGCCTCGCAAGTTCAAGACCTCGTTCTCGAACGACGCGGCTGACAGCGCCGGCTCGAACTTCCACGACCTTGGCTTCATCGCACGCCGCCGCAAGGACGAGAACGGCAACGAAGTCCGCGGCTTCGAGATGCGCGTCGGCGGCGGTACGTCGACGATGCCGCGTCTCGCCGACACGGTCTGCGAGTTCGCCCGCGCCGATGACGGCGAGTACATCCGCGTGGCGGAGGCGATCATCCGCGTCTTCGACCGCGAAGGTGACCTGCCGGGTCTGCTGCGCAAGAACCTCAACAAGGCGCGCATCAAGTTCCTGCTCAACAAGATTGGCGCCGACGCCTTCATCGAGAAGATGAACGAGGAGCTGGCGAAGGACTGGGCGAAGGAGCCGATCGACATGGCGGCTCTGACCCAGCTCGCCCCCGAGCTCCCGAGCGAGCCGGTTGCCGATGACGGCCAGCCCGCCGCCCCCGGCTTCGAGCGCTGGAAGTGGACGAACACCGCCTCGCAGAAGCAGGAGGGCTTCGTCTCGGCAGCTCTCACGATCCCGATGGGCAACATCCTGACCTGGCAGTTCCGTGAGCTCGCCAACATCATGCGGAAGTACTCCGGCGGCCACGCTCGCACCGACCAGAACCAGAACCTCATCCTGCGCTGGGTCCGCCCCGAGTCGCTGAAGATGCTCCACCGTGAGCTCGTGGCGGTCGGTTTCGGTGACGCCGAAGCGAACATGCTCGCCGACGTCGTCGCCTGCCCCGGCGCCGACAGCTGCAAGCTCGCGATTACCTCGTCGAACCAGGCCGGCTACTCGATGCGTGAGGAGCTGATCAAGTTCGACTACAAGGACGACGAAGTCCTCAAAACGAGCGTGAAGATCAGTGGCTGCCCGAACGGCTGCGGCCAGCACCACCTCGCCGGTATCGGCCTTCAGGGTTCGTCCTACAAGGTCGGCAAGCTCGAAGTCCCCTGCTATGACATCTTCGTCGGCGGCGGCGGCTACCAGGGCGCGGCGAAGTACGGCACCCGCGTCACACGCGTCCTCGCGAAGAAGGCCCACCTCGCCATCGACCGCATCTTCGAGGTGTACCAGGCCGAGCGCACGCCAAACGAGGCGTTCCTCAGCTACGTCGACCGCGTCACCCCGAAGCACTTCGAGAGCGCGCTTGAGGAGTTCAAGTGGGTCGGCTCGCTCGCCGAGGAGCCGGAGATGTACATGGACTGGGGCCACACCGACCTCTTCGAGGTCATCCGTGGCGAGGGTGAATGCGCCGTCGGCGACCTGCCGGTCGTGCGAACCGCCGCCGGTCCCGTCGATCTCTAACGATCAGCTGACAGCCGTCAGCACTTAGCTAACAACAAGAAGAGCGCCCCAATCGGGGCGCTCTTTTCATTCGCGTGACACTACGGTAGAGCGCCACTTCCGGCCATCCCGCTGCCATCCAACAGACGTAGACTCGTTCCAGTGGCGTTGGAGAATCGATGAGAGCTTTACACCGAGCCTGGCACGCAATCGCCGGTCAAAAGAACATCAACGTCGAAATCTCCGGAACTGACTGGTCCGCGTGGTGCGACTGCGGCTATCGATTCCACGTTCGACATTTCACCATGACGAAGATCGGCTCGCCGCAGTCGTAGGCGCACGCCAGGCCACGCTGACAGACTGGGTATCACCCGGTCACTGAGTGATACCCGGGCCGACGATGCTCTAACGCTACTTCTTGTCCGCTGGCGCCCAGAACTTGCACCACCACGGCCCGCCGACCACCATGTCGACCTTGTCGAGGCTGCAGTAGCCGATCTCGTCGACCATCGCCTCGTAGAACTGGCAGTTGTCGCAGTGCTGCTCGTCCGTACTCTCATACGAGAGGTCGGCCTTCTCCGCGCGTTCCTTCAGTGCCTGAACTGACTGTGCCATCGTTGCTCTCCTCCTGAATGGCGGTATGGGTTGAGCCTACCGTCGCCGGAAATGAAGCAGCGTCACGCGAGGGCCTTGCGCCGGTTCGTTGTCGTTACAGCGATCTGAGTTTATGACGAAACGCAGCGACGTCGCGAAAAGGAGAAGCGCCCTTCGGGGCGCTTCTGATAGCTGATAGCTGAAAGCTGTTAGCTCGTACTACACGTAGTGCATCTCGAGGAACTCAGCGCGCAGCTTGTTGACCTCGTCTTTGACCGTCTTGCCCTTTACGCAGGCCGCGATTAGCTCGCCGAGGCGCTGCATGTCGGCTTCCTTCATGCCGTAGCGGGTCATCTCCGGCACGCCGATGCGCAGGCCGGAGGGGTTTCGCGGGTCGGTGTCCCAGGGCAGCATGTTGTAGTTGACGATGATGTCGTTCGCCTCGAGCGCCTGCGCCGCCTTGACGCCGCCGCCGTGCTCGCTGACGTTGACGGCGATCTGGTGGCTCTTCGTGTAGCCGAACTCCCTCGCCTCGACCTTCACGCCTGCCTCGTCCACCGCTTTGCCGAGGGCTTGCGCGTTGGCGACGATCTGCGCCGCGTATGCCTTCGCGTGAACCTTCATCTCGCGGATCGCCACCAGCAGCGCCGGCAGCGTGTGGAGGTGGTGGTTGCTGGAGGAGCCGGGGAAGACGCCGCGGTCGGCCGCGGGCCAGTAGCGCTCCGCATCCGCCTCGTCGAGGTTCGAGACGATGACGCCGCGCTGCGGTCCGGGGAAGGTCTTGTGCGTGCTGGCGGTGACCCAGGTCGCCCCCTCGGTCCAGGGGTTCTGGAACTGCTCGCCGACCAGCAGGCCGAGGACGTGGGCCGCGTCGTAGAGGATCGGGATGTTCTTCGCCTTGCACACCTCACTGATCTCGGTGAGGGGCTCCGGGAAGAGGAAGAGGCTCTTGCCGAGCACGACCATGCGGGGCTTGACCTCCTCGATGAGGTCGATACTCTTCTGCACGTCGAGGTGCCACATGTCCTCCGCGAGGGGGAAGAAGTGCAGCGGGATGTGCTTCTCGGCGTCGAGGCTGAGGGACATGCCCCGGTTCTGGATGCGACGGCCGAAGACGCCGACCGTGTTGTGGCTGATGTGGCCGCCCGCCGCCGTCGAGTTGACGATGACTGTGTCGCCGCCGCGCAGGTAGGCGAGGGCGATCGCGGTGTTCGAGTTGTTACCGGAGATCGGCCGGACGTCAGCCTGCTTCGCCTTCGCGAGCTCGATCATCTCCAGTCGCGCCATCGTCTCGATCCGGTCGATGTACTTCGTGCCCTGGTAGTAGCGGTTGACCTCGTTCTCGCGGTTCGGATGCCCCTCGGCGTAGCGGGCCATGAAGTCGTTGTTCTGCAGCTCGCGGACGGCCGGGCTCTGGGCGTTCTCGGAGGCGATGAGGTTGATCGTGCGTCCTCCACGCCATTCGTCCTGCTGTTGAACGATGGCCCGGATGTCGCTGATATCAACCGTCATGCGTGTCTCCTTTATGAGATTCGAAAAAGGAATAGATGGTACCTGCACCTTACCGGTCAAGCAGGGCAACGAGCAAACCGAGGTCTGTCGAGCTGACGCCGGTGGTTTCATTGACACGCGGCCTGCAACGGACGAATCATCCCCGCATGCAGATTACCGACTCTCAGGTCCACGTCTTCGAGCTGAGCCGGCCGGACCGGCCCTGGCCCGCCGGCAGTGAAATCAGCTCGCCCGGCACTGCCCTCAAGCCCAATGGCTTCGGCGCGGACGAGCTGATCGCGGCGATGGACGCTACCGGCGTCGACCGCGCGGTGATGGTGCCGCCCTCCGCCGTCGGCTTTCAGAACGCGACCTGCCTCGAGGCCGCGGCGAAGTATCCTGACCGTCTCGCCGTGATGGGCCTCTTCAACCCGCTCACGGCCGGCGCCGAAGCCGCGATGGCGTCATGGCGCGAGCAGCCGGGGATGCTGGGGTTTCGCATGAGCTTTCTGCCCGGCTTCTCGCTCTTCGCGGTCGGGCCCGACGACGCCTCCTTCGAGCCGTTCTGGGCTGCCTGCGAGCGCCTCGGCCTGCCGGTGATGGTGAACGTCCCCGGCCAGATCGACGAGATCAGCCGCGTCGCGAACCGCCACCCTGGGGTCACGCTGATCATCGACCATATGGGTACGGTGGGCATCAGACCGACCGCGGCGGAGTGCTTCGGCGAGATGGAGGCGGTGCTCGCCCTCGCCGCGCTGCCGAAGGTCTACGTGAAGCTGACCGGCGTCCCGCGATACTCCATGCAGGCAGAGCCGTTCGAGGACGTGCACCCCTACCTCCGTCAGCTCTACGACGGCTTCGGACCGCGGCGCCTGATGTGGGGCTCCGATATGACAACGATGGCGCGGCCGTATCGTGAATCGCTCGACCTCTTCAAGCACGCGCTCCCGTTTCTCTCCGATGAGGACAAAGAGTGGGTGTTCTCGCGGACACTCGCCGAAGCACTGGGCTGGCCGGCGTGACAATGTGAGACAATTTTGTCTCATAAGGCCGCGTCAAGGTCCTGACCATCGCTCACCCGTGCTATACTCGTTGAAACTCCTTTAAGCCCGGTCCCGAGAGGCCGGAAAGGGAATCTTCGAGTGCTGCTCACCGCACGCATACCTTCATGTGACTCGCGAGAGGCCCATCGTCTGATCGACGGAGGGCTGATTTTTTAATGTCCGAGCGCGTTCTTCTGACTGCGGCGGACATCCGTCGTGCCCTCGTGCGCATCGCCCACGAAATCGTCGAGGCGAACCGGGGAACCGATAACCTCGTGCTGATCGGCATGCGAACCCGCGGCGTCCCGCTCGCCAACCGCCTCGCCGAGGCGATTGAGCAGATCGAAGGCGTCAAGGTCCCGGTCGGCGCGCTCGACATCAGCTTTTACCGAGACGACCTTGCCACCCGCGGCGCTTCCGTTCAGGTCTCGCCCAGCGATATGCCGGACGACATCACCGGCAAGCGCGTCGTCCTGATCGACGATGTGCTCTTCACCGGGCGCTCCGTCCGCGCCGCCCTCGACGCGTTAATCGACTTCGGCCGGCCGCAGCGCATTCAGTACGCCGCCCTGGTCGACCGCGGTCACCGCGAGCTGCCCGTCCGCGCCGACTACGTGGGCAAGAACATCCCCACCGCCCGGACCGACGACGTCCAGGTGCGCGTCCAGGAAACCGACGGCCGGGACGAGGTCGTCCTGTTGCCGCAGGAGGCCAACTGATGACCGGTCAGCACATCGACGCGCCAGCCAGCCCGGCGAGAGAGGTCCTGCCGGTATCGGTGCCGCGCAGCTGGACCCGCCGCCACGTCCTCGACCTCGATGACTTCTCCGTCGACGAGATCGAGCAGGTCCTCGATACGACGAACGCGATGAAGGAAATTCTCGCGCGTGACGTGCCGCGGGCGCCTGCCCTGCGCGGTACGACGATCATCACGCTGTTTTACGAGTCCTCGACCCGTACCCGCGCGTCGTTCGAGCTCGCGGGCAAGGTGCTCGGCGCCGACGTGATCAACATCACCGCCTCCGGCTCCAGCGTCGACAAGGGCGAATCGATGATCGACACGGTGCGGACGCTGCGAGCGGTCGGTGCCAACGTCCTCGTCATGCGCCACGGCAGCTCCGGCGCTCCTTACCTTGCCGCTCAGCACACCGACGCCCGGATCATCAACGCGGGTGACGGCTGGCACGCGCACCCGACCCAGGGCCTGCTCGACCTCTACACGCTGCGAGGGGCGCTCGGCGACCTCAAGGGCAAGCGAATAGCCATCGTCGGCGACGTCCTCCACAGCCGCGTTGCCCGCTCCGACATCTGGGGTCTCAGCAAGATGGGCGCAGAGATCGTCGTATGCGGTCCGCCGACCCTGCTGCCTCCCGACCTCGGCAAGAACGAGGGCAATTCGAAGGCGATGCCGAACGTCACGATCGAGAAGAACGTCGACCACGCAATCGCCGGGGCCGACGCGGTGATGACGCTGCGCCTGCAGCACGAGCGCATGGCGGGCGGCCTGATCCCGAGCCTGCGCGAGTACTCTCGCCTCTACCAGATCACCGACGCCCGCATGGCGCTCGCGAAGCCCGGCGCGCCGGTGCTCCACCCCGGGCCGATGAACGAGGGCGTCGAGATCACCGCAGCCCTTGCCCACGGCCACCGCTCGCTCATCGAGGAGCAGGTGACGAATGGCGTCGCCGTCCGCATGGCGCTGCTCTACCTGATGCGAGGCGCGAAGTGACGCAGAACGTTGTTATTCGACAGGCCGGCCTCGAAGACGCCGCGACGGTGGCCCTGCTGCTGACGGAGCTCAACCGCACCGTCGGCATCGTAGGCGCCGACCGCGCGCACGAGAAGCTCCCGGAGAACACCGACCTCACCCCGCTGCAGGCCGAGTCACGGCTGCGTGGCGTTGCGGGCATCGAGACGGTGCTCGTCGCCTATGCGGACGGCGAGCCGGCGGGCTTCACGTCGCTGCGCATCATCCCGTACCTCGACCAGGACACGCCCTACGCCGAGGTGACGCAGATGCACGTGCGACCGCAATACCGCCGCCGAGGCATCGCCTCGCAGCTCGTCGAGGCGGCTGAGCACCAGGCGATTGGGCGCGGTGCGACCTGCCTCCACATCCTTACCGGCACCGACAACCACGACGCGCAGGCCTTCTACCGCAGCGCCGGCTACGAGGTCGAATGCCTCGACTTCCAGAAGTTCTTCGAAAGGCGGCGCGTCCATGCCTGAGCGATTGCTGATCAAAGGCGGCCGCATCCTGGACCCGGCGAACGGCGTCGACATCGCGAGCGGCAGCGTGCTCATCGAAGACGGCAAAATCGCGGCCGTCGGCGCTTCGGTTTCGGCTGACGGCGCCCGCGTGATCGACGCAGCTGGACTCGTCATCACGCCGGGCTTCGTTGACCTGCACACGCACCTGCGCGACCCCGGCTTCGAGTACAAAGAGACGGTCGAGACGGGCACTAGGGCGGCGGCGCGCGGCGGCTTCACGACGGTCTGCTGTATGCCGAACACCGAGCCGGCGCTCGATAACAAAGCGGCGATCGACCTCGTCCTGCGCAAGGCGGCGAACGAGGCCGCGGTGCGCGTACTGCCGATCGGCGCCGTGACGATGGACCGCGCCGGCAAGATCCTCACCGAGATGGGCGAGCTGGCGGACGCGGGCTGCATCGGCTTCAGCGACGACGGCTCGCCAATCGCCGACGCCTCGATCATGCGCCATGCGCTTGAATACGCGGACGGTCTGGACCTGCCGATCATCGACCACTGCGAGAGCCTCGCGCTCGCCGGCGGCGTGATGCATGAGGGCTGGGTGTCGAGCCGCCTCGGCCTCAAGGGCATCCCCGCGGCGTCCGAGGTCAGCATGATCGCCCGCGACCTTGCGCTGGCGGAGCAGACCGGCGCTCACGTCCACATCGCCCACATCAGCACCGCCGCCGGCGTCGAGCTGGTCCGGCGGGCGAAGGCTGCGGGCCTGCGGGTCACCGCCGAAGTCACGCCGCACAACCTTGCCCTGAACCACGAGGCGATCATGTTCCGGCCGGGCGAGACGATGCTGGCCTACGACACCAACGCGAAGATGTACCCGCCCCTTCGCGCCGAGGAAGACCGTCTCGCCTGCGTCCGTGGCCTCGCCGACGGCACGATCGACGCGATCGCCACCGACCACGCGCCGCACGCGATCCAGGAAAAGGCTTGCGAGTTCGACCAGGCCGTCTTCGGCATCACGATGCTCGAGACCGCCTTCGGCCTCTCGATGCGCGCGGTCGAGGCAGGAGAGCTGAGCTTCGAGCGCCTGATCGCGACGCTGACCAGCAGCCCGGTCCGCGCCCTCAAGCTCGAGCGCGGCGTCCCGGGCATCGGCTCCCTCAGCGTCGGGGCTCCCGCCGATGTCACGCTCATCGACCCCAGCCGCGAGTGGGCGGTAGATCCCATGAGCTTCGAGTCCAAAGGCAAGAACACGCCCCTCGGCGGACAGACGCTGCGCGGGCAGGTCGTCACGACGATCTACGGCGGCAGCGTCGTGTTCGAGCTGCAGGGAGCGCCGGCATGACGATGGCGCTGGCCAGGCTCGACATAATGACTGAGGTCGCTGCGATTCGCGTGCAGCTCGAAATGCACGCCGACCCCTCGTACGAGGCAGGACTGCGACGCATCGTGCCGTCGGCGCTGCCTGCGCATCTCGTGCGCCTCGGCGACCTGCGACGCATCGGCGCTGAGTGGACACGGGGACACAAGCTCACGCCGGCAGGGGAGCTGACTGAGCTCGCGGATGCGCTCTGGGCGACGGGCTGGCGCGAAGAGGGCATCGTTGCGATGATCGTGCTGTCCCGATCGAAAGACGCACTGGAGTCGCTGCCCTGGAGCACCATCGAGGCGTGGTCGTCACGCTTCGAGAACTGGGAGCACGTCGACAACGCCGCGATGCTCGTCACCGCGAAGATGCTTCAGCTGCGGCCTGACCTCATAGACGACATCGAAGCGATGGCGGACAGCGAGCAGCCGTGGCAGCGGCGCCTCGCTATCGTCACGCTGATTGAAGCAACACGACATGACGCCCGCTGGCGGCCTCAGCTCGAGGCGATGGGCCGGCGGTTAACTGGTGACAACGGACCGACGCTGCGCAAGGCGGTTGCCTGGGCGCGCAAGGTCCTCAACGAGACGGAGGGGCAGATTGCCGGATAAGGCATACCTGGTGCTGGAAGACGGCACCGTTTACGAGGGGCGCTCGTTCGGTGCGCCGGCGACGGCGACGGGTGAGGTCGTTTTCAACACGTCGATGACGGGCTACCAGGAGGCGTTGACCGACCCCTCCTACGCCGGTCAGATGCTGGTGATGACCTACCCGATCCAGGGCAACTACGGCACCAACGGGCGCGATGACGAGTCCTCCCGCGTGCAGGTCAACGCCTTCATCGTGCGTGAGTACTGCGAGGCGCCCAGTCACCCGCTGATGACGGCGACGCTGGACCAGTACCTCAAGGCGCGGGGCATTCCCGGCATCGCCAACGTCGACACACGAGCGCTTACGCGGCGGCTGCGCGTCGCCGGTGTGATGATGGGCGCGCTCGTCCAGAGTGACCCGCAGGCGGCGCTGCAGCGGCTGCAGGACTCAGCAGCGCGCTACGGCAGCGTCGACCTCGTCCCGACTGTCAGCGCCGACCACCGCTTCGACTGGCCGCTGCCCGGCATCTACTCGCCGGCGCCGAAGGAAGCACCGAAGCACCACGTCGTGCTGCTCGACCTCGGCGTGAAGTACAACATCATGCGCTCGCTGCGGCTCTACGGCTGCGATGTCACCGCTGTCCCCGCCCAGACCAGCGCCGAAGACATCCTCGCCCTCAACCCGGACGGCGTCTGTCTCTCGCCCGGCCCCGGCGACCCGGCGCTGCTCGGCTACGTCTCGAACACCGTGAAGGGCCTGATCGGCAAGACGCCGCTGCTGGGCATCTGCCTGGGCCACCAGGTCACAGGCACCGCCCTTGGCGCCGACACCTACAAGCTGAAGTTCGGCCACCGCGGCGCCAACCACCCGGTGAAGGACCTGACCAGCGGCCGCGTCCACATCACGTC
>JBFWZE010000018.1:0-17213 GCA_050185685.1 Dehalococcoidia bacterium
GCAAGAACGGAGCCGACGGCGATGTAGAGCAGGCCCGTTGCGGACATCATCGAACGCTCCGTGCTGCTCTTGTAGGCCATGAACGCGAGGACCGCCGGGAAGACGAGGCCGATCGCGACCCGTAGCCAGAAGCCGGGGTTCACCGCCAGGTCGACCGCGAGCAGCGCCTGTGAGGTAATCGGCGTCCCGACCGGGATCACCGCGTTGATGATCGTGACGACGCCGCCAAAGAGCACAGAGCCGAGGGTGATCAACGTCAGCTCGTTCAAGGGGCCTTCGGGGAGCTTCGGGTTCACGAGGTACCAGTGACCCCAGACCATCGCCACCATCGACGAGCCGAGGATCATTGCGCCGGAGAACATCATCAGCAGCGGCCCCAGCACGTTCCAGGTTGGCTCACGCACCATCCAGGCCAGCAGCACAAGGCTGATTACCCCGAGACCGACAGTGGTCGCACCGGTCGCGACGCTGAGGAATTGCTCGTCAGGGCGCCGGATGAAGTAGAAGAAGACGACGCTGAAGAGCAGCATCGCCATCGCGACGAAGCGCACCGGTTCGAGCAGCTCGGAATCGAGCCGATAGGTCTCGACGCTCGATGTCGGGTCGACCATCAGGGCCGTGAGCACGAGCATGAGCGCGCCGAGGACGACGAGCCAGCTGCAGGTCTTGATGAACGCGGCCTCGAAGATGCCCCGCCACTGCACGTAGAAGACGAGCGCAGCGACACCCGCCGCGAACTGGGCGAGGAGCAGAAGCAGAGTCCAGGGGAGAGATTCAACGCTCAAAGGTCATCCCGATCATGTCAGCGGCGGATATGTGGGTCAAACGCAGGCATGGAGCCGTCGATCCGTGACCCGTAACTAGAACAGCCGGGCATGGCCCAGCGTTTCAGCGGGGAGCTGGCTTAGGCCAATCCGGCCCCTGCTGATGGCTAATAGCTGACTGCTGAAAGCTACTTCGCGAAGGTGGCGATGCGCTGGTAGGTGAGGCGCCAGAGAGTGTCGTGTGCTTCCCAGGCCGGCGGACCGGACGACAGCTGGTACCTGTCGGGATGCGCGGCGCGCTCCTTGCGGCGCTCCATCGACTCCTCGTTCGCCTCGTAGACGGCGAGGAACTGCGGGCAGCCGGGCTCCGGGTGCACAAAGGCACGCTCGAGCTCGAAGCGGGCGCCGCTCCGGAAGGCGCTGATGTCGGCGACCTCGGGCACGTGGATGTTCGTGTAGAACTCGTTGAAGTCGGCGAGCTCCTGCTCTGTCGTGCCGGGCGGGACGTTCATCGCGACAAAGTAGAGGTAGGGAGAGCCGCCTGCACCGATCTCGCCGTGCTCCGGGACGCGCCGGCGCCAGATCATGCGCCACCACGGGATATAGCTCTGCCAGGCGCTTGGCCCCGGCGTGTACTTCGGGCGTCCTTCCGGCGGGCCGTCGTTGCGAGCGATGTAGGTCTTCGCCGCCGCCTCGTCCTCCATCTCGTACATGACGAGCCAGCGCGGGCCGAAGTCGCCGCGGGGATCGGGGTCGCGCAGCTCATAGCGGGTCGCGCGATAGAAGCCGGGGTTACTGTTGACGACCTCGCGCATGTGGACGTTGGTGTAGAAGTCGTTGAACTTCGCCAGCTCCGCATCGGAGGTGTCGGGCTGCGTGTTCATCCCGACCCAGTACATGTACGGGGAATCTGGCATCGGCGTGCTCCTCTTCTCTCTCGAACGTCGTGGCGATGATACGCCAGCTCAGGTGCTGCTAGGATCGCCGCATGACCACACTTGAAGCCCTGATCGCCGACGTGCAGGCGTGCACCGCCTGTGAGCGTGTGCTTCACAGCCACATCCTCGGCGCAGGCAACGGCGTCCCAACGGCGCGCGTGATGTTTGTCGGCGAAGCGCCGGGGCGGCTGGGCGCCGGACGCACCGGCGTGCCGTTCTACGGCGACGAGTCGGGGCGGCGCTTCGAGGCGTTTCTCGATGTGGCAGGGCTCACCCGGACAGACGTCTTCGTAACCAACGCGATCCTCTGCAATCCCATGGACCTCAAGGAGCGCAACCGCCGGCCGCTGACCTCCGAGGTGCGCCGCTGCCTGCCGTTTCTCGAAGCGCAGGTGCGCGTTGTCGACCCCGAGGTGGTAGTTGCCCTCGGTGACGTAGCGCTGAGCGCCCTCGGCCTCGTGGAGGCGCACGCTGCGACGCTGCGAGGTGACTGCGGCCGTGATCTGCCGTGGTTTGGCAGGAGGCTCGTGCCGCTCTACCATCCGGGGCGACAGTCGACCCTGCATCGCGCCGATGCGCTGCAGCGCGACGACTGGCAGCGCCTGGGGCGGATGCTGGAGGAGCGTCAGTTGCGGGGTTTGACCTCGAAGTCGACGCCGATGCCGTTGTCCGGCGCTGCCGGTGTCAGGCAGGCGATGAAGTAGTCGCCCGCAACCGGGGGCGTGAAGGTGAAGCTGACCTGCTGGCGCTCGACGTCATCGCCCGGCTTCACACCCTCCGGTGCAGCTTCGACCGTGGTCTTCCCGGCGAGCAGGGCGCGGTCGTGGAAGGCAATCTTCTGCATGTCGTCACTGAGGTCGTCGTCGTCCTCGTAGTAGCACGCGAGCTCGACCGGGATCGGGTAGACCTGCAGGATCGTCACGGTCACCGTGAGCTCGGCACCCTCGACACGATCGCCGGTGACCTCGATGCCCTTGAACATCTCCGTGCCGTCGAAGGTGCTAGAGAAGGCGACGCCACAGGCGGTCAGGCCGAGGGCGGCGAGGGAGGCGAGCAGCAGGCGGGGAAGACGGTGAAGTCGCAAGCTGTCGGGATCATACCGCGACGGCCTCCTACAGACACGAGGATGCCGCTGCTACACTGGTCGCAACGACTCGCACCAACCGAAAGGCCGGACGTGGAACCGCAAGAGCTTCTGCCCAACCTCAAAGACCGAATTGCCGACGCCCTGGTGCGTCTTTGACCTCGCTACTCTAGAAGCAGAAGCCTCCGACCTCGAAGCCCAGTCTCAGGACCCTGAGTTCTGGAACGACCCGGCTGCTGCGCAGGCGAAGATGCGCCGACTCGCCTCGACCAACGAGACGATTACCTCCTGGCGTGGCCTTGAGAAGCGCACCGGCGATGCGATTGAGTTGCTCGAGCTTGCTGAGGCCGATTCCGACGCCGAGATGATCGCCCAGGTTGCAGCTGAAGCAGATGCCATTGAGCAGGAGCTAAACGGCCTCGAGTTCCAGCTCAACTTCAGCGGCGCCTACGACAACCGCAGCGCCATCCTCGCGATCCACGCCGGCGCCGGTGGCACGGAGGCGCAGGACTGGGCGGAGATGCTCCTGCGCATGTATCTGCGCTGGGCAGAGAAACACAACTTCACGACCGAGGTCCTCGACTCGACCCTCGGCGAAGAGGCCGGCATCAAGAGCGTCACTGTCGAGATCCAGGGACAGAACGCCTACGGCTGGCTTCGAAGCGAGCGCGGCGTCCACCGCCTCGTCCGCATTTCACCCTTCGACGCCTCCCATGCACGGCACACCTCCTTCGCCCTCGTCGAAGTGCTGCCGGAGACGGACAGCAACGTAGAGGTGAACATCAACCCGGAGGAGATCCGGATCGACATCTACCACTCCTCCGGCCACGGCGGTCAGAACGTGCAGAAGGTCGCGACGGCAGTGCGGATCACGCATATTCCGACGGGCATCGTCGTGACGTGCCAAAATGAGAGGTCGCAAGGCCGGAACAAAGAATCGGCAATGCGGGTACTGGAAGCCCGGCTCCTCGAACGAGAGCTGGAGAAGCAGGCGGAAGAGCAGGCGAGGCTCAAAGGGGAGCACGTCGAGATGGGGTGGGGCAACCAGATCCGCAGCTACGTCCTGCAGCCCTACCGCATGGTCAAAGACCACCGCACCACGTTCGAAACTTCGAACACGAGCGCGGTGCTCGACGGCGATCTGGATGACTTCATGCAGTCGTATCTAAAGACGACAGGGAGCGAGTTGTGAAGCAAGTCCTGATCCTGGTCCTTGCGCTCGTGGCGTTCGCCGCTACCGGCGGCGCTCACGCACCGTCGCGGACCGCTGCCGCCGGCATCGAGGTCCGCAGCCAGAACACGACCAACCGCTTCCCCGATGGCGTGCAGTTCACGATCTTCGTCGGCGCCGAGGCGAACATCACCTCCGCCCGCGTCCGCGCGACGATCTTCGACCGCCCGATTACCTACGTCCGCGGTACCTGCACCGCCGGCTCCAACTCAAGCTGCAACGCGACGCTTGGCAACAGCCAGCAGAGCTACATCGTCCCCGGCGCTGAGATCAGCTATGTGTGGGAGATCGAAGACGCGAACGGCAACAAGCTGGAGACGCCGGCGGCTACCCACACCTATCAGGATGACCGCTTCCAGTGGCAGAACGTCAGCGAAAACGGCGTCACGGTCTACTACCACTTCGGCAGCGAGGACGGTCCGCGCTCTGTGCTGCGTACAGCGCGCGAGACAATCGACCGCATCGGCGCCCTCGAGCAGACCACGGTCGGTTTCCCGATCAAGATCTGGCTCTACCAAACTGCCACCGAGATGCAGCCCGCAGTCGCCTCCCGTGCAGGTCGCGGTCCCAACAGCAGCATTCGGACCCTCGGTGAAGTCGCCGCCGCCGATACGGCCCTTGTCTCCCGCGATACCGACATGCTGAACATCGTTCGCCATGAGGTTGCCCACATCGTTACCGGCCAGGCGACGAAGGCTCACATCAACTTCCCCAGCTGGATCAACGAGGGAATCTCGGTCTACTCCCAGCGCGAGGTGCTCCCGGACGAGAAGCAGGCGATGGACCTCGCGATTCGCCGCAATGCCGTGCTGCCGCTGCCCAGCCTCGGCTCTTATCAGGATGCTGCCGACACCGTCTCGCTCTTCTATGGGCAGGCAGGCGCCGTCATCAAGTACATCGTCGAGACCTACGGCGACGCCAAGTTCGCTGATTGGATCCGCGCGATTCGGACGGACACCGTCGACAACGCCTCGAAGTCGGCGTTTGGCGTTGACCTCCTCGGCATCGAGAACGGCTGGCGCAAGACCCTTGGCCTGCCCGAAGTTACTGCTGCCGGCAGCAGCGGAAGCCCTGGTTCCGGCAGTAGCTCCGGTCCCGCGTCGATCCCCACGCTGGCTCCGCTCGGCTCGAACCCGCCGCCGGCCGCTGCATCGACACCCGCTGCCGGCGCCACCCGAAGCCCGAGCAGCCCCGGCACGAACACCGACACGCTGCAGGACGACGAAACCTCCACGAATCTGCTGCCCTTCGGCCTCGGCGCCGCAATCGTGCTGGTGATCGTCGGTGGCGGCGGCTACTTCTACCTCACGAAGAAGAAGGCGACGCCAACGGCATAAAGGGGCGCACCGAAGGCGTCGTGCCACCGTAGCCTGGGACCGACCGATGCGGGCGCACACCCTCAAACGCGAAGCGCATGGCACCGCCAGCCTCGGCGATGTTGGCGCAAATGTGGTGAGAAGGTGTCCTGACCTAGTATCGAGAGATGACTTTCCCGCTTCGTTGCGACAGCAGATGAGACCTAGCGGTCGGTGCTGGCCGTGCCCTTGCCCGCGGACGGAGACTGGCGTTCCAGCTTGAGGAACGAGGCGCCGAGGAGCGTCGGGCGGTAATCGTAGAGCGCTGCGGTACCGCCGGCAGCGTCCGGGACGAGGTACATGTTGTACCCCTGGCTTCGAAGGGCCTCGAAAGTCTCGAAGGTCAGCAGCCAGACGTAGCGGATGTCGCGCTCTTCGTCGACCGCCTCACCGCGGTCGGAGAGCATGCTGATCGCCGCGTAGTCGCGCTGCAGAATCTTCGCGTCGAGACGGCCCCGCTCCCGCTCGGCGAGCTGGGGGAAGATGAAGCCGGACATCACGACCGAGTGATTGGGGATGTCGGCCTTCATGATCTCGTTGGAGAAGTCCCGCTGCGCGTCCATCGTCACGGCGTTCGAGAGGATGAGGCCGCGGCCGATGCTGGCGGTAGTGAAAGATGACGGCCCGATGGCGTCCGACTCGGTGGTGATGTCGAGGACGCCGGCGAAGACGATCGCCGCGATCGTACCGCAGAGGGCGAGGCGGGTGAAGTATCGCGCCATGATGAGGAAGCCGAAGGGGAACACCGGGATCAGGTATGCGATCTCATGCGGCAGCCGCGTGAAGGACGCGAAGTAGATCGCGATGACGACCACCCAGGACCCGACGAACGGGTCCTTCCATGCGTCCATCGGCAGCCTGATGAGCCTCGGCAACGAGATCGCAGCGCCCGCGAGCACGCCGAGGCCGCCGAGGATGCCGAGCGCCTCCTTGCCGAGCAGACGAATGACGTCCTGGTAGCCGACTTTGGCGTCGTAATAGTTGAGGAAGTCGAGCCCGTAGACCGTGAGCACCGGCGAGAAGCAGATTGCCGCGACGCCGCCCGCCGCGAAGCCCATCGGGAATACCTCTCGCCAGTCGTTCGCGCGCCAGAGGTAAAAGGCGAAGGCCGGCAGAAGGATGACGCTCTGCAGTCGGCAGCCGATCGCGAGGCCGATGAAGATGCCGGCCCAGACTGTGCGTCCGCTGACCATCGAGTAGTACGCGGCCAGGATGAAGGTCAGCGTCCACATGTAGTCCATCGTCGAGATGCTGTTGATGTACAGCAGCGGCGTGAAGGCGAATCCGACCGTCACGAGACCGGCGTAGGGCAGCTGGTGATGCTTGAGGATCTTTGCGAACAGATAGACGCCGACGAGCGCTGACAGCGCCGTCGCGAGGTTCGCCGCCAGCCAGCCGCCGGGGATGAAAACGGTGATGATCAGCTCATGGAGCGGATTGCCGGGGAGGCGTGAAGGAAAGTAATCGCCGGTCTCGAGCAGATGGTGCGCGGTCATCGCTACGCGCCAGGCGTCAGGGTCCGTGCCGTAGCCGTAGTTCACGAACGGCAGCCGCACGAGCAGGAAGACGATCGCCAGGAAGACGAACGGACGGACCTGGGTGAAGTCAGTTTCGAGGAGTCGGTCGAGGTTGAAGGTTGGTGCGGCGGAGGTGGTCAGCGCGTCGGTTTTTTGCATAGTTAGCGGGGGATAATCAGGCCGCTGCCGGCCAGCCGGACCTCCTGTGGCTGCGTCAGGTTGAGCGGGGTCGAAGCGCCGGTCTTCACCGCGGCCGGGTCTACCGGCTTCCCCTCCACCACCTTCAGCAGACAATCGACGAGGGTAGCTTCGTCCATCGCGCCCGTAAGCACCAGCGAATCATCGATGACGATCGTTGGCGTCACCGCTACCTGGTAACGCTCGACGAGGTCGGGGAACTCGGTGATCTCGAAGACGTCTGCTCGCACGCGGTTCGTCTGCTGGGCGATGCGGAACGCGAGTCGTGAGACCGCCGGCGAGTGCTCGCAGGAGGGCGTCACGAAGACCTTCAGCCTCACTTCGTCGCGGATGCGCTTCAGCAGCTTGATCGTCGACAGCTGGAGTTTTGTGTCGTCACGAGAGGTCTCGACCAGCGTATCGATGAGGGTGGGGAACTCGGCGCCGGTTGGGATGCCGAAGAAGCGCATCGGCCGGTTGCTCTTGCCCCGGATCACGATCGCCGGGATGCGATCGACGCCGAGGTCTGCCGCCGCCTTCGGCTCGCTGTAGAAGTCGTGCAGCGTCGGGCTGATTCGAGGGCTGAGCGACGCCATCTCCTGGACGAGGGTCTGCACGTCCTCGCAGAAGACGCACTCGGGGCGGCCGGGGATGATGATTGGCGACGGCCGCTGGACGAAGAGATCGACCCGGACGCGGCTCTGCAGCTGCTCCGCGAAGTGACTGCGCAGGTCGTCCTGGTCTCGCTTCGGGATCATGACGCGTTTCGGGCGGCCTCATCGATCGGCCGGAGCTTCTGATACACGGCGTAAAGGCGGTGGAAGGCGGTGAGGACGGTCATAACGGCCAGCACCCAGAGCACAATTTTCAGCTCGCCGGTGAGGAGGCCGGCGACGAGGATGATGATGCGCACCACGCGGGTGAAGATGCCGTCATAGATCTCGATGCCGGTGGACTCGGCGCGGGCACGGACGTAGCTGACGCACAGCGAGCCGATACCGGCGGTGAAGACCAGCATGCTCGCCGTCTTGTCGGCCGCGTCGAGGTAGTACCACAGCACACCGCCGAGCACGGCGCCCTCAAACATCCGGTCGATCGTCGAGTCGAACACGCCGCCGAACTTCGTCACGCGGCCCGTCGTCCGCGCCAGTGTGCCGTCGAAGGCGTCGAGCGCGGAGGCGAGCAGGACGGCAATACCGCCCCAGAAGAGCTCGCCTGTCGCGATGACGTAGCCGGCGATGATGCCGCCGATCAGCTGCGCCACGGTGAGCATGTTCGGCGTGACGCCGAGCTTCGCGAGTACGCCGACGACGGGATAGGTAATCTGGCGGGGCAGGGCCCGCGGCATCGTGAACAACTAGGCTTCTACTCTCTCCGGCGAACCCGGTTCGGTTTTTTCCGGCTGCGGGCGGACGTAGCCGCTCTTCTCATAGGCCAGCCGTTCGTAATAGGTGAGCACTCTCTGAGATATACGCTCCCAGCTGTAGTTCTGGGCCTGTTCGCTGCCCTTTGCGCCCATTGTGCGCCGCAAGTCGTCGTCGCGCGCCACCTCGAGCAGTGCCGCGGCGAGGGCATCGCCGTCCTTCGGGCGGACGAGGAGCCCCTCGACGCCATGAGTGATCACCTGCGCGAAGCCATCGATGTTGCTAGCGACGACCGGCAGGCCCGCCGCCATCGCCTCGAGAAGGACGATGCCCTGGCTCTCGTTGCCGGTGTTCGGGGCGCAGAAGATCTGGCAGGAGTGGTGGTAGCGCGGCAGGGCCTCCAGGGGCACGAACCCGACGAAGACGACGTCGCGGACGCCGGTCTCGTCGACCCAGCGCTGGTAGGCCCGCTTCTGGCGCTCGTCGTAGCCGCCGGCGACGACGAGGCGCACGTTCGGAAGCTGCGCCTTGACCTGGACGAAGGCCCGCAGCAGGTAGCTCAGCCCTTTGCGCTTCTCGAGCCGCCCGAGGAACAGGATGTTGAGCTTGCCGTCGTCCAGCTCCGGGATCGGCGCCGCCGGTGCCGAGAAGCGGTCGACATCGACGCCGTTGGGGATGATGTTGTAGTAGCCGGGGAAGTGGGGCTGGATCAGCTTCGCCGCGGCGTTCGATACCGCGATCTTGCCGTCGAGGCCGCGGAAGGCGTCCTTGAGGAGCCGTCGTGTGTAGACGTAGAGGCGGGCGCCGGACTCCCGTGCGGCGTGGAAAGTGCCGACGTTCACCGCGTTCGAGAAGCGCAGGAACTGCACCGGCATGAACGAGACGAGTGGCTCGTGCACGTGGACCACGTCGAAGGACTCTTCCGTGAGCAGACGCTTCACCGGGCGCGCCAGTCGCGGCGACATCGACATGCGGGCAATCGAGCCGCCGGCCGGGATCTGGCGCGGGTGGCCGATCGCGATCGAGTTCGGCGGCAGGTTGCGCACGTCGGAGGACGGCGCGATCAGGCGCACCTCGTGGCCCATCTGCTCGAAGTTCTCGGCGAGGTGGTTGATGTGTGAGTTCACACCGCCCGGCACCGCGAGGTCGTAGGGGGAGACGAGTCCGATCTTCATTTCGAAGCGTACCCATGGGGGAAATAGCGGCTGACGAAGCTCCAGGTCGTACGCCGCCAGCCAAGAGCCCGGGGCGTCGCCCGAAGCCCCACGAAGGGCAGCGAGACGCTGCGGACGAGGCCGACGTCGCGGAGCCGCGGGTAGGCAAGCTGATGAGGGCAGAGCGCCGCCTCCCGGAAAGAGGTGCGCAGGTCCTCGCCTGAGGTGCCCTCGAACTGGGTGTAGGCGCTGCCGATCGCCTGGATGAAGTGGGCGTCCGACGAGCCGACGCCCGGCAGCCCGTACTCGTAGGCGAGACGGCGTGCTTTTGTGAGATAGAAGCGGCCGGCCGGCCCGGCGTTCGCGGTTTCGATCGCGTCGAACCAGGTGCCCCTGCTGCGCTGCTCGTTGACGCGCGCGAGCGTGCCGGGGCCGATGCTGCGGGTAAGCCAGCTCGCCGGATGAGGGACGAAGCAGATGCCGCCCTGGCGGTGCACCTCATCGATCGTCTCCTCGACGCGTTTCAGGCTGGCGACCGGGCGCTCGATGTAGAGCGCGATGAGGTGGCCTTCAAGAGTCGTCACCTCGCAGCCCGGGACGAGGTCGAAACGGTGCCTATCCCGTGCCCAGAGCTCGCGGGCCTCGAGCGCGATGTCGAGGTTGTCATGCTCTGTGACCGCGATAACGTCGAGGTCGGTGCCGGTCTCGACGTGGTCGAGGATCGCGTGTAGGGAGTCGAGGCCGTCGCCGGCGTTTGTGTGGATATGAAGGTCGGCTTTGCCGGTATGCAGGGCGTTCATGGATGGACCGCCTCTGCCGGCCGCTCCGGGGCAGGCGGGACCGTGGCGGCCGCGCTCTTCGCCACGCCATCGCGGCTGGTGCGCGGGCTGAGCTTCGGGTGGACGGGCTTCCAGATCCGCTCGAGGACCATCCACTGGCCCGGGTCGGAGCGGATCCAGCCCTCGGCGACCTTGAGAAGCTTCTTCGCGTTGGTGATCGCGTCCGCATCGCGGTTGCCGGTCTTCTCCAGCTCGATCGGGTCCTCGAAGGTGATCTCGAAGCCCTTGCCAACGCGGCGGCTGTAGCCCGGCACGAGCAGGGCGCCGGTGCGTGCTGCCAGCTCGACAGCGCCGAGGGGCAGCGGCGTCTCTACGCCGAAGAATGGCAGGGGCGTGCCGGTGCCCTGGATGTCGCGGTCGCAGATGATCGCAAGGACGCCGCCGCCGCGCAGGTGCTTGATCGCGTTGGCGACGGCGCTGAAGCTGACGTCCTCGTAACGCACGCCGAAGGTCGTGCGCATCTTCGTCATCATCTCGTCGAAGGAGGGCGGGCTGAGCGGCTCGGCGAGCACCAGGACGTCGAGGCCGAGGACGGAGCCGACTTGTACGCCGATCTCCGGGTTGCCGAAGTGGGCGGTTGCGACGACGACGCCCTGGCCGCGCTTCGTCGCCTCCTGCACGCGCTCGATGCCGGTGACGCGGACGTTGCCGTTGATCATCCGCTGCGGCGTTGTCAGGGGCAGGCGAATCAAGTCGACATAATAACGAGCGACGTTGCGAAACGCCTCGCGGGCGGCGCGGTCGACTTCATCCTGTGCCGCAAGCGGTCCCATGACGTGACGCATGTTGTCCTGCACGTCCGCGCGGGTGCCATGCCGGTACTTGTAAGCAAGGTCCCCGGCGATCCGGGCGAGGCCGTATGCGAGCGGGTGGGGCAGGCGGGCGCCGAGAGCCTGGCCGACCTGCAGCGACACTTCCATCCAGCGCTTCGTCCCGGGCTTCTTGATGCCTTGGGTTTCCATCTGCGAGGGAGTTTCGCGCCAGACCGGACGAAAGGCAAACCACTGGTCGGGGAATCGCCTAACCATTGCCTCGAAGGATCTGGCGATCGCCTGCGTCAGCCCGGCGATATCGCGGTCGTCCTCACCGGTCGGCTCGAAATGGAAGTCGAAGTCGACCACAGGCAGGAGTCGCGTCGGGTTCTTCGGGTCGCGCGCGACGACTGCAGGCAGGACGCGGGCGTTTGTGCGGTGCGCGATGCGGGCGGGTGTGCCGGAGAACTCTGCCGCCCCGCCGAAAAAGTCCACGGAGATGCCGTCGCCGGGGTCGATGCCGTCGAACATGAGGCCGAGGACCTCACCGCGGTTGAGGCAGCGCAGGACACCGGGTGTGGCCGAGCGCGCCGGGATGATTTTCATACCGAGCTGCTTGCGGAAGCCCTGGATGAGGTCGTTCATCCGCGGGTCCTCGAGCTTCTCGTAGATCACGCTGATCGGGTGGTCGTAGGCGGAGAGAGCCCCGGCACCGAGTTCTGCCTGGCCGAGGTGCAGGGTGACGAATATCGTCCCGTTGCCCTCGTTGAACGCGTCGTGCAGCTCCCGCCACTGGTGGAAGTCAATCCGGTTGCAGAGCTCTTCTTTGCCGAGGGAGGGCAGCTGGTAGAAGTCGATGATGTAGCGGCCGAAGTTCCGGAAGACTTCGCGCGTGGCGTTGCGCGTCTGGTTTGCGGGCAGGACGCGGCGCAGGTTGCTCTCGATGCCGCGCCGTTCTTTACCGCAGACGAGGAAGGCGATGTAGGAGATCGGGTCGGCGACGGCGTACGCGAAGGAGGTGGGAATGATGGCCGCCAGCATTACCGCGAGGCGAGAAAGCTTGAAGGTGACGAACCAGCGCAGCCGTGCCCACAAAGCCGTCATATGCTCACTCAGTATGACGGGTTCCGCCCTTACGCGCGCTTCTCCCGCCAATCAATGCGGCTATAACCGGGGCCTTTCCTCGCAGGAGGCCGTTCGGGTAGTCAGACCGGAGCTCGGGCAACGCGTCCCGAGGACTCGGTCGTTCCGCGGGCGCAGAGCTTCTTTACTTGTCGAGCAGCGCCTCGACGCCGGGGAGGACGCGGCCTTCGATGAACTCGAGGCTGGCGCCGCCGCCGGTGGAGACATGGGTGTAGCGGTCCCGCAGGCCGGCCTGGTCGACCAGCGCAGCCGACTCGCCACCGCCCACGACGACGCGGGCGTTCATGTCTGCCAGCGCCAGGGCGAGGCCGATCGAGCCTTCCGCGAAGGCCGGGAACTCAGCAACGCCGAGGGGGCCGTTCCAGAAGATCGTGCGGCAGTCGTCGAGGGCGTCGCGGTAGCTGTCGAGGGTGTCGGGGCCGACGTCGAGAATGCGCCAACCGGCCGGTACCTCGGCGACCGAGACCGTCATGTGGTCGGCGTCGGCGGCGAACTTGTCGGCGATGACGACGTCGGTCGGCAGGAGCACCGGCACACCCCGGGCCTCGGCGTCGGCCATCACCTGGCGCGCCGTCTCGAGGAAGTCGTCCTCGACCAGCGAGTCGCCCACAGAGCCGCCGCGGGCCTTGATGAAGGTTGACGCGATACCGCCGCCCAGGATCAGGCAGTCGACGCGGGGGAGAAGGTTCTTGAGGACGGCGACCTTCGAGCTGACCTTCGCGCCGCCCAGGATCGCCGCCATCGGGCGCTCGGGGTTGTTGAGTACACCGCCGAGCTCCTCGATCTCCTTGATCATGAGGAAGCCGGCGACGGCGGGCAGGTACTTCGCGACGCCGGCGGTCGAGGCGTGGGCGCGATGGGCGGTGCCGAAGGCGTCGTTGACGTAGACGTCGGCGAGAGAGGCGAGGCGCTTCGAGAACTCCTCGTCGTTGGCTTCTTCTTCAGCGTGGAAGCGGAGGTTTTCGAGGAGCAGCACTTCCCTGGGCTGGAGCGCGGCGACTGCGGCTTCGACCTGGGGGCCCACGCAGTCGTCCGTGGTGTATATCTGCTCCCCGAGGACCTCGCTGAGCTGCTCGGCCACCGGCGTCAGGCGCATCGACTCGACGACTTTGCCGTCTGGGCGGCCCAGGTGGGTGCCGAGGATGATCCGGCAGTTCTGCTCCTGGAGGTAGCGGATCGTCGGCACGGCGGCCGTAATGCGGCTGTCGTCCGCGATCTTGCCGTTCCGGTCGAAGGGCACGTTGAAATCAACGCGCATGAACACGCGTTTGTCTTTGACGTCGATGTCGCGAACTGACTTCTTCATTCTCGGGGTACTCCGGCGAGGTAGATGGCAGCTTCCGCGAAGGGCGGAGCCGCCGACGGGTGAAGTGCACTCCAGATAGCAGCCGAATCATTCTCGACGATACCGGCGCTCAGCGTATCGAGGTCGCCCTCGAAGCCGCCGGTGAGGGCGCCGATACGTACGGCGGCGGCAAGCAGCGCATAGGAAGGGTGCTGCGTTTCGAGGACGTCAGCGGAGAAGCGGGCATCGCTCTCTTCAGCCCATGCCCGGCTGCCCTCGTTCAGCTCATCGGCGATGCGCAGGACGCGCGAGGCCTCGAAGCCGAGGTCCTGCAGGCGCACGAGCGCTTCGTTTGCCAGCGCAAAGAACGCGTCGGCGGCGTTGAGTGTGCGCGGCACGCCCCACTGGGCGATCAGGCCGTGCGGTTCGGTGTCGCCGCCGCTCCCGGCCGCGACGAGGTCATCGACGACGTAAGCGGAGGCTTCGATCAGGCCGAGAGCCGTGGCGACCGTCAGGGCGGCTTTGGGCTCGGCGCCCATGGTTTCTGCGGTGAAGGCACAGAGGAGAGCAGGCACGAAGGGCTCGTGGCCGTGGTGGCTGTGAAGCGCGCTCACCCGCTGGCCGAGGAGCTGTGAGTGGCTGAATTCGAGGCCGGCGATGGCGTCGTTGATCGCGGCGTGCAGCGGGTTCCGATGCTCGACAAAAGGGTCGTTAACCAACCTGGGGCTCCAGCTTCTCGATGCGCCGGCTGTGGCGGCCGCCTTCGAAATCGGTGCTGAGGAAGGTCCGCACAGCGTCCTTCGCCGCCTCGATGCCCATGACTCGCTGGCCGATCGAGATGACATTCGCGTCGTTGTGCTGGCGCGCGAGGCGGGCGGTTGTCGTGTCCCAGCAGAGGGCGCAGCGGATGCCCCGCACCTTGTTCGCCGCCATCTGCTCGCCGTTCCCGGAGCCGCCGAGGACGATGCCGCGGTCGGCCTCGCCCTTCGCGACGGCTTCTGCCGCCGGCCGGATGAAGTCGGGGTAGTCGACAGAGGTCTCAGAGTCGGTGCCGAAGTCGCTGACCTCGTGGCCAAGCTCCTTCAAGAGGCTGATCAGCTCCGTCTTGTAGACGAAGCCGGCGTGGTCGGAAGCAATGGCGATGCGCATCAGGCTCCTGTTCAGACTCGCGAGGCCGCAACGACGGCTTCAATTTCTTCTGCTGGGATAGCACCCTGTCTCAGGATACGTAGTTCGGGCCCGCTGCAGTCCACAATCGTTGACGACATCCCGACTGCACAAGGCCCCGTGTCGATCACCAGATCGATGGCTCCGTCGAGCTGCCGCCGCACTTCGTCAGCCGAGACCGGGTCGGCATCGCCGCTGCGATTGGCGCTCGTCGCGGTTAGCGGGTGGCCGAGGCCTTCGAGGACTGCTAACGCGACCGCATTATCAGGCTGACGCAGCGCCACCGTCGAGCCGCCCGCCAGCGCGTCGGAGTCGAAGCCGGGCTGTTTCTCGATGACGACCGTAAGGGCGCCGGGCCAGAAGCGGCTCATCAGCGCACGGGCAGCGTCATTCAGGACGCCAAACGACTCGGCCATGGCGATCCCGGAGACGAAAAGGGGGAGCGGTTTGCCTTGCTCACGTACCTTGATCGCGTAGACGCGGCGGACGGCTTCAGCGTTTCGGGCGTTGGCGCTCAGCGCGTACAATGTGTCCGTCGGTATGGCGATTACGCCACCGTCTTTCAGGACGTTTACCGCCGCTTCGACATCCGCAGGAGAAGTCATCAACTGGTCGCTTGCCTGGTCGCGAGTATAGCACCGGTGCTGGCTTCCCAATTCCCGAGAGAAGGCCCAGACACTTGAACGAAACCGCCGGCGAAGCCAGCCTCTCCGTTGTCAGACAGGACCCGGGCGAAGACAGCTGGACGGCCGCGGCCGCAGCCCGTCGCGCCGCGAACACGGCAAAGGTGCGCGAGTCGATCGTCATCCTCGACTTCGGCTCCCAGTACAGTCTCCTGATCGCCCGTCGCGTCCGCGAAGCCGGCGTCTACTGCGAGCTCCTTCCCCACGACGCACCCTTGAGCCAGGTCGCAGACCTCAACCCACGCGGCTTCATCCTCTCGGGTGGTCCTTCCAGCGTCTATGACGATGACGCACCAACGGCGCCTGCCTACGTCTTTGAGTCAGAGCTGCCCGTCCTCGGCATCTGCTACGGCATGCAGCTCCTCGCCCATCAGCTCGGCGGCGGTGTCGATCCCTCGCATCAGCGCGAGTACGGTCCGGCGGTGGTCGAGATCGATGAGCCTTCGCCGCTCTTCCAGGAGCTGCCGTCGAACCTGGCGGTCTGGATGAGCCACGGCGACAAGGTGACGAAGCTACCGCATGGCTTCCACAGCATTGCCCACTCCGGCAACTCGCCGTACGCCGTCATCGCCAACGACCGCGGTTACTTCGGGCTGCAGTTCCACCCGGAGGTTGTCCACACGCCCCAGGGCGCCGAGATCCTGCGTAACTTCCTCTACAACGTCTGCAACTGCAGCGGCGGCTGGTCCGCGGCGTCGATCCTCGAAAAGGCAATCGCAGATGTCCGCGCCCAGGTGGGCGAAGGCCGGGCGATCTGCGCCCTCTCCGGCGGTGTCGACTCCGCAGTGGCGGCGGCGATCACCCACGCGGCGATCGGCGACCGCCTCACCTGCGTCTTCGTCAACAACGGCGTTATGCGCAAGGGCGAGCCGGAGCAGGTCCAGGAGACCTTCCGCCGCAACTTGGGCATCCAGCTTGTCTTCGTCGACGCCAGCGACCGCTTCCTCGAGCAGCTCAAGACGATTACGGAGCCCGAAGAGAAGCGCCGCCGCGTCGGTAACACCTTTGTCCGCGTCTTCGAAGACACCGCGGCGGAGTTCGGCCACATCGACTTCATGGTCCAGGGCACCACGTATCCCGACGTGATCGAGAGCGGCCAGACCGCCTCGAAGGGCTCAGCCGCCAAGGTGATCAAGACGCACCACAACGTCGGCGGCCTGCCCGAGGACATGGTGCTGCAGGTCGTTGAGCCCCTTCGTTACCTCTTCAAGGACGAGGTCCGCAAGGTGGGCTATGAGGTCGGTCTGCCGAAAGAGATCGTCGGCCGACAGCCCTTCCCGGGCCCTGGCCTCGCAATCCGGATTATCGGCGAAGTCACAGCCGACAAGGTCGCGATGCTGCAGGACGCCGACGCGATCGTCATGGACGAGATCGAAAAGGCGAACCTCTACGATGAACTCTGGCAGGCCTTCGCCGTCCTTACTGACACCCGCAGCGTCGGCGTCCAGGGCGACTTCCGCACCTATGGCCACGTCGTCGCCCTTCGTGCCGTTACCGCCGATGACGCGATGACCGCGGACTGGGCGCGTCTGCCGTACGACGTCCTCGGCCGCATCTCCAACCGCATCGTCAATGAGGTGCGAGGTGTCAACCGGGTGGTCTACGACATCACGTCGAAGCCACCGGGGACGATCGAGTGGGAGTAATGTTGTAGCACGCTACAACATTCCATAAACTGACCACATGGCAATCGACACGTCCGGGATGATCACGGTCGCGGAAGCGGCCCGGCGTTTACACCTCTCTCAGGAGCAGGTGCG
>JBFWZE010000018.1:17313-19881 GCA_050185685.1 Dehalococcoidia bacterium
CGCGCCATTGAAGTGAAGCACCCCGTGAGGTTTTTGCGTTGAACGTACTCCTGATTGGTTCCGGCGGCCGCGAACACGCGATTGCCTGGAAGCTGGCGCAGTCGCATCTGCTCGATGACCTCTACATCGCGCCGGGCAACCCCGGAACGGCGAAGCACGGCACCAACGTCGCGCTGCCCGTGCCGAAGACGGGGGCGCCGCTCTCCGAAATCGAGGCGTACCTGAACGCCGTCGTCGATACGGCCCGCGAACTGAACATCGACCTCGTCTTCGTGGCGCCGGATGACCCGCTGAGCTGGGGTCTCGTCGACAAGCTCGACGAAGCAGGCTTCCCCGCCTTTGGCCCGAACAAGGCCGCCGACGCGCTCGAGGCGAGCAAGGGCTGGGCGAAGGAGTTCATGGCCCGCAACGGCATCCTCCATCCGCGCACCGCGACCTTCGATGACATCGAGGAGGCGCGTGCTCACGTGCTTGCCGCCCCCGGCCGCGTCGTCGTCAAAGCTGACGGCCTCGCCGCGGGTAAGGGCGCCATCGTTACCAGCAATGACCAGGAGGCAATCGACGCGATCGAGGACCTCATGGCGAACCGCAGCGCCGGGGACGCCGGCCTTCGTGTCGTCATCGAGGACCGCATCGCCGGCCGAGAGGTCTCACCGCACGCGTTCTGCGACGGCAAGACCTTCGCGCCGATGCCGCTGTCCTGCGACCACAAGTCGGTGTATGACGGCGGCGTCGGACCGAACACCGGCGGCATGGGCGTGTACAGCCCGCCGTGGTGGACGACGGACGAGATGGAGCGCGAGGCCTTCGAGCGAATCGTGCGGCCGACCGTCGACGGCATGGCAGCGGAGGGCACGCCGTTCAAGGGCATCCTCTACCCGAACCTGATGGCAACCGAGAAGGGGCTGCAGGTGCTTGAGTACAACGCCCGCTTCGGCGACCCGGAGACGCAGGCACTGCTCCCGCGCCTCAAGACAGACCTTCTTCAGATCGCCGTGGCCTGCATCGAGGGCGACCTCGAGCATCTGCGCGTCGAGTGGGAGGACAACGCCTCGGTCTGCGTCGTCCTCGCCTCTGCCGGCTACCCAGGCTCGTACGACGTCGGTTTCCCTATTACCGGCTTCGAAGCCCTCGATCCCGGCATTCAGGTCTTCCACGCCGGGACCCGGCAGCTCGACGATGGCACACTGGTGACGAACGGCGGGCGCGTGCTGAGCGTGGTGGCGACGGCCGACACACTGAAAGAGGCGCGGGAGAAGGCGTACCGAAACGTCGAGCGCATTCGCTTCCAGGGCCGCCACTTCCGCACCGACATTGGCGCTCAGCCTTGAGAATGCGATGATGCGTCCCGAAGTCGCCCAGCAGCAGTACTGCTACCTCACGACGCGCGGCCGCCGCACCGGCAACCCGCACACGATTGAGATCTGGTTTGGCCTCGAAGGAGCAACGCTGTATCTGCTCGCCGGCAGCGGTGAGAGTTCCGACTGGGTAAAGAACCTGCGTCGCGAGCCTGAGGTGCAGATCCGCCTCGACGGCGTTACCTATTCCGCCACTGCCCGCGTCGTCACGGACAGGGCGGAAGACGAGCTCGCAAGAGGGATGCTCGTCGCCAAGTACCAGCCCGGCTACAACGACGATCTTACGAATTGGGGTAAGACGGCGGTGCCGGTGGCGGTTGACCTCGCCCTGGAGGGCTGAAATGGGTGATGTTCGTTGACACTATCCGCCACCGCTCGATAAACTTCTAAAGTCCCTTTAAGGAGGCCTGTGATAGACGCCGTAATCCGCGCTGGCGGAAAACAATACCGTGTGCAAGAGGGTTCTTACGTCGATGTTCCGACTATCGACGGTGAGCCTGGTAGCAGCATTGAGCTGCGCGACATCCTGCTCGTCTCCGACGATGGGACCGTAACTATTGGCAGCCCTAGCGTGGATGGCGCGGTCGTTGTGGCCGAAATCGTCTCGCACGGCAAGGGCAAGAAGGTCGTTAGCTTCAAGTACAAGGCTAAGGTCCGCTACCGCCGCAAGCGTGGTCACCGCCAGGGGTACACCCGGCTCTCCGTGACCTCGATCAGCTTCGGCGGCAAGACGGCCAGCCGCAGCACTGCCGCCTCGAGCGCGCCTGCTGCAGCGGAAGAAGCGGCACCGGCAGCGCGCCGCCGCCGTGCCCCTGCCGCCGAACAGACCGAAACGCCGGCCGCCGAAGAACAGGCGGACTCGGACAGCACCGAAACCAAGGAATAAGTCATGGCACACAAAAAAGCGGGAAGCAGCACCAAGAACGGCCGCGACAGTAACTCGAAGCGCCTCGGCGTGAAGCGTTACGACGGCCAGGTTGTTCTGCCGGGGACGATCATCCTCCGACAGCGCGGCACCCACACTCACCCCGGAAACAACGTCGGCCTCGGCCGCGACTACACGATTTTCTCGCTCATCGAGGGCAAAGTGAAGTTTGAGCCCTACGCCAAGGGCCGGCGTCGCAAAGTTAGCGTTTACGCTGGAGCTCCTGCCTGACATGAAGGACAAAATTCACCCCCGATACATCGAGTCGACGATCATCTGCTCCTG
>JBFWZE010000018.1:19981-32960 GCA_050185685.1 Dehalococcoidia bacterium
GGCTACGGCGTCTGCGAGGGCGGTCTGATGATTGACCTGATCATGCTGAAGGACATCGTCGTCGACGCCAACACGAAGACGGCGACCGCCGAAGCCGGCGTCCTGTGGGGCGAGTTCGATGCGGCGACTCAGGCGCACGGGCTTGCGGTGACCGGCGGCCGGATTACGAGCACAGGGATCGCAGGCCTCACGCTCGGCAGCGGCTCCGGCTGGCTCGAGCGCAAGCTGGGCTACACCGTCGACAACCTGATCGCGGCTGAGGTCGTCCTCGCCTCAGGCCAGATCGTCAACGCCAGTGAGAACGAAAACGCCGACCTCTTCTGGGGTTTGCGCGGCGGCGGTGGCAACTTCGGCATCGTGACGCGGTTCGAGTACCGCCTGCACCCAATCGGCCCCATCGTCTACGGCGGGCTGCTGGCGTGGCCGCGCTTCATGGCGCCGGACGTAGTGCGCGCCTATCGCAACTTCATTGAGGACGCGCCGGACGACATCGGCGGTGCGCTGGCGCTGATCACCGCGCCGCCCGCGCCGTTCGTGCCGCCGGAGGTCCAGGGGCAACCGGTCCTCGCGGCGGTCGTCTTCTACACTGGCGACCCCGCCGACGGAGAAAAGGCCTTTGAGCCCATCCTCAGCCTCAACCCGGCGCTGCGCATGGTGCAGCCGATGCCCTACGTCGAAATCCAGAAGCTGATGGACGCGGCGAACCAGCCCGGCATGCAGAACTACTGGAAAGCGCCGATGCTGCCCGCCCTGCCGGACGAGGCGGTCGATGCGCTGCTCGCCGCCTCGGAGGGCGTCCCGTCGCCGCTGACGACGATCATCATCCAGCCGCTTGGCGGTGCTGCCCGGCGCGTGCCGGAGGACGCAACCGCCATGGGCTGGCGTGGAGCACGCTGGGCGATCCACATGCTCGGTATGTGGCCCGACCCGTCGCAGAATGACGTAAACATCGCCTGGATTCGCAACCTCGCCGCCGCCTTGGAACCGTGGTCTCAGGACGGCACCTACCTCAACTACCTCATGGACGAGGGGGAGCAGAAGGTGAAGGATAGCTTCGGCGGTCACTACGCCCGCATGGTGGCCCTGAAGAACCAGTACGACCCGGCAAATCTGTTCCAGTTCAACCAGAACATCAAACCGACGGTCTAGCGGCGCCAGTACTCGACACAGTGAAGCCGGGCGAGACAGCCCGGCTTCACTGTGTTTCGCGCTTGATGCCTTCCGGTCTGGATGAAGCCCGTCTGTAAGACGCCTGCTGGCCTAATGGGAGGCGGAGTTGGCAATGGCAACCACAACCGAAGGCCGCGATGACCGGCGAGCCGCCACGTCCACGGTGCGCAACCTTCTGAGCGCCGTCCTCATCCTGCTACTCGTCGTATTCGTCCTGCAGAACCTTGAGAAGGTGAGCATCGACTTCCTGATCTTCACGGTTGAGACAAGCATGCTGGTGGGGATGTTGATCTGCGCGCTGCTCGGCGCGGCCGCGGCGCTACTCTTCACCAGACGCGGACTCAGGCAGTAATGAAGAGGCCGTCGATTACGACGGCCATTGGTTTGTGTGCTTTTTGCGCTCAGGCTACTGCGGTTCGCGCCCGCCCCGGAACTTCCCTACGAGGGCCCAGGCGCCGGGCAGGAGCATCGCCGCTGTGAGCAGCTTCATCAGGTCGCCGACGATGAAGGGGTAGAGGCCGCCAACCAGCGTCTTGTTGAAGTCGCTGCTCCCGGCGATCAGCTCGCTGACCGGCTTCGAGCCGCCCGGCGCTATCCAGTCGGTGGCTATCAGGTGATTGAGCCAGAGCAGGCCCGGCACGTAGATCAGCGCCGTGCCGAGGAGCATCGTCAGCTGGGCGCGGGCGCCCCGGTCCCAGCCTCGTTCTGACAGAAAGCCCACCAGGCCGGCCGCGAGGATGAAGCCGACGATATAACCGCCGCTCGTTACCTGCCAGACGAAGTTCTCGTTGCCCTTCCACGGCAGGATGAAGTGGAGGTCCCAGGCACCCGAGACGTTGCTGTTTGCCGGTGTGAACACGGGTAGGAGGAACATGCCGACGACCGCATAGAGGGCCATCGAGGCCATGCCGCGCTTCATCCCCAGCGCACCGCCGGCGATCACCGCGCCGAAGGTCTGGCCGGTGATCGGCACCGTGCTCCACGGCGTGCGCAGCTGGATCTGGGCCAACAGCGCCATGAGGATCGCAAAGCCAGCGATCAGCGCGAGCTCGCGGGCGTAAACGAGGACCTTGTTGTCGGACTCGATGCGGGGGAAGACGGCATCGGCCAGGGTGAGGGGCTGGGTCGCTTGCATATGGCTCCTCCGTAGGGGCGCTACTCGGCGCCTCCCTCATGATGCCCGAGGCAGTCCGTAGGGTGAAGGCAGCTAGTTGTCGAGAACGAAGAGCAGAGCCGCCATGCCGTTGAGGTAATGGGGGTCTGCTGGACCGGAGGCGTTCTGGCTGAGCATGTTGTCGATCAAGAGGTACTTGCCGGGAAACAACTCCAGCTCGAGTGTCGCAGTCTCGCCCGGTTGAATCGCCTCGATTGTGCCGGTGACGTTGAGCTTGGACTCGTCGGCGCGGTTGTCGGCGGTCGTCGGCAGCTGGCTGGGCGGCAGGTCGCTCTTCACGACGAGGAGCTGATGCACGCGGCTGCCGTTGTTCGTGACTTCGAACGCGACCTTGCCCGGCTTTACTTCGGCGGGCTGGATGTCGACCTCCCACTCCTTGAGGCCGACGCCGACCTTCGTTGTGCTCTTGCCGCCACCACCGCAGGCAGCGACGAGGGCGATCGATGCAAGGGCAAGGGCAAAGACGGCGCGAAGCTTCATCGCAAAGAGCGTACCCGCAAAGCAGCGTGATGCGGAACCTCGTTGCCGGAAAGGTGCGAGGTCGTGGAAATTCGTTCACCTCCGGCAGGAGCTCTCGGCTAGACTGAAGCCCATTCAGGAGGTGGCGCGTGCCGAAGGTTGAGCTTGGGATTCACACCGGTCCGCAGGACATTGAGCTGGACGAGCTGCGCAAGCTCTGGCGCTACTGCGACGAGAACGGCTGGGACTGGATCTCAGTGTGGGACCACCTCTACGAATCGCCGCCCCGCGATGGCAACGGCCCCGCGTACGAGGCGATCGCGTCGCTGAGCGCCCTCGCCATGGAGACGCAGCGCGTGCGCGTGAGCTGCCTCGTCTTCTGCATGGCCTACCGCAACCCGGCGCTGCTGGCGAAGGCGCTGACGACGATCGACCACCTCTCGCACGGCCGCCTCACGGTCGGCCTCGGCGCCGGCTGGCACGTCCCGGAGCACGAGGGGTTCGGCTACGACTACCCCGGCGTCAAAGAACGGCTCGACCGGTTGTCGGAAGGGGTGCGCATCGTTCGCATGATGCTGACCCAGGAGCGGAGCACCTTCGAGGGCCGGTACTACCGCGTCAACAACGTCGCCAACTACCCGCAGCCGGTGCAGGCGCGCGTGCCGATCATCCTCGGCGGCGGCGGTGAGCAGCGCTCCCTTCGCATCGCAGCGCTGCGTGCCGACGGCTCCAACCAGACTTACATGTCGGCGGAGACCTTTCGACAGAAGCAGGCCGTCCTCGATGAGTGGTGCGAGTACTACAAGCGCGACCCGAAGACGCTCGAGCGCAGCGTAAACCTCCACTTCCTGATGTCGTCGAAGGACCCTGACAGGGACCCGGAGCAGCGCGGTGCAATCTGGGGCCGCCCGCAGCAGGTCATCGACCAACTCGGCCCTTACGTCGACGCCGGGGCGCAGCGCATCAACGTCGCCGTCCGCCCGCCGCTCGACTGGGACGCCCTTCACGCCTACACGGAAGAAGTCATCCCGGCGTTTCGGTAACGTCCCGCGGGCGTGACGTAGCCGAGGCTTTCCAGCCTCGGCGTCGGGCGCGAGATGGGGGTTCGAGATTCCCCCTCTGTTGCGCCGCTTAGTGACATAACGTTGTGGCAGTGTTGAAATGGGAAGCTAGTCGCACGTACGACGCCGAGGCTGGAAAGCCTCGGCTACGGTGGGCGGTACGGCGCTTGGCCCAGGGCCTGCGTTCTTCATAACCTCACCTTCATCCAGCGGTCGGTGAAGTAGTACGGGACGTAGATGAACAGCCTCACGACGAGGCCGAGCAGGATCGCCCAGGCAATACCGATGCTGCCGAAGCCCAGGTCGGGCAGAATCAGTGCCGCCGGTTGCTGCACGAGCCAGTAGACGACCACCGCCAGCATCGGCACGAGCGTGTCGCCCGCAGTGTTGTACGACTGCGAGAAGACGATGCCGAGGCCGAGCACGAAGTAGCCCAGCGCCTGGATCCGCAGCCAGTCCACTGCGACGTCGAGCAGTTCTTTGTCGTTGTCGAAGATCGAGAGGATCGGCCTCGGGAAGATGAGCATGACCGCGACCAACACGAGGTTGAACGCGAGCACAAAGAGCACCGCCCATCGAATCGACTCTCGCGCTCGCTCCGGCTGGCCTGCGCCCAGGTTCTGCGCCACCAGCACCCCGGACGCGTTGCCGATGCCGGTGCCGCCCATCGTCGCCAGCAGCTCGATGCGCCGCGTCAGAGCGAAGGCGGCGAGGACGGTGTCACCGAAGGGCGCGATCAGCCCGACGAGGATCAAGTTGCTCAGCGAACGCTCGGCGCTGGTAATCGACGCCGGCGCCCCCGTCTTCACGAGGCGCCAGAGCAGCGCCGGGTCGGGCCGGTAGCGGCGCAGCGTCAGCTTCAGCCTCGACGTGCCGCGGAACAGGGCGCGGAAGTTGATGACGCCGCCGCTCGACTGGGAGATGACGCCCGCAATCGCAGCACCTTTGAGACCAAGTTCGGGGAAGAGCAGCCAGCCGAAGATCAGGAACGGGCTGAGGGCAATGTTGAAGAGGCGCGTGACCGTCGTCGCCCGCATCGGCGTCATCGAATCGCCGGAAGCCTGCAGCGCTGCTCCTGCCATCGTGCGGAAGGCGAGCGCGCCGGCCCCGACGAACTGGATACGCATGTAATCGGCGCCGGCATCGATCACGCCCTGGGAGATGCCGAGCATGCGCATCAGCGGCTCGGTGAGGAAGACGCCGACGAAGGCCATGATCAGCGCGAAGGCGCCACTCAGAGTAAACGCCTGCAGCGCGACGTGGTTTGCCCGCTGCAGGTCGCCGGCGCCTACCGCCCTTGCAACGAGCGCCCGCATCGCCGTGTCGAGGCCCATGCGCGCGGTCGAGGCGGTCGTGACGTAGCTCTGTGATACGCCGAGGCCGGCGACTGACTGCGTCCCGAGACGTCCAGCCCAGAAGATATCGGCCAGCTGGTCGGCGATGTTGAGGACCGATTCGACGATCTGCGGCCAGGCGAGGAACCAGAGGTTTTTCGGCGTCGAGCCACTCGTGAGGTTGCGGTCGACATAGCTGGGGCGAGTTCCCGCGGCGGTCTGGGCAGCAGGTGGCGCATCGCTGGAGGCGACGACGGTGGTTTCTTCAGCCAGGGTCTCCTCCAGGGCTCGCGCGGGCTGCCCCCAGCGTATCAAGGGACGTCGCGATTGCGACAGGGCATGAAGCAGTGAGGGCCGGTCATCGACCGGCCCTGCCTGGTGCATCAAATGCAGTCGCTCAGCTCTGCTTGATCCACATCCCGTCCTGGTAGCCCGCGTCGACGTTGTTGGTCGAAGGCGGGAGGACGAAGCCCTGTACCTTTGCGTCGAGGAGGCTGACGACATCCTGGGTGACGAGGTTGAGCACGCTGCCGTACTTCTTGAGACCCTCGAGCTGGATCTGCTTCACCAGTTTGATGTTGTCGTCCCTGTCCACTGTGACCTCCGACTTCTCGATCAGAGCGTCAATCGCCGGGTCTTTGAGGCCGAAGTGGTTGAACTGGGTCTTCTGGTCGCTGTGCAGGTAGCGGATCGTCATGTACGGCGTGTCGCCGCCGGGTGACGAGCTGATGTTCATCTCGTACTCACCGCGTGCCATCGTCTCAGAGAGCCATGCGCCACCCGCAACCGGCACCACGCGGTTCTTGATGCCAAGCGTCGCAAACTGCTGGGCAATGACCTCTGCCGCCTGGCTATTGAGGCCGTCAGGACGTGTGGTGAGCTGGACCTCGCGGTTTGCGTCCCAGCCTGCGGCAGCCAACAGGCGCTTCCCCTCGGCGAGGTCCTGCTTGTAGTACTGCTCGGTATCCTTCGCGCTCAGCTGGTAGTTTGCCAGGCCGGCCTGGAGCAGCGCCGGCGGCAGCACGCCCTTGCTCGCAAACACGAGATCGAGGATCTGCTGCCGGTTGACCACTCGGTACATCGCCTGGCGGACGCGGTCGTCTTTTTGCCAGGGGAAGTTGCGCTCCATGTTCATGTGCAGGCCCCAGAAGCCGAGGCCCTTGACGCTGATCTGCTTAATCTTGCCGCCGGACTCACTGACGATGGAGTCGATCCGTGGCAGCGGCGCCGTGTTCCAGTACTGGAGCTGTCCGGCCCGGAGCGCGGTCTCGATGGCGACGACGTCGGTGAGTATCTGCATCTCCTTCTCATCGACGTAGGGCATGTTTTTCGAAGCGCCGCGGTAGCCATCGAAGCGCCTGAAGACGTACTTCACGTTTGGTGTGGAGTCCGAGAGCTGGTAGGGACCGCTGCCGACCGGCTTGCCGGCGTCGAGGTTGTCGTACAGCTCCGGAGGAATGATCGCCTGTGAGGTTTGCAGCCCCAACTTGCTGCCGCCGAAAGCATAGGCGTCGGGCTGTTTGAGCTTAAAGACCACTGTCTTTTCGTCCGGGGCAGTGACGCTCTGGACAACGTCGCGCTGAAATGACTTGTCATACGCGTTCGGAAGCTGCAGGACGTATTGCTGCGTGGCGACGACGTCAGAAGCCTTCACCGCCCGGCCGCTTACCGGGGCGACGTTCTGGTAGACCATTCCCGCCTTGAGAGTGAAGACGATTTGCTGCGGGTCGGGAATCTCGACCTTCTCGGCCGCTTCGAGCCGGTAACCCTCTGTTGTCGTCGTCGAGGTGAGCAGACGGTCGTAGACCTTGTCGCCGGCGAGCGAGTACCCGCCGGAATAGTTCGAGACCGGGTTCTCGTTCGTGACTCCGTTCGAGATCGTCGCGAACTTGCCGCCGCGCTGGGGCGTGCCGCTTTCTGCCGATGCGCCGGGCGTGCTGCTGTCGCCGCCGTCGTCGTCGCTGCCACCGCAGGCCGCAAGGAAGGCTGCTGAGCTGAGCCCCGCAGCGCCCATCGCCAGCGCCTTTCGTCGCGAGAGCGTGCGCTCAGCCAGCGTCTTCGTCCAATAGCTTCGTTCCATTGTGGCCTCCCCTGTCGTGAAGGGCGCATTTCACCAGGCCGGCCTGTGGGCCGGCTTGCGAAGCGCCAGCGTACTTGTGACTTCTAGAGCCGGTCGGGAACCCGGGTGTGATTCGCTTTCAGGTCTGCCCAGCTTTCGGCGGCCATCCAGTCCGCCCAGGCTCGATGCGTCCAGAGCTGTGAGTGTTCGTTGCAGGTCGTCTCTATGCGGCGCGGGCCGGTCTCGTCTTCGATGACCTCACCGTGGCCGTTGTTCATGAAGTAGTTGAGCGGGAAGCGCTGGCTGACCTGGCCTACCATGCCGCGCGTGCTCTGTCCCCAGTTCTCGCCGTCGTCCTGTTCCAGCATGCCGGCTGGCCCGAAGGTGTGACCCGCGGCGAAGCGCTGCGCCTTCTGCGTCGCCGGAGGCTGCGAGCGGTCCTGGAAGCTGAACCACCAGATCTCGGTCTGACCAACGCCCTTCGGCAGGCGCAGCGAGACCTGGTTCCGGCTGAACCACATGTTCGGGTAGATGTGCGGGTGGCCGCCGATCTTCGTTCCGACGGGTCCGAGCGCCTCCTGGGCCTCCTGCCGCTCCGCCCATCGCACCGGGCCGGGGACGGCAGGGTCGGCCTTCTGCGCCTCGATGACGGCGTCAGAGAGCATCGGGCCGCCGATGACGTGGCCGTACTCGCCAGGGATCGAGAGGTAGCTGCCGGGAACGAAGGCAACGATGCGCTGGCCTCCGGGCCGCCGCGTCGAGTTGTAGCCGCTCATGAACGCCGACTGGTGGGTGAGGCCGTGGTAGTAGTCCCAGACATTGTCGACGGCGAACTTCCAGTTGCAGGCCATCTGGTACTTCTGCACGCCTCCGGCAACGACCATGTCGCCCTGCTCCGCAAGATAGTCGAGGCTCATGCGGCCGACGTCGCCGAGAAACTCCGGCAGCGAGGGCGCCTCCGGGTCCATCGTGGCGAAGACGAAGCCCTTGTAGGTGTCGACCTGGCCCGCCTTGATCAGACCCCAGTTCTCGCGGTCGAGCTCTTCGTGATAGACCTCTTTGAAGCCGGGGACGCCTACAAGATTGCCCTTCAGGTCATAGGTCCAGCCGTGGTAGGTGCACATGAAGCTCGTCGCGTGGCCTTCTTCGGCACGGCAGACGGCGTTGCCGCGGTGACGGCAGCTGTTGACCAGCACCTGCGGCAGACCCTCGTTGTCGCGGACGACGATCACGCGGTCCTCGCCGATGAAGGTCATGAAGAAGTCACCCGGGTTCGGGATCATCGAGTCGTGGCACATGAAGTTCCAGGCCCGCGCGAAGATCCGCTCCAGCTCGAGCTGATACAGGTCAGGGTCCTTGAAGATGCGGCGGTCGACTGTGCCCGCGGCGGCATCAACGAAGCTGAGTATCTCCTGGCGTGCGACTTGCAGGGTCATGGGCCGCTCCTTCGACGAACACAGTCTCGCGAGAATGCGTCATTCTCTTGAGAATGCTGCACTGTCTGCTCCGGCGCGGCAGGCGGTCAATCACCCAAAGTATGTATGCATTGCTGGGATAAATAGCATGGGCGAAATGTGTAACACCTTTGCAGCGACTACTGGAGCACGATTCTCGGGAGGCATAGAATCGCAGTATGGACATAGAACTGCTTCGCTCCCTTGCGACCCCGGCATCGAGCAAGGTGCTGCTCTGCGTTGTCGATGGCCTCGGCGGCATGCCCGACATGGAAACGCGGCGCACCGAGCTCCAGAGCGCCGACATCCCTAACCTCGACCGTCTGGCAGGTGACTCGATCACCGGTCTGTCGATGCCCGTCGGCTACGGCATCACCCCCGGGAGCGGCCCCGGCCACCTTGCCCTCTTCGGCTACGACCCGCTGCGCTTCGAAGTCGGCCGTGGCGTCCTCGAAGCCCTTGGTATCGACTTTGACCTCAAGAACACCGACCTCGCCGCCCGCGGCAACTTCTGCACCGTCGACGCCAATGGCCTGATCGTCGACCGCCGCGCCGGGCGTATCCCGACCGCGGAGATGCTGCCGGTCGCCGAAATCCTCAAAACTGTCGAAGTGCCGGGCGTCGAAGTAATCGTCGAGCCGGTCGTCGACTACCGCTTCGTCCTCGTCCTGCGCGGTGAAGGCCTCGACGACGGCCTGACGCAGACCGACCCTGAGCGTGAGGGCGTTGCTCCGCACCCGGTGCGCGCGACGCGGCCGTCTTCGGAGCGCGCTGCCGACCTGGTGAACGAGTTCATCGCCAAGGCGCGTGAGAAGATCAAGGACCACCCCCGCGCCAACGCCGTCCTGCTGCGCGGGTTCGCGAAGTACCCGGACCTGCCTCCGCTGCCCCAGGTCACCGGCATGCGCGCCGGCGCCTTCGCCGTCTACCCGATGTACCGCGGCCTCGCCAAGCTCGTCGGCATGACCGTGGCGCCCGGTGGCGGTACGCCGCAGAGCCAGCTCGACAACCTCAAGGCGCACTGGGACGACTACGACTTCTTCTTCTACCACTTCAAGAAGGCTGACTCCGCCGGCGAAGACGGGAACTACCGCGCCAAGGTCGCAGCCCTCGAGGAGTTCGATGCCCTGATCCCGCAGCTGCGCGACCTCGGCGCCGACGTGATGATGGTCGCTGGTGACCACTCGACGCCGTCGCAGCTCGCCTCCCACAGCTGGCACCCGGTGCCGTTCATGATCTGGTCGAAGGACGCCGTCGGCGACGACAACGACGAGTTCAACGAGGTGGCCTGCCGCCGTGGCGCTCTCGGCGTCTTCCCGGCGAAGGAAGCGCTTTCGCTCGCGATGGCCAGTGCCGGCCGCCTGATGAAGTTCGGAGCCTGATCATGGCCCGAACACCGATCGTCGCCGGCAACTGGAAGATGAACACCACCGCTGCGACCGCGCGTGAGCTGCTCGAGGCGATTGTTGCCGGCGACCCCGATTCGGTCGAAGGCGTCGAGAAGATCGTCTGTCCGCCCTTCGTCTACCTGCCGCTTGCTTCCGACGTGCTCGTTGGCAGCAGCGTGAAGGTCGGCGGTCAGGACCTGCACTGGGAGGAGAAGGGCGCCTTCACCGGTGAGGTCAGCGGCCCGATGCTGCGCGACTACGCGGAGTACGTGATCATCGGTCATTCAGAGCGCCGCGCCTACTTTGGCGATAGCGACGAGTGGGTCAACCGCAAGCTCAAGGCTGCGCTCGCACACGGCCTCGTGCCGATCGTCTGCGTCGGTGAGACCCTCGACCAGCGCAACGCCGGCCAGACCCTCGACGTCCTGAAGACGCAGATCGTCGGCGCGCTCGAAGACGTCAGCCTTGGGCCGAGCGCGATCGTCGCGTACGAGCCCGTCTGGGCGATCGGCACCGGCGTCGCCGCAACCTCGGCGGACGCGCAGGAGGCGATCAGCTTCATTCGCGGCCAGCTGGCGGAGCTGCAGGGCGGCGCCATCGCCTCTGAGGTGCGCATCCTTTACGGCGGCAGCGTTACGCCGGCGAACATCGCCGAGTACGTCGGGCTGCCGGACGTCGATGGCGGTCTCGTTGGTGGCGCGTCGCTGGTCGCCGCGTCGTACCTGGAGATGATCCGTAACGTCGCAAGCATCGCCTGAGCCCCGGCGTCACCTGGTTGCGATCCTCGGCGCTACCGGCACGGGAAAGAGCGACGCTGCGATCGCGATTGCCGAAACCATCGGCGGCGAGGTAATCAGCACCGACGCCTACCAGGTCTACCGCGGCATGGACATCGGCACCGCCAAGGTGTCTGCAGCCGAACGCGAGCGCGTACGCCATCACCTCATCGACATCGTCGAGCCGGCTGACCACCTGACGCTCGCACGCTTCCTCGACTTCGCGAACGCTGCGCTGGAGGATGTCTGGTCGCGCCGGAAGCTGCCGGTGCTCGCCGGCGGCAGCGGTCAGTACGTCTGGGCGCTGATCGAGGGCTGGCAGCCGCCGCGCGTGCCGCCCGACCTGGAGCTGCGCGCTGAGCTCGAAGCGGTGGCCGTGGCGGAAGGCCCTGAGGCCCTGCATGACCGCCTCGCCGCACTCGACCCGGAGGCGGCCTCGAAGCTTGACCGCCGCAACGCCCGGCGTGTGATCCGCGCCCTCGAGGTCGTCATGCGTACGGGGAAGACGCTGGCGATGTGTCAGGCGCGCACGCCGATCGACGCGGACGTCTTCGTTATCGGCCTCCGTCTCGACCGTGAAGCCCTCTACGCCCGCCTCGATGCCCGCGTCGACGCAATGATCGATGCAGGCTTCATCGCTGAGGTCGAGGCGCTGCGGGCCGCAGGCTACGGCGCATCGATCCCCGTGCTGGGAGGCACCGGCTACCGCGAGATCGGGGCGTACCTCGACGGCGAGTATGACCTGGAGGAGGCGGTACGGCGAATGAAGAACGCGCACCACCGCCTCGTACGGCGCCAGGCTGCCTGGTTTCGTGACGCCGACCCGCGTATCCACTGGCTCGATGCCGGTGAAAACACCGGGCGACAGGCTGTCGAGGCCGTGCAGGAGTGGTTGGCCCGCTAAGCAAGCTCCCTGTTACGGGAGGCTCCCGGCGCGGAACGTCGATGCAAAGCCGCCCGCCGCACGATTCCGCCATGAACAACGATATCTCCGGCGTCTGCTCCATGAACGCCTGCCCGCGGCCGGCCACATACGAAGAAACCGGCGAGTCGGCCCACTGGCGCTTCGTCGTCCACTACTGCGCGGAGCACTACCGGGCGATCGAGAAGGGTACGCCGCTCGGACCCGTAGGCATCGACGTCACGCGCGTCGACGTCAGGTCGCTCGGTACGGATGAGCCGGTCGCCGGCAACGGCATCATGCCCAGCGTCGGCCCGGGCTAGCTAGCGTCGGACGAGCTGGCTCGTGCCCGCATTTGGCACCGAGCTCGTGAAGCTGCCGGCTGCGTTGCCTTCAGCACTCATCGTCCAGCTGAAAGTCCCCGTGAGGCCCAGCGCCGGCTGCGTATAGGTCGCCGTTGCGGTGCGCCCTTCGATCTGTCCCTGGATCACAATTCCCGAGTTACCGCCGCTGAGCAGCCCGCCGTTCTGCGTCAGCGTGACCTCGAACGAGAAGGTCTGCCCGGCGCCGCTACCGCTTGTCACCGTGTCCACCACCAGCCACTCCCCCGAGAAGTCTGCCGGCGCATTCGAGACCGGCGTGGGCGTTGACTGCTGTGGGACGAACGTTGAGGTTGGCGCTGGTGCGGTTGGCGATGGTGGCGCGCTTGTGCTCGTAACAGCCGGGGTCACCGTCGCGGAGCCCCCCATGTCACGCGTCGCTGTCGCCGCGACCGCCCGGGAGCCCATTGTGGTCGGTGTGGCCTGGAGGCTCGTGGCGGTCCGCGGGTCCGAAGGCGCAAAGCACTGGGTCGAAAAGAAGAACAGGACGCCGAAGAGGCAGATGAGCATCACCGTCGTGGCGATGACAACGGAAGTGATGTCGCGAAGCTGCATGTCGTCAGCCTGCAGCAACGGCGCTTACAGCCCACTCACTCCGGCCAGAAGCGCCTTTCATCGGCGTTGGCGCCAGGTTACGCAGGCTTAACATTCGGCCAGGCGGTTTCGGGTAGCGGAAGGCAGGGCGATGGCCTACCGTACCGTCGTAACCAGGCAGCGAGTAGAGAGAGAAGAGGACGATGACCGAGGAAGAGGTCGACGCGAAACTTCGAGAGCTCGGGCTCTCGATCCTGCCCGAGGAGCTGGCGCCCCTCACGATCGGCGT
>JBFWZE010000019.1:0-10044 GCA_050185685.1 Dehalococcoidia bacterium
ATGATGTAGAGCGAGTCGCGGGCGAACTGGGTCGTAATCAGGTTCTGCAGGGCCAGGGCGACCTTCTTCGCCGCCTGGAAGCTGCCGCGCAGGGCCATCGACCAGGAGAGGTCGACCATCAGCACCGTGGTCGTCTGGGTGAGCTGCTCCGACTTCCAGACCTCGAAGTCATCACGCTGAAGGCGGACGGGCATCTGGGCGCCGTCGCGCTTGAGGGCATTCATGATCGTCTTCTCGAGGTGGAGGTGGAACGGATCGCCGAACTCGTACGCCTTGGTGTCGTCACTGCGCTCGACGCCGCGGCCCGGGTCGGCGACCTTGTGCTTACCCGCCTGCTCCTTCTTGAGCTGAGCGTAGATCTCACCGAGAGCAGCCTGGCCGATCTTGCGCGTGCCGCGGGGAGTGAGCTCGTAATTGCTGCCGCGCTTGCGAATGTAGCCGGCTTCTTCGAGGATCTCGAGGAACTGCTTGAGCTGGTCGAGAGTATCCGCAGCTTCGTCGCCGAGGAGCTCCCGCAGCTTCTCCGCGTCGATGTCGTCGATGTCGCCGCCGTATTGCGTGCGCTCGAGCTGACGCTCCAGCTCGTCCATGTCCTGCATGTCGCCCATGAGGTCCATGGCCTGCGAGAGGTCGATCTCCTCGTCGCCGCGGAAGGGGTACTGGTTGCGCAGGTCGCGCTGCGGGTAAAGGTACTCGAGGTTCGCCGCCAGCTCTGACATCTGGTCGCGCAGCTCGGGGTCGGCGATCTTGTCCATGAGCAGATCCTGCAACTGCTGGCGCATGTCGGAGGGCAGCGAGTCGAGCAGGTTCTGCATCTGGGACATCTGGCGCTGCATCTGCTCGACTAGCTCGTCGAGGCTCTGCGGCGGGTTCGGGCCGAAGAGGTCGCCGTACTGCTGCATGAAGGAGTCGAAGTCGGGCTCCTTGCCCTGCATGCGGTCCTGAAGCATCTGATTGAGGTCTTTCATCATCTGCTTCATGCGTTCCATGTCTTCGGGCGACATGTTGGAGATCTGGTTCTGGAGGTCCTTGAAGAAGGTTTCAGTCATCGCCTTCTTCAGCATCTGCATGAGCTCCTGGAACTCCGCCTCCGCGTCCTTGTTCATGAACTCGTAGTTCTGCAGCTCCTTCATCTGGCCGCCGAGGTCGTTCGGGAGGGCTTCGAGGAAGTTTCGCTTGCGCTCTAGGATGTTGTTGAGCAGGTCGGCGAACTGCTGTTCCTGGTCGCCGGACTCACCACCCTGGCCGGACTGCTGCCCGCCCTGAGAGCCAGGCTGCTGCTGGCCGCGCTGACCGGACTGCCCCTGCTGGGAGCGGCTGCGCTGCTGCTGACCACCCTGCTGGCCGCGAGGTCCGGTCTGGCCTTCCCCGGCCTCCATGCCGCTCTCTTCGCCGGCGCCCTCGTCCCCGTCGGCACTGCTCGGGTCGCCGTCCTGGGGTGAGCCGTCTTGCTGACCCTGGTTGCCGTTCTGGCGGTCTTCGAGGGTGCCGCGTTCCTTGTCGAGAATCTCCTGCAACTTCTTCTGGATGTCCTCGAAGGCGGATGAGAGGTTGAAGCGGTCGAGCTGCTGCCGCCGCTGCTGGCGGAGCTGCTGGAGCATGTCGCGCAGGCCCTGGGTGCGGTCGCCCATCGGGTTGCGCATGCCGCGCTGCATCAGGTTGCGCAGGGCATGCTGCAGGTCCCCGAAGTTCATCAGGTCATCGGTCAGGGCGTTCAGAATGTCATCGGGTGCGAGCGGCGGGATTTCCTGGCTGCCATCCCACTCGGTGTAGCGATATCGAATAACCATAGGAACGCTCCCTGACCGGGGAAGACGGGGGAGTTTAGCCGCGGTATTGCACCGCAGCTCCGACCCGGTCTTTGTTCAGACGCTTGTTGAGGTGCAAACCCTCGAGCATGAACTCGACCACCGAAGCGGCGACCGGGCCCGAAGCACCGGGCTCAACCTTGTTGATGTGCTGCTGCAGGCCGTCGACCTGCTTCACGACGCGCTCGTAGTTCGACGACGGCATCATGTCGCCGACCTCGACCGAGATTCCCGACTTGAACCGGGTGACGATGTCGTCGAAGTCGCTGACGCTGAAGTAGCGGTTGAAGACGGCGAGGATGGCGCCCTGGATCAGCTTGTCGAGGATCTGCTCCTCCTTGCCCTCTTCGACGGTCTCGAACTCGACTTTGCCCTGGATCGCCGGGATGACGTACGGCAGGTCACTAACCCGCGGCACGACTTCGCTCTCGCCGGTCTGGATGGCGCGGCGCTGGGCGTTGGCAAGCATGCTCTCGTAGTTCGCGATAGAAGCGCGGACGGAGACGCCTGAGCGCTGGTTGATGTCGGGGCTGCGGCGGGCGAGCCGGCTGATCTCGGCGACAATTTCCTTCATGTACTGGGGAACGACGACCTTGAACTGCTCGTCGTCGAAGCGCATACGCTCCTGCTCCATGATCCCGATCTCGTGCTCTACCTGCTTCGGGTAGTGCGTGCGGATCTGGACGCCGTAGCGGTCCTTGAGCGGCGTGATGATGCGGCCGCGGTTGGTGTAGTCCTCCGGGTTGGCGCTGGAGACGAGGAAGATGTCGAGTGGCAGCTGGATGCGGTAGCCGCGGATCTGGATGTCGCGCTCTTCCATGATGTTGAAGAGACCGACCTGGATGCGCTCGGCAAGGTCGGGCAACTCGTTGATAGCGAAGATGCCGCGGTTGGTGCGCGGGATCAGGCCGTAGTGGATCGTGAGCTCGTCGGACAGGTAGCGGCCTTCGGCGACGCGAATCGGGTCGACTTCACCGATGAGGTCGGCGATCGTGATGTCCGGCGTGGCGAGCTTTTCGCCGTAGCGGCGGTCACGGCCGATCCACTCGATCGGCATGTTGTCGCCGTGCTCTTCGCGCATATCGACGCCGTGCTTTGAGATGGGGTTGAAAGGGTCTTCGTTGACCTCAGAGCCCTCGATGATCGGAATTTCGTCATCAAGAAGGTTCACAAGGGAGCGAATGAGGCGCGATTTCGCCTGGCCGCGCTCGCCGAGGAAGATGACGTCCTGGCCAGAGAGGATCGCGTTGTAGAGCTGGGGCATCACGGTTTCTTCGAAGCCGAGGATGCCGGGGAACAGGTCTTCGCCCTTGCGCATCTTCTCGATGAGGTTGCGGCGCATCTCCTGCTTGACGGTCTGGACCTTGTAGCCGCTGCTGCGGAGTTCACCGAGAGTGCTTGGTTTGGCTGCCACGATGCGTCTCTACCTCCCGCGACCACCGGGTTTGAGGCCGCGATCATCCCGACATTGGAACGATTGCTCTAGCCGGTGGGGTCATTATACCGCTGGCCTATCGGTTTACCAGCGCGCCGAGCCCTCCGACATCGCTGCGGAGTAACAAGCTGCAGATTCAGCCGCGCCTTCGAAGCGCCTTCGGGGAAGAGGGCTACTCGGTCGGAGCGAGGTTCGGGGTCGGCGTCGCGACTGCGGGCGGCGCGAGAGTACTCGTCAGCGTGTTGTTGCTGCGGTCGCTATCGGGGTAGGAGTAAGACGGATCGACCGTCGCGATTACGGATGTGGACGCCGTGACGAGGAAGCTGTCGCTCTCGAGTGTGACCGACTCGCCAGCGCGCAGTCCGGTGCCTGCCGCCCGCAGCGTCTCACTGCGCGTGGTGGGGTCGGCGACGACTGCCATGACCTGGTGGCCGACGAGGTCGCCCGAGCCCTTGTTCGTGACCACGACCTGCACTCGGCCATCGGCGAGGCGCGTCGTCCGGGAGACCATGAGGTCGGGCTGGCCGGCCGGCCGCGGGGTCGACGTGCTTCTCGGCGTCGTCGGAGTTGTGGGCGTCTGGTCCGGGTTTGGTGTACCCGTGACGGTCTCGAGGCCGTCATTGCTGGTCGCTGTGCTGGTGGCGACAACGCCGCTCCCACCAGGCACGAAGGACTGCGTCGGTGTCGAGACTGAACGCGGCAGCGGTGTCGGCGCGACGACGCTGAGGGCGCTTACCCCGGTCAGGTTCTCGATCGCCTTGACGGGGAGCCAGCCGCGCGAGGTCGATCCGGGTGGGAAGCGCACGGCGATCCATTCGCCGTTACTGTCGCGGCCGAAGATGTCCAGAGCCTCACCCTTGCCGATCGTCCCTACCGCGGCGTACTCGTTGCCGGGACCGATACGGACGTCAATCGGTGCAGCAGTACGGGCTCGCACAGGCGTGGCTGTCGCGACTGCCGATGTCGTGACTACGGCGGTTGCCTGCGTCACGGCTTCGGCGGGCTTTTCATTCGAGGTATCGCCAACGACGGCAAACGCCATCAGGCCGATGGCAACTCCGATGAAGACGCCAATGCCGAAGCCGACGAGAAAGGTCACAGAAAAGAAATGAAAGCGGGGCGGTTCCACCATTGAATGCATTCCATGATAGCATCGGGCCCCTTCCCGAGGTGCGTGTCACGTGATTGATATGTTTCAGGCGAAATCTCGTTCAGGGTAGCAAGGATGCAAGAAGAAGAACCGCAGCCAGCCTCCATCCGTAATGAGCTCCTCGAGCGCCTCCGCGCTCTCGAAAGCACGCAATCGTCCGGCAGCCTCGCGGACCTCTCGTACAAGCGAGCCCGGGAAGCGATGGAACGCGCGCTGGAAGAAGCCCGCGTCATCCGCCTCCAGGCCATCGAGGACGCAAGGAACACCCGCGAGCACGAGCTCACCTCGCTCATGGACACGATGCGCTCCCTCCGCGATTCCGCCGAGGCACAGATCAGCGAGCTGCTCCGGTCTGCCGAAATCGAAGCGCAGCGGATCAGCGACCAGAGTCACATCGAAGCGCAGCGGATCATCGAGCAGGCGCGAGAAGACGCCAACCGCAGCCGCGAAGAGGCCACCGCCATGCGCCGCGCCGCCGAAGAGCGCCTCCGCGACATCGACCGCCTCGAAGCAGACTTCAACCGCATTGCCTCCCAGCTCGCCGCGCGCCTCGGGATCACCGATGCGCCGAGCTCGGGTTGGTGGAAGAAGCTCGGCGGCAGCAGCGACAGGCGCTAGTCTCCCCACAGGCCGGACCCAACGACCACCGATTGTCAACATGCTTCGCTGGCGCTATTCTCGCGGTGCAAACCTATGACGAACGAAGAGCAGAAGAAGCGCACCACCGACGACGATGTGCATCACGTCATCGGTGAACTTACCTCCGCTGTTGCCAGTGGTGACGGCGCGGGTGCTGCGGTCGCCGGGGTCGTCGTAGGCGGCACGCTCCTTGCCGGCTACCACGCGACAAAGTTCACGGTGAAGCAGGCGAAGAAGCACTCGAAGGACGTGAAGGCCGGTGCTGCCGAGGTCAAGAAGCAGGCAAGGCGAATCGTAGACGGCGCCGAGCAGGTGACCCGGCTTCCCGAGACCATCGTTGGCAGCGCAGAGCAAGTGAAAGCGCAAGCCGAGCAGCTCGCGAGGAACGTCACCCGGCGGTCGAAGAAGAACGACGAGCGGGAGCAGTTCCCCCGGCTCTAGCGCCCCCGGACTCTGGCGATAGAAACACCTCGTTGACCCTCACGAGGGCCTTTGTTAGCATCGTCTGACCGATGGGCGGTTAGCTCAGTTGGCTAGAGCGCAGCGTTGACATCGCTGAGGTCACAGGTTCGAGCCCTGTACCGCCCACCAACCACTACTCACGGATGAAGATCCGAGCAGTGGGCTTCTCCGGCAGCGGCCGGCCCGCCCACCAGGCACCATCTCGAACGCAATTCGACATCGAGATACCTCAAAGGCTACGACGAGGACGAGTAGCGAGCGGCACCGGCAACCAGAGACGGGAGCACGTCTGGAACTCCCGAGCCGTCATCTCGCGAATACCACCTCAGAGCCTGGCCCCGAATGCTTCGGCGTTGTAGACGGCCACGTAGACCGGCGTTAACGGCGAACTGAGATCGGTTCCTCAAGAGGGACCGGTGAACCAGGGTGGAACCACGGAAGCGCCCACCGTCCCTGTGACGGTGGGCGCTTTGTATTTCTCGCCGGGAACAGGAACCCGGAAAAGCGCGGATGTAGCTGCGGGTCTGTAGACCTGCGAGACGAGACAGAAGGGAGCACACGATGAACTTCGGCACCACAGCCGCGGTATGGCTGACTGCAACGGCAGTCGAGGCAACTACCACCGGCGATGCCAGGACAATGCTCCCGAGCTCGCCCGCGAAGTACCGAACGTCCCCGGTGCCGGCGATCGTAGGGACGACCGTCTCCAACCACGAATTCGCACCCTGTTGAGGAGCAACTCCGATGAGTGAAAACAACAACGAACAGATCAAAGGCATGGACTCGCTGCTCTACCGGCAGCGACACTCCGCCGCCCACATCATGGCCGAGGCGGTACTCGAGGTGTTTCCCGAGGCGAAATACGCGATCGGGCCGCCAATCGAGAACGGCTTCTACTACGACTTCGACCTGCCGCGGCCGCTGACCCCCGAGGACCTCGACGTGCTCGACGCGAAGATGCGTGCGAGCATCGGCGCCGACAAGCCCTTCGTGAAGAGCGAGTCGTCGAAGGCGGACGCGCAGGCCTTCTTCGCGGACCAGCCCTACAAGCTGGAGCTGATCGAGGGCATCCCGGCGGACCACGTCGGCATCTGCAAGCACGGCAATTTCACCGACCTCTGCGGCTACCCGCACGTCGAGAGCACCGGCAAAGTCGGCGCATTCAAGCTGATGAGCGTCGCCGGCGCGTACTGGCGGGGCGACGAGCACCGGCCGATGCTGCAGCGCATCTACGGCGTCATGTTCCCGACCCAGCAGGAGCTCGACGACTACCTGCACCGGCTCGAAGAAGCGGAGAAGCGCGACCACCGCAAGCTCGGCAAAGAGCTCGACCTCTTTTTCGTCGACCCGATCGCGCCGGGCAGCCCGTTCTATCTACCGAAGGGCGCCTTCCTCTACAACACCGCGGTGGACTTCATCCGGGGGCTGTACCGGAAATACGACTACAAAGAGGTGATCACGCCGCAGATCTTCTCGACCGACCTCTTCAAGACGTCGGGGCATTATGACAACTACCTGGAGAACATGTACTTCATCCAGGACGAGGACCGCGAGCTCGGCGTGAAGCCGATGAACTGCCCCGGTCACTGCTACCTGTTCGCGACCCAGATCCACTCCTACCGCGAGCTGCCGCTGCGCTACGCCGACTTCGGCCGCCTGCACCGCTTCGAGCGCTCGGGCACCCTGCACGGTCTCACGCGCGTGCGGTCGTTCGCCCAGGACGACGCGCACATCTTCTGCATCCTCGACCAGGTGCCGGGCGAGATCGGCTCGCTCCTGGAGATGCTGAAGACGACCTACAGCGCTTTCGGCATGGGCAGCCCGCGCTACACGCTCTCGCTGCGCCCCGACAAGCGGATTGGCAGCGACGAGATCTGGGACCGCGCCGAAGGCACCCTGCGCGACGCCCTCGTCAGCCACGAGATCGACTTCGAGGAGGTGGGGGGCGAAGGCGCCTTCTACGGTCCGAAGATCGACATCTTCATGGACGACGCGATCGGCCGCGAGTGGCAGCTGGGAACCTTCCAGCTCGACTTCAACCTGCCCGAGCGCTTCGACCTGCACTACGCGGCCGAGGACGGCTCGTTGCAGCGGCCGGTGATGATCCACCGCGCGATCTTCGGCTCGCTCGAGCGCTTCCTCGCCGTACTGATCGAGCACACAGGCGGCGCGTTCCCGATCTGGCTGGCACCGGTACAGGCGACGCTGATCCCGATCGCCGACCGCCACGCCGACTACTGCTACGAGGTCGCGGCAAAGATGAAGGCTGCCGGCCTCCGCGTCGAGGTCGATGCCCGCAGCGAGCGCATGCAGGCGAAGATCCGCGACGCCCAGCTGCAGAAGGTGCCGTACATGCTGATCGCCGGTGACCGCGACATCGCCGCCACCGCCGTCTCCGTCCGCACCCGCGGCAACGAGGACCTCGGCGGCATCGCGGTCGATGAGGTCATCGCGCGCATCGTGAATGAGGCGGTCATCCCGAGCTAGCCAAACGTTCGGAGAAACCACAGTCGGGCCGTAAGTGCGCTGTATAGAGCGCACCTACGGCCCGACGCATATGCAGTACGCTTTGGTGGCCGTCCGTCCCAATACCCAAGGAGCTTCACGATGAGCCTGCGCGCCGACATTCCCGACCAGTACGTTGACGTTGACGGACTGAAGATCCGTTACATCGAGAAGGGCTCCGGGCGTCCACTTCTCATGGTCCACGGCATGGGCTACGCGCTCTCGGCCGACCAGTTCCTGCCTCAAATCGATGCCCTTAGCGAGATCGCCCATGTGTTTGCGCTGGACCTTCCGGGCTGGGGCCTCTCCGACGCACCCGCCGAGGGGCCATACTTCCCGCTCTGGGCCGGCGTCCTCAAAGGCTTTTGCGACCAGCTTGGCCTCGAGCAGATCGACATCTTCACCTACAGCATTGGCGGCTGGATTAGCGCCCTCTTCGCCGTGGAGAACCCGGAGCGCGTGCGTCGCATGGTGCTCGTCGACTCGCCCGGCCTGAACCTCGTGGCCCCTGACTTCGTGACGAACTTTCGGCCGCCGACCCGCGAGGCCCTGGGCGAGGAGATGGCGGGCATGATGCGCGGCACCTACACCGAGGCCATGGTCGACGAGCTCTATGCGCGCATTAATCGGCCCGGCGCAGAGGACGCGTACCGGCGTGTCGCCTCGTACGTGGTGGACCCGGAGGTTCGAAAAGAGAACAGCCTCCATTCGGTCTATCCCCGTCTGCCGATGCCGATCCTGTTCGGCCAGGTGGACAACGCGAGCGCCGTGCTCATCCGCTTCGTCTTCGAGGCCTACCAGCTCGCGCCGCACCCCCGGATGTTCATCTACTACGCCGGCTCGAAGGGCTTCCCCGGAGGCATCGTGCCGGAGATGGAGGCGGTCGCGATCGACTTCCTCACGGCAGACGAGGTGCCGCCACCCGCGCGGAAGTAGCGCGTCCGACCCTGGGTTTGCCGCTCAGATCGCCCTGTGCCACAATCCGCTGAGGGAGCGCACGATATCAGCGCTCCCGCACAGGAGAGGCGCGTGTTCAAGAAGGTCCTGGTGGCCAACCGAGGCGAAATCGCGGTGCGCGTGATGCGTGGCTGCCGCGACCTCGGCATCACAAGTGTCGCCGTCTATTCGGAGCCGGACGCGACCGCGCTGCACGCCCGCTACGCTGACGAGGCGTACTGCATCGGCGGCGGCCCGGCGAGCGAAAGCTACCTCAACGCGGCGAAGGTCATCGAGGCCGCGGTGAAATGCGGCGCCGACGCGATTCACCCCGGCTACGGCTTCCTCTCCGAGCGCGCCGAGTTTGCCCGCGCCTGCGCTGCTGCCGGCATCACGTTCATCGGCCCTCGGCCGGAGTCGCTGCACCAGCTTGGCGACAAGGTCGAAGCGCGAATCATCGCCGACCGCGCCGGGGTCCCTACCGTCCCCGGCACCCCTGACCGCGTCAACCTCGAAGAGGCGCGTGCGGCCGCCCAGCGCATCGGCTTCCCGCTGCTGATCAAAGCGGCAGGCGGCGGCGGCGGTAAGGGCATCCGGCTGGTGCGAGAAGAAGCAGAGCTCGAGACCTCCCTGCGCACGGCTGCGGCGGAGGCCGAGGCGAACTTCGGTGACGGCGGCCTGTACGTTGAGAAGTACCTCGACCCGGTGCGCCACATCGAGGTCCAGATCCTCGCCGACCGCTTCGGCAACGTCGTGCACCTCGGCGAGCGCGAGTGCTCGGTGCAGCGCCGCAGCCAGAAGCTTGTGGAGGAGTCGCCGTCGTCCGCGGTATCGCCGGAGCTGCGCGCGCGACTCGGCGCCGCGGCGGTGTCGATTGCAAAAGAAGCGGGCTACGAGAACGCGGGAACCGTCGAGTTCCTCTTTGACGACGCCACCGGCAACTTCTACTTCATCGAAGTCAACGCCCGTCTCCAGGTCGAGCACCCGGTGACCGAGCTGGTGACGGGCCTCGACCTGATCCACGAGCAGCTCAAGGTCGCGTCAGGCGAGCCGCTCGGCTTCACGCAGGAAGATGTCAAGCTCTCGGGCTGGGCGATCGAGTGCCGGAT
>JBFWZE010000019.1:10144-12578 GCA_050185685.1 Dehalococcoidia bacterium
CGTGTGAATATCGACGGCAACTGGTATGCCGTCGGCCTGCAGCGCATCGGCGATTCGCCACGCTACATCCTCACGCTGAACGACCGCGTGCTCGAGATCCTCGTCGCGGAGGAGCAGCAGGGCTTCAATCTGCAGATCGCGGGCCGCAGCTACGAGGTCGAGACGACGCGCAGGCGCGCCGCCCGGCGTCAGCAGCAGGCCGAGAGCTTCGTCGACGGCAAGTGGAACTTGATTTCGCCGCTCACCGGCGTCGTCACCGAACTGCGCGTCGAAGCCGGTAACGTCGTCCAGGAAGGCGACGTGATCATCGTCGTCGAGGCGATGAAGATGCTCAACGACATGCGCAGCCGCGTGTCCGGCACCGTGACAAAGGTCTACGTTGGCGAGAAGGACCGCGTCGAGCTCGGTCAGGCCCTCATCGAGATCAGCGAAGGGTAGTCAGCGCGCCGCCGCGAACGACTCAGCGATCGCGATGTCGCGCTGCCACGCCTTCCCTGGTGGCTGATCCTCCAGCGTCCAGAACGCCTCGAGAACGGACCGCGCGACACCCGCAAGACGCACCTGCTCGGTATCCAACCCCAACTGCTCTGACAGTGCATGGACGTATCGCGTGATGATGCGGGGCCAGCCGGCCGGTTCCGCGCGCCAGACAACGTTCAGGACCATCTGCGTCGTCTCCAGCTCACGCGGGCCGATGAGGCCGTGCGGGTCAATCGCCAGCCATGGCTCCCGCCGCGCGCGAAGGATGTTCGCCTGGTGGAGGTCTTCGTGGAGAACGACCGGCGGCGCTGCGGACTCGAGGGCTGCGTAGATATCGAGAGCGGTCGCCAGCCACGAGAGCGGAAAGCCGGCCGGGGCGAGCCCGGGCAACTGCGCTCCCAGACGCTCGTAGTGGGCACGGGCGTGGGGCAACGAGCACCCGAGCGGTGGCGGGCGCCAGAGACGCCGCATGACCGTCGCCGCGACCTCGATCTGCCTGTCATCGTCATCGAGCTGCCAGAGGTCGGTGCCGGGCTCGGCGCGCTCGAGCAGCATGGCGCGGTCATCAGCGTCGACCTGCAGCAGCTTCACGGCGCCATTGCCGTCGTAGAGGCTCAGTGCCTCTACCTCAACCTCGAACTCGCGAGGCAACGGCATCCACAGCTTGAGCACTGCCGGCGTGCCGTCAGCCTGCGTCACCGGCGCCACGTAGTTGTACGAGAGACCGGGAAACGGCGCGTCGATTGTCAGCGACCAGCGTTCGGCGAGACCGGCAACCGTGGCAGGCAGAAGCCGGCGCCACTCCCGGCCCGCCTCGCCGGCAATCGAAGCGCCCTTGAGGTCGAGACCGGCGGGCACCGCCTTTGTGGCTTCGAGCATCGAGGCGCTACGAGGCGGCTTCGACCTGGCGCAGGCGCTTTTCGAGGAAGCGGCGCTCCACCGGGTTCGAGCAGACGCGCAGGGCGGCGCGATAGGCGTTTGCTGCCTCCGCGAGGCGGCTGCCGCGGCGCAGGAGGTCGGCGCGGGCGGCATGCAGGTGGTGGTAGTGGTTGAGGCCGCCTGAGGCTGCGAGCTCGTCGATGAGCTGGAGGCCGCGCTCCGGTGTCGTTGCCATCGCGACGGCGACGGCCCGGTTCAGGGCGATGACCGGTGAAGGGTTGATTTCGAGCAGGGCACTGTAGGCGCCGGCGATCGCCTGCCAGTTCGTATCGGCAGCCGTTGCGGCACGGGCGTGCTGGACGGCGACGAAGGCCTGCAACTGGTACTGCCCCGGCTTGCGCAGCGAAAGCGCCCGTTCGATCGCCGCGAACCCCTCGTTGATCTGCGCGCGGTCCCACCGGCCGCGGTCCTGGTCCTCGAGCAGCACAAGGTCACCGTTCGCGTCGGTACGGGCGGCGCGGCGCGAGTCCTGCAGCAGCATCAGCGCGAGGAGGCCGTGCACTTCAGCCTCGTCCGGCAGCAGCTTGGCCAGCGTGCGTCCGAGGTAGATGGCCTCGGACGAGAGGTCGGCGCTGGTGAGGTCCTCGCCGCCACTCGCCGCGTAGCCCTCGTTGAAGATGAGGTAGATGACGAGGAGAACGGCCTCGAGGCGGTCGCTCCAGCGCTCCGGCGGCGGCGTCTTGAAGGCGATACCGGCGTCGCGGATTTTGCGCTTCACGCGGACGAGGCGCTGGGCCATCGTCTCCTCCGAGGTCAGCAGGGCCGAGGCAATCTGCTTTGTCGAAAGGCCGCCTACTGAGCGCAGTGTGAGGGCGATACGGGCTTCAGGGGCGAGCGCCGGGTGACAGCAGGTGAAGATCAGGGTGAGCAGGTCGTCGTCGAGAGGCCCTGCGTCTGTCGAGGGCGGGTTCAGCGCGTCCTCTCGGGCGAGCGACTCCAGCTTCGAGCGGTAGACCTTCTCCCGCCTCAGCGCGTCGATCGCGCGATTGCGGGCCGTCGTTGCCAGCCAGGCGCC
>JBFWZE010000019.1:12678-15516 GCA_050185685.1 Dehalococcoidia bacterium
GGCCGGACTTCGACCGAACCGTCCCTGGCGCTGGGAACCTGTGACGCCAGCTCGATCGCCTCGTCGAGGTCTTTTGCTTCGATGACGTAGTAGCCGCCGAGCTGCTCCTTCGTCTCCGCGAACGGGCCGTCGGTAGTCAGCGTCCTGCCGTCTCGAACGCGGACCGTCGTGGCGGCGGCCGGCGGGTGGAGCGCATCACCGGCCACCATGGCGCCGCGGGCGATCAGCATCTCGTTGTACTCGTCGTAGGCCGCCATCATCTTTCGGCCCGTCTCCGGCGAGGGCTGCGCCCGAAACGCCTCGGCCGGCATGGTAATCAAAAGCATGTACTGCATCGCTGCTTCCCTTCTCCGAGTATTTGCCTATGGCTGCTCGAAGACCATGACCTGGCGCACTTCCACCGAGCCGTCATAGACCGAGGGGATCTTCGCCGCCCACTCGAGCGCGGCCGCCTCGTTCTCCACGTCGAGGAGGTAGAAGCCACCGAGCTGCTCCTTGGTCTCGGCGAAGGGGCCGTCAGACGTGATGTTCTTGCCGTCACGGATCCGGACCGTCTTTGCGGTACCGACCGGGTACAGGGCCTCACCGGCGATTCGAACGCCGGACTCCGCCTGAAGCGCCTCCTCGAGCTTCCAGTAGGCGCCCATGAGCGCTTCCTGGTCGGCCGGCGGCTTCGCGGCCTCGAAGGCTTCGTCGTGGTAGATGAGCAACAGGTATTGCATGTCTGGTCCGTCCTCCGTGAGTCTCGTCTTCACTGCGAGAGGTCGCATGCCCCTCGATGCCAGTACAACGAACGCGGCGCCTTCGGATCGACAGCAGCTCGCAGATTTTTCCAGCTCTTTGCGGCTTTCCCGAGAACGGCGCCTTCGGAACAAATTTTCGGATCAGTGCTTGACAGCCTAGTACAGGCGTTCTAAATTACCTCCACAACCGTTAGAACACACGTACTAAGGAGCAACGTCATGGGACCTGTCCTCATCGGTATCGCCGTCGTCATCTGCGCCGCTTTCCTGGTCTGGCAGCTCATCGAGGCTGACCTCGCCGAGGACCACCAGGCGTAATCACGCTCTAACAGGGAACCACGTACCATGGGTGTTAGAATCGATCACGAAGGGCGCGGTCAGATCCGCGCCATCCTATTGCATGGACCAACTGATCCTTCTGCTCGCTCTGCCACCAGTCGCCAGTGTCATGGAGGTGGTGGAGTGGCCGCTGAAGGCGCTGCAATCGATCTTCCACGCCTACCAGGACCTGATCCGGTGGGCTGCCGACTCCGTCCATTCGCTTTTTAAGGACTACGGCTACATTGCCGTCTTTGTCGGCACGCTCAGCGAGAACACGCTCTTCGTCGGGCTTATCGTACCGGGCTCGCTGGTCATCATCCTTGCGGGCATTAGCGCTCATGACGGTGACTTTTCAGCACCGATAGCGCTACTGGTCGGCGTCGCGGGCACGATCATTGGCGACACGATCAGCTACTGCCTCGGCCGCTTCGGCTGGTCCCGCTTCGGCTTCCTGCGCAACGCGACCGAGTCGGTGCGCGAGCCGATTCTGTCGCGGGGCTCCGCCTTTGTCCTCACCTACCACTTCGCCGGCTATACCCGCGTCGTTGGGCCCGCTGCCGCCGGCCTGCTGCGCATGCCGTTTCGGCAGTGGGCACCCGCCGACTACGGCGGCGCCGTACTCTGGGTGAGCGCCTACATCGCGATCGGCTACGCGCTGGGAATCGCGGGCATCACCCTCGACTCAACCGATGAGTACTTCCGCTACCTCGAGTGGGGCCTGCTCGTCCTCGTGCTGATCTTCGGCTACCAGATGTACAACGCGGGCATGAAGGCGTTCGAGGAGCACCAGAAGCGCAAGGACGAAGAGGAAGGCCTCGAGCCCGCAACCTCGGCGTCAGAGTAAAAGGAGCAACACCCTTGGCCGACACCGACCCGATCATTGCAGCCGCCCGCGACATGTACACGGTATCGGTGAAGGACCTTCGTAGTAGCCTGGAGGGCTTGGGAGCGGACGGCCTCAACTGGAAACCAGAGGCTCCGGAAACGAACTCGGTCAGTGTGCTCGCGAGCCACGCCCTGGGCGCCTGCCGCGCCTGGTTCTGCATGGCCGTGGACGCACCGATGCCCGACCGCAGCCGTGAAGCTGAGTTCTTGAGCGAGTTCTCGTCCGAGGAGAAGGCCCTCGCATTCGTCGATGCGATCGGCGCCGACTCGCTGCGAATCCTCGACGAGGCCACCGCGTTGGACTGGGGCGACATGCGGCCTATGAACAGCCAGCCTGGCGCGCCGATGATCAGCCGCGCCTACACGATCATGCACGCGGTCGAACACCTGCGGGAGCACGTCGCCCATCTGCAGCTCACCCGTCAGCTCTGGGACGCGAGCAAGTCATGAACCAGGACCCCTTCATCGCCGCCTGCCGCTCGATCTACGAGGTATGCGCGGCCGAAGTGCGCTCCAGCCTCACCGGCCTCGGAGCTGAGGGCCTGAGCTGGCAACCCGGGGCTTCCGACGCCAACTCGGCGGCGGTCATTGCCCACCACGCGCTCGGGAGCACGCGCGACTGGGTCTGCATCGCCCTCGGTCTGCCACGGCCAGTGCGCAGCCGCGCCGAGGAGTTCGCCACCGCCTTCGCCTCGGAAGACAGCGCCCTCGCCCTCGTCGACGAGCTTCGCGACAGCACGCTGAGCGCCTTCGACACCGTCGAGAGCGTCGATTGGCTGGAGGTCGTCCCTACGGTCGAGCAGCCGGGCAATCCGGTCACGACGCGGGCCTACTGCCTCGTCCACGCGATCGAGCACCTGCGCGAGCACACCGCCCAGCTCAGCCTCAC
>JBFWZE010000019.1:15616-32356 GCA_050185685.1 Dehalococcoidia bacterium
ACGCCGAGCTGGTCGACGAGGCCGTTCTTCTCCGGGTGGAGGAAGCCCATCGCGAGGAGTACGAGGTCAGCGTCGATTTCGAACTCGCTGCCAGCGACCTCCTGCATCTGCGGGCGGCCGGAGGCGTCGGGCTCCCAAGAGAGGCGAACGCCGTGGAGCTTGTTCACAACGCCGTTCTCACCGGTGAAGCCCTTCGTGAGGATGTTGTAGTCGCGGACACCGCCTTCGTCGTGCGCGGCTGAGCTGCGCAGGATCAGCGGCCACTGCGGCCACGGGTTGTTGTCGCGACGGGTCGTCGGCGGCTCCGGCAGCAGTTCGTACTGGCGGACGATCTCCGCGCCCTGACGGTGGGCGGTGCCGAGGCAGTCAGCGCCGGTGTCGCCGCCGCCAAGGATGACGACGCGCTTGCCCTCAGCACTGATCCGCTGCGCCGGGTCGACCGTCTCGCCGGCGTTGATCTTGTTCTGCTGCGTCAGGTAGTCCATCGCGAAGTGGACGCCCTTCAACTCGCGGCCGGAGACGTCGAGGTCACGCGGGACTGTCGAGCCGATTGTGAGGAGGATGGCGTCGAAATCGCGCTTCAGGTCTTCGACGGCGACGTTCTTGCCGACGTGAGCGCCGGTGACGAACTCGACGCCCTCTTCGCGCATCTGGTCGACGCGGCGCTCGACGACGAGCTTGTCGAGCTTGAAGTCGGGGATGCCGAGGCGGAGCAGGCCGCCAATGTAGTTGTCGCGCTCATAGACCGTAACGTGGTGGCCGGCGCGGTTGAGCTGCTGGGCCGCGGCCATGCCGGCAGGCCCGGAGCCGATCACCGCGACGCGCTTGCCGGTCCGTACGGCCGGCGGCTGGGGCGTAATCCAGCCCTCGTTCCAGCCGCGGTCGGCGATCGTCTTCTCGATGTACTCGATCGTCACCGGGTCCTGGTTGATCGAGAGGGTGCAGGCGGCCTCGCACGGAGCCGGGCAAATCCGGCCGGTGAAGTCGGGGAAGTTGTTCGTCGCGTGCAGGAGGGCGAGCGCCTTCTCCCACTGGCCTTTGTAGACGTAGTCGTTCCAGTCCGGGATCAGGTTTCCCAGCGGGCAGCCCTTGTGGCAGAAGGGGATGCCGCAGTCCATGCAGCGGGCTCCCTGTCCGCGCGCTTCATCTTCGGTCCAGGCGAGGAGATACTCGCCGTAATCCTTGACGCGCTCCGGGACGGGGCGCCGGGGCAGCGGTTGGCGCGGTCGGTCTTTGAAGCCTGTGGGTTCGCCCAATGTGGTTCCCTTTAGCCGGCGACTGCCGCGGTCGCCTCGGCGCGGGCCAGGCGTTCGGACAGTACGCGCTTGTAGTCGCGAGGCATGACTTTGACGAACTTCGGCAGGAGCTCGTCCCAGTTTTCGAGGACGCGGCGGGCGTTCGCGCTACCCGTCGCCTCCAGGTGCTCGATGAGAAGCCGGCGCAGGTCCAGCTTGTCGCCCTCGGTGTCGATCGACTCGAGGTCGACGAGCTCCGGGTTGCAGAGGCTGCCGAAGCGCCCCTGCTCGTCGAGGACGAAGGCCTCACCGCCGCTCATACCGGCTGCGAAGTTGCGGCCGGTCGGACCGAGGACGACGACGCGGCCGCCGGTCATGTACTCGCAGCCGTGGTCGCCGACGCCTTCGACAACTGCCTCAGCGCCGCTGTTGCGGACGGCGAAGCGCTCGCCTGCCATGCCGCGGATGAAGGCCTTGCCGCTGGTCGCGCCGTAGAGGGCAACGTTGCCGATAAGAATGTTCTCTTCCGGGACGTAGGTCGCCTTCTCCGGGGGCTGGACGATGATCGTGCCGCCGGAGAGGCCCTTGCCGAAGTAGTCGTTGCTGTCACCGCGGATCGACATCGTGACGCCCTTCGCGAGGAAGGCAGCGAAGCTCTGCCCGGCCGAGCCGGTGAAGTTCACGCGAATCGTGTCGTTCGGGAGACCCTCCTCGCCGTAGCGGGTGGCGATCTCGTAGCTCAACATCGCGCCGACGACGCGGTTCGAGTTGCTGATCGGCGAATCGATGACAACCGGCACCAGCGACTCGAGCGCAGCCTCGGACTTCGCGATAAGCGTGCGGTCGAGGACATCGTCGATGTGGTGGTCCTGTACTTCGCACTGGTAGGTGGCAACGCCGGAGGGGACCATCGGCTTGTGCAGCAGGGCTGAGAAGTCGAGGCCGCGCGCCTTCCAGTGGTCGATGGCAGCCTTCGTGTCGAGCATGTCGACGCGGCCCACCATCTCGTTGACGGTTCGGAAGCCGAGGCGGGCCATGATCTGGCGCAGCTGCTCGGCGACGAAGAAGAAGTAATTGATCACGTGCTCGGGCTTGCCGGCAAACCGCTCGCGCAGGACCGGGTCCTGGGTAGCGATACCGACCGAACAGGTGTTGAGGTGGCACTTGCGGAGCATGATGCAGCCCATGACGATCATCGGCGCCGTCGCAAAGCCGAACTCCTCGGCGCCGAGCAGGCAGGCGATGGCGACGTCGCGGCCGGTCTTGAGCTGGCCGTCCGCCTGCACGACGATCCGGCCGCGCAGGTCGTTGCCGACGAGCACCTGCTGCGCCTCGGCGATGCCGAGCTCCCAGGGCAGGCCCGCGTGCTTGATCGAGGATTCGGGCGCCGCACCGGTACCGCCGCTGTCGCCGGAGATGAGCACGACGTCCGCCTTGCCCTTGGCGACACCGGCAGCGATCGTGCCGACGCCGTACTCCGAGACCAGCTTCACGTGGATGCGGGCGCTCGGGTTCGAGTTCTTGAGGTCGTGGATCAGCTGCGCCAGGTCCTCGATCGAGTAAATGTCGTGGTGCGGCGGCGGCGAGATCAGCTCGACACCAGGGGTCGTGTGACGCACCCAGCCGATGTAGTCGTCGATCTTGTGGCCGGGCAGCTGACCGCCCTCGCCGGGCTTGGCGCCCTGCGCCATCTTGATCTGGAGGTCGGTGGCGTGGGCGAGATAGTTCGCGGTGACACCAAAGCGGCCGGAGGCAACCTGCTTGATCGCGCTCTGCTTCGAGTCGCCGTTCGGCTCGAGGTTGTAGCGCGCCGGGTCCTCACCGCCCTCGCCCGTGTTGCTGCGGGCGCCGATGCGGTTCATCGCGATCGCCATCGTCTCGTGCGCCTCGCGGCTGATCGAGCCAAGGGACGCGGCGCCGGTGGCAAAGCGCTTGACGATTTCTGCCGCGGGCTCAACCTCGTCCAGCGGGATCTGGCGACCTTCCTTGAACTCGAGCAGACCGCGGATCGTCGCCATGCGGCGGTTCTCGTTGTCGCTCAGGTCGCTGAACTGCTGGAAGCTCTCGAAGTTGTTGGTCCGCGTCGAGTACTGGAGCAGCGCGATCGTGTCCGGGTTGTACATGTGGTGCTCGCCGTCACGCCGCCACTGGTACAGGCCGCCAACCTTGAGGTCGAGTTGGCCCGGCAGCGGCCGCGACGGGTAGGCGTAGGCGTGGCGGCGAAGCGTCTCGAGCTCCAGCTCGGCGAGGCCGATGCCGCCGATGCGCGAGGGCGTCCAGCTGAAGTACTGGTCGACGAGGTCCTGGCGCAGGCCCACCGCCTCGAAGATCTGGGCGCCGCGGTAGCTCTGCAGCGTCGAGATGCCCATCTTCGACATGACCTTGAGGACGCCCTTGTGCAGCGCCTTGATGTAGTTCTTCTCCGCCGTCTTGAAGTCGACGGGCTTGAGCATGCGGTTGTTCTCGCAGAGGTCCTGAATGGTCTCAATCGCGAGATACGGGTTCACCGCGCCGGCGCCGAAGCCGATGAGGGCGGCGAAGTGGTGCACCTCGCGCGGCTCTGCCGATTCGACGACGAGGCCGCACTTCGTGCGCGAGCCTTCGCGGATCAGGTGGTGGTGGACAGCTGCCGTCGCGAGCAGGCTCGGGATCGCGGCGTGGTCCTTGTCGACTCCGCGGTCGGAGAGGATCAGGATCGACGCGCCGTTGGCAACCGCGGCGGAGGCCTCGCTGCAGAGGCGGTCGAGAGCGCGCTTCAGGCCGCCCTCTTCGGCATCGAACAGGATCGACACCGTCGCCGACCTGAGCTTGCCCTGGTTGATCTCGCGCACCTTCGCGAGCTCGCGATTGGTGAGGAAGGGCTCCTTGAGCATGAGCTGGTGGCAGTGCTCGGGCGTCTCCTCGAAGAGGTTCTGCTCGGCGCCGATGAAGGTCTCGAGCGACGTCACCAGCTCCTCACGCATCGCGTCGAGGGGCGGGTTGCTGACCTGGGCGAAGATCTGGCGGAAGTACTGGAAGAGCAGCGGGTTCTGGTCGGAGAGCACGGCCAGCGGCAGGTCGTTACCCATCGAACCGACGGGTTCGCCGCCGTTCGTGACCATCGGCTCGAGGATGACCTCGAGGTCTTCCTGGCTGTAGCCGAAGGCCTGCTGCAGCTCCAGGAGCCGCTCGTTGCCGTAGTCGATGACTTCCTTCGGCTCCGGCAGGTTGCCGAGGATGACGCGGTTGTCGGCGAGCCACTGCGCGTACGGCTGGCGGTTCGACAGGCGGCTCTTGATCTCGGCGTCGTCGACGACGCGCTTCTCGTTGAAGTCGATGAGGAACATCCGACCGGGGCTGATCCGGCTCTTGAACGCAATGTCTTCGTCCGGGATCTGGAGCACCCCGGTCTCGGAAGCGAGGACGAGGAGCCCGTCCTTGGTGACGAGGTATCGGCAGGGGCGCAGGCCGTTGCGGTCGAGGACGCCGCAGACCTGGGTGCCGTCCGTGCCGATGACGAGCGCCGGGCCGTCCCAGGGCTCCATCATCGTCGAGTGGTATTCGTAGAAGGCGCGGCGGGCCGGGTCCATCGGGATGTGGTCAGCCCAGGCTTCCGGGATCAGCATCATCATCGCGTGAGGCAACGAGCGGCCGGTGGCCAGCAGCACCTCGAGCGCGTTGTCGAGGGTGGCGGTGTCCGACTGCCCCGGCGTCACGACGGGGGTGATCTTCTTCACATCGGCGCCGAGGACCTTCGACTCGAAGTTCTTCTCGCGGGCGGCCATCCAGTTGATGTTGCCGCGCAGGGTGTTGATCTCACCGTTGTGGATCAGGAAGCGGTACGGGTGCGCCAGCTTCCATGAGCCCAGCGTGTTCGTGCTGAAGCGCGAGTGGACGAGAGCGAAGGCGGAGATCATCGACTCGTGCCGCAGGTCGTGGTAGAACTCGGCGATCTGGGTCGAGATCAGCAGGCCCTTGTAGACGACGGTGCGGCTCGAGAGGCTGGCGATGTAGAAGTCGGCAGCGTCCGGCAGCTCGCTGGCGGCGACAGCCTTCTCGATCTGCTTGCGGATCACATAGAGGCGCAGCTCGAAGGTCTGGTCGTCGAGGCCGTGGGCGCGGCGGACGAAGAACTGGCGGATGTGCGGCATCACCTGTGCAGCGAGCACGCCGATCGCGTCGCGGTTCACCGGGACGTCACGCCAGCCGAGGAAGGTCTGGCCTTCGCCGTTGACGATGCTCTCGATCAGGCGCTCGCAGCGGTGGCGCTGGTCGTGCTCCTGGGGCAGGAAGGCCATGCCGACCGCGTATTCGCCCCGGTGGGGCAGGTCAATCTCGAGACGGGCTGCTTCCTGCTGGAAGAACTCGTGCGGGAGCTGAAAAAGAATGCCGGCGCCGTCACCGGAGCGCGCGTCGGCGCCCGATGCACCGCGGTGCTCCAGGTTCTCGAGGACCTCGATACCCTGCTGGATGATCTTGTGAGAGCGCTCTCCACTGACGTTTGCGACCAGTCCAACGCCACAAGCATCGTGCTCAGAAGCCGGGTCATAGAGTCCCTGCTTCTTCAGGCGTGGTAGATCGGGAAAACGATAGTCCTGGCTCTCTTGAGTCATCTAATAGCCGTCCTGAGACCTGGGATTGTTCGAGATCCTGGCCGGGACCTCAATTGCGCTAAACCGGCCCTGCGGAGAGGGGCCGGCAGCTAGTGGTGGGATAATAATTCCCTATCAGACTTGGCGCAATAGCTTATGTCCGACTATCGAAAGCGGCCAGCGATCAATAGAAGAACGCGACGTTTTACCAGATGCCGAGCTGCATCTTGATCTCGTCGCTGGCCATCGTGCGCGGGTCCCACGGGGGGTGGAAGGTCAGCTCTACGTTGACGTCCTTCACACCGGGGATGTCCATCAGCGTGTCCTGGATCTGACCGATCAGCAGCGGTCCCAGCGGGCACGCAGGCGTCGTCAGCGTAATGGTCACGTTGACCATACCGTCCTTGTCCATGCGGGCGTCGTAGACCAGACCGAGGTCAACGATGCTCATGCGCAGCTCTGGGTCCTGGACGGGCACGAGAGCCTGAATCAGGTCTTCAGATGTGATCGTGGCGTTTGCCATGGTGGTCTCCCCCTCCGGCCGGAGCCGGGCCAGCGTTTACGTGGTTGTCGTGGGCGCTTCGGACTCTTCGAGTCCTTCCTCGAGCACGCGCCAGGCGAGTGTCGCGCACTTCACGCGCACCGGGAATTTGGCGACGCCCTGCAGCGCCTCCAGGTCTCCCAGGTCCTCTGCCGGCTCGTCGTCCGGGTCCGTCATCAGGTGCTTGAAGGCGGCGACGACCCGGCGGGCCTCTTCCGGGCTGCGGCCCTTGATCGCGTCCGTCATCATCGAAGCGGACGACTGGCTGATCGAGCAACCGCGGCCGTGGAAGGCGATGTCCTTGATGATGCCTTCATCGAGAAGCAGCTCAATCGCGATCTCGTCGCCGCAGACCGGGTTGTAGCCCTCTGATTTGCAGGTCGGCGCAATCAGCGTCCCCTTGTTGTGGGGGTTGCGGTAGTGATCGAGGATCAATTCTCGATAAAGGTCGTCGAGTACTGGTTCCGGATAATTCATGGTGCTCTTCCTATTGTACCAAGCAGCGCCTCTTTAACGCTGCGTTTGCTTTCGATATTCGAGGCTGGGTGGTGACCGTCCGGCCGAAGCCGATCTGCACGGCGCCCGGCCGCTACGCCATGCCGATGCGTTTCGCGATTTCCGGCGGCGGGTTCCAGGGGCGCTCTTGAGGCAGCATGGATTGCGCCCGGGTGAACTTCCCTTGCTCCCGCAGCTCGCGCAGCTCTTCGACATAGTCTGAAATGTCGGTTATGTCGACTATCCATTCATTGACGTAGCGGCGCACGATCGACGGGCCGAGACCGACCTGGATCGAGCGCTGCGGTAGCTTGTTGCCCTTGAGGTCGCGTTCCGGGTCCCACTGCACGCGTACCGGCGCCGCTGACCCCGCATCCGTGGAGAGCGAGGCGTTGCTCAGCGCTTCGAGCCAGCCTTCCATCGTGATCCGAATCGCAAGCGTGCGCTCCTGGTCCGGCAGCGTCCCATAGTGGGAGCGCTCCATCATCCAGAGGAACGAAGGCTTGATCCAGGTCATGCGCTCGAACGAGAACGGCGCAACGAAGCGCCCCTTCTCGAGCATCGCCTCGACGATCTCGTCGTTGAAGGCCTGGTAGACGGTAATCGTGTCGTCGTCGAAGTGCGCGCGGATTTTGCGGCGGCCGGCGGCAGGCTGCTTGAATGGCATCAGGAACGACTCCGCGACTGGAGGTCAAATGGCGTCGGAAGCCGGCGAGCATCGAATGTCATGACGAAAGGTCAGGACACGCCGCACCGAATGCGGCGCGGCACTAACCCAGGACCGGCGCCTCTGAGACCACGAAGTAGCGGGCCGCTTCCTTCACAGCTTCGACCAGCACGTCGACCTCTGCCTTCGTGTTGTAGAGGTAGAAGCTGGCGCGGGCGGTGGCGACACAGTCGAGGCGGCGCATCAGCGGCTGCGCGCAGTGGTGGCCGGCCCGGATCGCCACGCCGTAGGTGTCGAGCACCTGGCTAAGGTCGTGCGGGTGGACGTCGCCGAGGTTAAAGGAGACGACACCGACGCGCTCTTCCGCCGTCTTCGGTCCGTAGACCGTGACGCCGGGGACCTTGCTCAGCTCCTCGAGCGCGTAGCCGGTGATCTCAAGCTCGTGGGCGCGGATGTTCTCCATTCCGAGGCCGTCGAGGTAGTCGAGAGCCGGCACCCAGGCGATCGCGTCGGCGATGTTCGGCGTGCCAGCTTCGAACTTCTCGGGCAGCGCCGCCCAGGTCGAGCCCTCGGTTGTCACCCTTGAGATCATCGAGCCGCCGCCCTGGTAGGGGTCCATCGCCTTGAGCAGCTCCGGCCGCCCCCAGAGGGCGCCGATGCCGGTCGGTCCGAGCATCTTGTGCGCGGAGAACGCGAGGAAGTCGCAGCCCAGCTCTTCGACGTTCACCGGCAGGTGCGGCACGCTCTGAGCGCCATCGACAAGGACAAGGGCGCCGAAGCGATGTGCGATCTCGGCAATCTCCCGCACCGGGTTGATGCCGAGGACGTTAGAGGCATGAGCGAGGGCGATCATTCGCGTCTTCGGCCCGATCATCGCCTCGAGCTCGTCGATGCGGAGGCGACCCTCGTCGTCGATATCGACGTAGCGAAGGACGGCGCCCTTCTCCTGAGTGATCAGCTGCCACGGGATCATATTGCTGTGGTGCTCGGCGACGCTAATCAGCACCTCATCGCCGGGCTGCAGGTTCTTGCGCCCCCACGCGGCCGCGACGAGGTTAATCGACTCGGTCGTATTACGCGTGAAGACGACGCTCTCCGGCCCATACTGCGAGTGAATGAACTCGTTCACCCGCTCGCGCGCCTTCTCGTAGGCGTCGGTCGCCTCTTCGGAGAGCGTGTGGACGCCGCGATGGACGTTGGCGTTGAAGGTCTCGTAGTAGCGCACCAGCTCGTCGATCACCTGCCGGGGCTTCTGGGTGGTCGCCGCGTTGTCGAGGTAGACCAGCGGCCGTCCGTGGACCTGGCGGGAGAGGATGGGGAAGTCCTTGCGGACGCTTTCGATGTCGTACATTTCTACGTTTCCTTGCCGGCCGGACTAACGCTGGCCCAATCGCGACTGGAGCCCTCTCCCTTGTCATTCTGAACGGAGTGAAGAATCTGACGGTCCATTAGGGTCAGATTCAATGGTTGTTCTGCCCACTCTTCAGAGAGGTCCAGCCACTGCGGATTCGCATCGCTGATCAGCGCGAGCTTCCTCTGTCGAGTCCAGCCCTTTAGCTGTTTCTCTCGAGTGACAGCTCCTTCAACATCATTTCCATGCTCGAAATATACAAGCCGGTTGATCCTATATCGCTTCGTGAAGGACTCGACGGCGCCGGCTTTGTGCTCGCTCACACGGCGCATCAAGTCATTCGTGACGCCTACATATAGCGTGGTGGAAAGGCTTGCCATGATGTAGACGTAGTAATCCTTCACCGTTCAGCATGCTTTCGCGCCGTCAGAATCTTCGTTCCTCAGAATGACAAATCTGGGGCGGGTTACTCGAGATTGCTGCTATCCAACATCCACCATGATGTCGTTGTCTTCAACCTTGACCGGGTAGGTCTTCACCGGGCGCACCGCCGGCAGCGCCTTGACCGCGCCGGTACGCACGTCGAAGCGGGCGCCGTGGCGCGGGCACTCGACGAGGCCGTCAGCGAGGGTGCCGTCACCGAGGGGGCCGCCGTCGTGCGTGCAAAGGTCCGCTATCGCACAGATCTCGGCGCCATCGATGTTGGCGACGACGATGCTCGTGCCGTCCACCTTGAAAGCTTTGACCTCACCGGGGACGACGTCTGATTTTGTGCCGACTTTGACGAAGGCCACTAGCCCTGCGCTCCGATCTTGGTGTTGATGTCTTCCATAATCTGCTCACGGAAGCTCTCGACCGGCAGGCGGTCGACGACCTCGTGGAAGAACGCTTCGATGAGCAGCGATTCGGCCTCCGCCGGCGGCACACCGCGTGACTCGAGGTAGAAGAGCTGGTCAGGGTCGACCGGGCCGGCGGTGGCGCCGTGGCTGCAGCGCAGCACATCGTACGCCTCGATCTCGAGCACCGGGATTGGCGCTGCCTTCGCGTGGTCGCTGAGCAGCAGGTTGCGGCTGCTCTGCGACGCCTCACTCTGGGAAGCGCCCTTGTGGATCCGGACGGTACCGTACCAGACGTTGCTCGACTGACCGTCAAGTGCTGCCTTGAAGAGCAGGTCGCTCGACGTGTGCGGCGCCAGGTGGTTCTGCAGCGTCTGGTAGTCGAAGTGCTGCTTCCCGTTACCGAGGCTGAGACCGAGGAGCTCCGCGCGGGCACCTTCGCCGACGAGGTCGGCTTCGAGCTTCGTGCGCGCCACGCGGCCGCCGAGGCCGATCAGCGTTGCTGTAACCTGGGCGCCACGCTCGACGCGGGCACGGATGGTCGAGAAGCTGTAGACGCTGGCGCCCCAGCGCTGGCGCTCCGTGAAGTGCACGCGTGCGTCCTGGGCAGCGAAAATTTCGACCGCCCCGGAGACGAGCGATTGCAGGTCGCCGTCGACGGATGAGACATCGCTGATGATCGTCACGCTGCTGTTCTCTTCGGCGACGATCAGGATGTGCGGAAACACCGGGCCGCCTTCGCCGCGCAGGATGACCTCCAGCGGCACTTCGACATCGACACCGCGGGGGACGTAGATCAGCGTGCCCTCTTGCGACAACGCCGCCTGGAGGGCGCTGAGCTTCCAGTCGGAGGCGAGCACCAGGCTGTTCAGCCGCTCCTTCACCGCGACCTCATGGCCGGCCAGGCCCTCGGCGAGGCTGCCGAAGTAGAAGCGTTGCGGTAGGCTCTGCGCTCGCGCGAACGCCTCCGGCGTCTCACCACCCGCCTGCCAGGTCGTCACCGCGTCGCCAACCTGGGCCAACGCGATATCGAGGTCGAGGCCGCTGATGTCGGTCCGGCGCCATTCCTCGGCACGCGGGTCCGGCATCGCCATCGCCTCGTAGGCGCGGAAGGCGGCAACACGGCGGTCACGCAGCCAGGACGGCTCGTTGAGGCTGGTTGAGAGCGCGGTCACGTTCTCTTCGGTTATCTGAGGGGCATTTGCCCGTGAAGTCATAGTGTCGCTCGCTGACGCTGTCGCAGGACCTCGGGACCGATCCCGAGGCTCTGCGGTTCCCCTTAAGTGCGAGGGCCGGCGGCTGTTAGCCGACCGAGCCTTCCATCTGCAGCTCGATCAGGCGGTTGAGCTCGATGGCGTACTCCATCGGCAGCTCCTTGACGATTGGCTCGACGAAGCCGTTGACGATCATCTTTGTCGCCTCTGTCTCGTCGATGCCGCGGCTCATCAGGTAGAAGAGCTGCTCGTCACCCACCTTACTGACCGTCGCCTCATGCCCGATGGTCACCTGCTCCTCGTCGATCTCCATCACCGGGTAGGTGTCGGAGCGAGAGTCAGCATCGAGGAGCAACGCATCGCAGCGCACCGTCGACTTCACGTTCTCGGCGCCCTCGTAGACCTTCAGCAGGCCGCGGTAGCTGGTCCGGCCGCCGCCCTTGCTGATCGACTTCGAGATGATCGTCGAGGTGGTGTTCGGCGCGACGTGGACGATTTTGCCGCCGGCGTCCTGGTGCTGACCGGCTCCGGCGAAGGCCAGCGAGAGGATCTCGCCGTGGGCACCGGGCTCCATCAGGTAGACGCTGGGGTACTTCATCGTGATCTTGGAGCCGAGGTTGCCGTCGACCCACTCCATCACCGCGTTCTCGTAGGCAGCGGCGCGCTTGGTCACAAGGTTGTAGACGTTGGTCGACCAGTTCTGAATCGTCGTGTAGCGGACGCGGGCGCCCTTCTTCACGATGATCTCGACGACGGCGCTGTGCAGCGAATCGTTCGTGTAGGTCGGGGCGGTACAGCCTTCGACGTAATGAACGTAGCTGCCCTCTTCGGCGATGATCAGGGTCCGCTCGAACTGGCCCATGTTCTCGGTGTTAATCCGGAAGTAGGCCTGGAGCGGGATGTCGACCTTCACGCCGGCAGGGACGTAGACGAAGCTGCCACCCGACCAGACGGCCGAGTTCAGCGCCGCGAACTTGTTGTCGTTCGGCGGGACGATCGTGCCGAAGTACTCCTTGACGAGCTCCGGGTACTCTCGCAGGCCGCTGTCCATGTCGAGGAAGACGACGCCGAGCTTCTCGAGGTCCTCACGGATCTTGTGGTAGACGACCTCAGAGTCGTACTGGGCGCCGACACCGGCGAGGAACTTGCGCTCCGCCTCCGGGATGCCCAGCTTGTCGAAGGTGCGCTTGATCTCGGCCGGGACTTCTTCCCAGGTCTTGCCCTGGCCTTCCATCGGCTTCACGTAGTAGTAGATGTCCTGGAAGTCGAGCGGATAGTCGGCGATGCTGCCGCCCCAGAAGTTCTCTTCCTCCGGCATCGGCTTCTCTTCGAAGTGCTGCAGCGACTTGAGGCGGAAGTCTCGCATCCACTGCGGCTCATTCTTCATGTCCGAGATCTGCTCAACGACGGCGCGGTCGAGGCCCTTGCGGACGACGTTGACCGGCTTGAACTCCGGGTCATTCCAGCCGTACTTGTAGTTGTCGACGATGTTGCCGGCTTCGTTGTTCGTGGTCGTCATGGTTAGTTCCCCCCGCCGGCGGTCACTTCGGCGGCATCGACTTCGCTGGTGATCCAGTCGTAGCCCTTGTCCTCGAGCTCGAGCGCGAGCTCCGGCCCGCCGGAGCGGACGATGCGTCCCTTGTAGAGGACATGCACCCTGTCCGGCTTGATGTAGTCCAGCATGCGCTGGTAGTGCGTAATAAGCAGCACTCCCATCTCCGGGTTTCTCAGGGCATTGATGCCCTCGGAGACGGTACGCAGCGCGTCAATGTCGAGGCCGGAGTCGGTCTCATCGAGGACCGCCATCACCGGTTTGAGCAGACTCATCTGTAGGACCTCGGCGCGCTTCTTCTCGCCGCCTGAGAACCCCTCGTTGAGGTAGCGGCGGACGAAGGACTCGTCCATCTTGAGCAGCGCCATCGATTCGAGGAGCTGCGTCCGGAACTCGCGAACGGGGACGTCCGTGCCTCGCACCCCCTTCAGGGCGGCCCGCAGGAAGTTCGTCATCGTCACACCGGGGACCGAGGTCGGGTACTGCATCGCGAGGAAAAGCCCCTTGCGTGCCCGCTCGTTCGGCGCCAGGTCGGTGATGTCCTCGCCCTTGAGGAGGACATGGCCGCCGGTGATGTCGTACTTCGGGTGCCCCATGAGGGCGTTGGCGAGCGTGCTCTTGCCGGAGCCGTTCGGCCCCATGATCGCGTGCACTTCGCCGGCTGGGACCGACAGCGTCAGTCCGTTGACGATCTGCTTGCCGTCAACCTCTACCTTGAGGTCTTCGACCTGCAGCACTGCCCCATTCGTGGTCATGAATTCCCCTTGTCTTCGACCAGCGTCAAAGGTTCTGGCCGGATTACGTACTCACAAAGCGGCGCGCCATCGACGATACGTCGCGTCTGCTCGACCGCGGCGCCCACCAGGAGCTCGATGCTCTGGCGGTCGGAGCGGCAGGGCGCGTCACTCAACGCGGCGAGGCGGATGTACGGGCACTCGCCGTTGTGGATGTGGAAGACGTCACCGTCTTTGCGCCAGCCGTCGGCGATGCCTTCGCCCTCGAGCGCCCTGGTCACCTGGGCTACTCGTTCGTCCAGCGTCTGGCCGCGCACCTCGGAGACGTGCTCGGCCGCCACTTCCTGGGCGATGCCGCTGAACATCTCCTCGAGCATCTGCTTGCGCTCGCCTTCCGGCTCTTTCTCGATGTGCCGGAACAGACGGGACAGCAGCTGAAGATAGGTCCGACCCGCAGTCTCGTCACCCCGGTCGGTCACCGAGAAGAGTAACGAGGGCCGGCCGACACCGTGCCGCTCCAGGCGAGCCTCAATCAGCCCGTCCGCCCGCAGCCCATCGAGGTGACGGCGCACCGCCTGGTGCGTGAGCCCCATGGTCTCGGCGATCTGGCTGACGGTGGCTTCGCGGTGGCCGCGGACGATGCGCAGGATCTGGTCTCGCGTTGTTTCCACGTCTGTAGCCTACCGCTGAGGGCCTAATTAGTCAACACAAAGGTTGAAAAACTCCAGCCTAGACTATCATGCGCTGACGCCTGAATCGAGGACGTAAACAGATGCCCCTTCCCTGTCCCATGTGTGGTTCTATCGAAGCGATCTGGGAGGAGCCGGAGCCAACATCTCGCGGCTTCTTCAAGGCGCTTCTTCGCCCTTTCGAGGTGTTCTATAACTTCCGAAACACCTCCCGCCAATTCGGCATCAATGGCTACGGACTAACAGCGAATCAGCGGACCGAGGCGGTCCGTTCATCCGGAAGACGTTTCATCAAGAAGTGGTCCTGCCGCGTGTGCGGCAAATCGGGCGAACAGACGGCGTAGGCGCAGAGCCTCTCGATGACCCGCCTCTGGCTCCTACTACTTCTGACGTTAGCGGTTATCTCGTGCTCGGACGACAAAACATACCCACTCCCGAGAGACCCCCTATTCGAGGAAAGCATCACGGAGCTACTCCTGACGGCCGACTTGCAGAACGCATGGTTTCACGGCGGACTCCAGGTTCAATCACGACGGCCATTAGCTGAATCCTTCGACTGTCGGATATCCGCTACAGGGAAACGCGAAGTCTCCTGGAGCCTAGACATACCCGTGAACCCGGAGCCGAGTGATTATGCGACCGTGTTCTTTACGGTCTACTCATCTAATGAGGAGGCGCGACGTGCATGGGAAGCAAGAGCAGGAACTTCCACATGTTCCTTTCGAGTGAATCGAGTCACACCCCTCGCCTTTTGGCAGGACGGCGAACTGCCAAATGGAGGTGTTCCGCCCTGTCCTGCCCGGCTGGTCGAGGGTTCCGTCACTCCAGGGCCGATAACGGGGTTTTCCAGCGCTCAGGCTCTCATGGGAAATCTGATTGTCCGCACCCTGACTCTGGGTGGGTACGTCAAGAATCACGCGGACGCTGAAGCTGCAGCCGTGCTCCTTCTCGATGTCCAGCACGCAATTGCGGAGATGCTTCAGCCCCAACTAGACGAGCGCGGCATACCATCGCCGCCGCCTATCGACTGGCCGTTTAGCTTCGTTCCCTGCTCTTAGAAAGACCTCAGGAGCATCCGAGACGACCGCCGTACCGCCTACGATGCTGGTAAGGAGCATCGCGGAAACTTGAAGCTTCAATGGTGGAAGATCGCCGAACGCGAATGCTCCACGGTCGAGATCGCTGGGGAAAGACGTCACCGCAAGTGATACCAACAGTCCGGCGCGCCTCTGGCTACCTGACAGAGGAATCTATGCAGGACGATAATGAGATTGCACGTTTCGAGGCGCTGGGTTTCCGGCCGCTGTAGCTGGAGGTAGGAGGCAGAGACTCCCAGGCATTCACGCTGAGGCGCCCCGCGTGAAACTCAGACGATCGCGCAGCCGTAGTCGCCCTTCCAGCCGAAGGACTTCTTGCCGTCCCGGATCACGATCGGCACCGCGATCGTCATCTTGACCGCCTCGTCGTACCACTCCTGCTTCTTCATCACGTCGCGCTCCTCGAGCTCGACGCCTTCAGCGAGGAGGTCTTCGCGGGCGCGGTCGCAGGTGCTGCAGTTGGGGGTCGTGTAGAGGATGACGTGTTCAGCCATAGTGTCCAGAGTGTACCAGCGTCGGCGTTAACTGAGGATGCTGACATCGAAATCGGGCGCGAACGGGTTGATGAAACGGACGCCCTCGATAATCTGGCCCGTGTTGAAATCTTCGGAGAGGAGGAACGGGATGTTGTGCTGCCTGGCACTCGCCCAGATCAGTGCATCGAAGTAGGAGAGCTTGTAAGCATCCACTGCTCGCACCGCGTCGAGAACCTGCTCGGCTTGCACGTCGAGAATCCTCCAGGCCCGACAGAGATCGGTCACAATTTCGATCGCGTCGGCTATCGGCAAGTGCGGCTTCAGCTTTCTCGTGGTCGCGTTGAAGAACTCGTTGAGAACCTGAACGCTGAGAGCACCTGCCCCCAGCGCCAAGAGCCGCTCGTACACAGCGAGCGCCCTTTCCCTCTTCGCCGGCTCGTTCTGGTCGTACATATAGACCAGGACGTTCGTGTCAACGAGAAAGATACTTGGGCCGCTCGTCATAGAGGTCCTCGCGGCTCCAGCTACGCCCGCCTGCCGTCTTGTCTTCGCTGCCAAGGCGTTCAGCACGCTCTCGTGCGATCTCGAGGACACGCAGACCGGCGTTGCGGTCCAGCTCCGCGTTGATCCTGCGGATGATGCGCTCCCTGTCTTCGTCTCTGTTCATCGTAGACGCTCCATACTGCATGGTTGCAGTCTCGCGCACCGCGGTGTCCCGTTCCGCACTTCCAGTTCGATACTCACCATACTGTTCGAGGGCGGCCCGAATGATCTCTGCCTCGGGCACGTTGCGAGCCCGAGCGAGGCCTTTGACCTTCTCATCGAGCTCTTGTGTGAGGTAGATCTGCTTGCGGATCATCGTCATGATGTATACATCATTGTATACATCATGACACTCTGTCAAGCGTTTCTCAGACGTCCTGGCGGATGTCCGGTTGCTTGTCTGCTTCCAGGTTCTCGTCCTCGATGATCTGGAAGTCGGTGGCATCGAGGCCCTCAGCGGTGGCGCGGGTGTTGCCGGCGGTCGCTGCCACAAGCTGACCCTTGCGGAACGAGTCGTAGAGGTCGAAAAGGTCCTTCTTGTGGGGGCGCTTGCGGCCGATCGGGCAGGCAGCCCAGTCCTCGTACGACTCATCGCAGTAGCCGAGGCGGTACTCGCCGCACTTCGGCTGAAGGTAGCGGCCGAACTCCGGCAGACGGCGCATGATCTCGGCGCGCATCAGGGCGACGACCTTGCGAAACTCCCACTGCGCGCGCGTGCAGAGGCGCAGGTCGGCGATGT
>JBFWZE010000020.1:0-9757 GCA_050185685.1 Dehalococcoidia bacterium
ACGTCGATGTCCTGGTCGCCGAAGACGACGTTGAAGATCACGAGGAACATCAGCGGGAACACGAAGGTGAAGAAGACCGCGGCGGGATTGCGCCGGAACATGATCAACTCGTACTTCGTCTGGCGCAGCGAGAGTATCAGCGTGTTCATGCGCCCTCCTCGCCTTCGACGAGGCGCAGATAGGTGTCTTCCAGGGTCGGGCGGCTGACCGTCAGCTCGAATAGCTCGACGCTGCGGCCGGTAGCGCGCCGGGTCAGCTCGTACAGAACGGCAGTCGGCGCCTCAGTCTCGATGACGTAGAAGCCGTCGGCGCCGCGCCTGATCCCCTCTAAGCCCGCGATGACGTCCTCGGCACCGGCCGGCAGCCCGAAACGCAGCGTCGTCGTCGGGTCAGTGCTGATCAGCTGGTCGGGAGCACCCTCGGCGATGATCTCGCCGCGGCGAACGATAGCGACACGGTCTGCGAGGTGCTCTGCCTCGTCCATGTAGTGAGTGGTGAGAAAGATGGTCTTGCCGAGGTTCTGCAGGCTGCGGATCATCTCCCAGGCATCGCGCCGTGCCGCCGGGTCGAAGCCGGTAGTGGGCTCATCCAGGAAGAGCAGGTCCGGGTCGCCGCACAGCCCGATCGCGACGTCGAGGCGCCGCTGCTGACCGCCGGAGAGCCGCCGAACGCGCGTGCCCCTTTGCTCGGTCAGACCGACGAGCTGAATGACGTCGTCCAGCGGCCGGGGATGCGGGTAATAGCCGCGATAGAGCTCGATGGTCTCCTCGACCTTGAGATAGGGGTCGACGCTGGTCTCCTGGAGGACGATGCCGACGCGCTCACGAAAGCTGCGCTCGCCCTTACCCGGGTCGAAGCCGAGGACGCTGACCTCGCCGCTCGTCCGCTCACGGTAGCCTTCGAGGATCTCGACCGTCGTCGTCTTGCCGGCGCCGTTCGGGCCGAGCATCGCGTAGACCTCACCGCGGCGGACCGTGAAGTCGATGCCGCGCACCGCCTCGCGTTCGCCGTAGGTCTTGCGCAGGCCGCGTACTTCGATGCTGAAGCTCTCGTTCACAGATCGAGGGTACACCCGGGGTTCGGTATAACCCACCGTCGGGCGCGCCAGCTGTTTGGCTTCGCAGATGCCGCCTCGTCCTTTTTCGTCCTTTTAGGACGATTTTCTGAATCTGCGTTTGGCAATTTTCGATTCTCAGAAAAAGAGTGAGCGGAGCCATGACGACAGTGGAACTGTCTGAGGATCCGTTCCAACGAGGCACGTATCCTCCTATGAATGAGTCGTGCCGGTTGCGCGGTCGAAGCTCCAGACGTCGAGGTCGGGCGGCTCGATTGCCAGCGAGGTCAGGATCATGTTGACCTGCTCGCGGTGCACGTTGCCGTGGTGAATCGCCTGCACGATCACGATGCCCGCCCGGTCCTTCCACGGCTCCACGCGGACGAAGACGGCATCGGCATCGATGGGCGTCTGCAGCAGTTCGTCCCAGGCTTCGGCGAGCACGGCTGCCGCCTCTTCGAGCGCGGCGACCATCGTTCCGCAATCCGGCTCCCAGCGCCAGTCTCGCTTCTCCCCTGTCAGCAAGTAGAGGTAGTAGCTTTCTGCCTCCAGGATGTGCTCGAAAATCCGTCGGATACTGCCGGCTGTACCCACCGTCGTCGCGTCCATCGCCTCGCCCGGCAGCGCGGCACAGAAGCGCAGCAGCTCTCGCGTCGCCCAGGCGTTGTAGCGGAACGCGTCCACCAGCCCATCGTTCATCGCCGACATTCTCCCATGGCTTGCCTCACCCCCGAATCGCTGCGCTCTCTCTCGCTTCGCGAGCCCCTCTCCCGAGCGGGGCGAGGGGATGCGGATGGTGCGACGGCTGATGCCAGAAATGTGCCGCCGACATCGTCACGTTTTTGCCTCCCCAGACATGCCTGCGCAGGCAACAGCGGCGGCCGCAGGGGCGCAGCCCTTGCGCGGGGGTTTGCGGGGTGTGCCCCGCTACAACTTTCAACATCGCGAGCGCCCAAGGCCAATGCGCTTCTGGCACACCGTTTATGGCAGACGAAGCGCTAACACCTCATCCCACGACGCGCCGTTGAGGAAAGCTCATGCTGCGCTCACTACCCGCCCCGGCACCGGATACTGAACCCTGGACACCGGCAGCTCGATCGCAGTCATCTCCAGCAGCGACAGCTGCTCTGCGCGCGGCGGCGGCGTCATCGGCTGGCGGCGCCGGTCGCCGATCCCGTGGCGTTCGCGCATGGACGCCACCAGGTCTCGGGTCGGCTTCGTCACGTCATCCTTGAGGTAGGCGTCGAAGCGATAGAGGTCCTTGTAGCGGTCCAGCAGCTCGGGCCAGTCGCGCGCGAGCCGGCTCATGAAGTGCTCTCGCGTGCCCGGCCGGAGGTGGAGGAGGTTCGCCCAGAGCCCGGTCGCACCCGCCTCGCGCGCCGCCCGGACAACCTCCTCCAACTGCTCCGGCGCATCGGAAATGCCGGGAAGGATCGGCGCCATCGCCACGTTCACTTTTACGCCGGCGTCGACCAGGGCCTTCAGCGCCCGGAAGCGCTGGCGCGGCGGCGACGTCCCCGGCTCGGTCTTAAGCCATACATCGACGTCCAGCGTCGGGATCGAGACGTTGATCTCGACGCTGGCCCGCGACGATGCCTCGGCGAGCAGGTCGGTGTCGCGAATGATCATCGGGCCGCGGGTGATGATGCCGAAGGAATTACGCTTCGCCGAGAGTACCTCGATGCACTGCCGCGTCAGCTTGTATGTGCCTTCGGCCGGCTGATACGGGTCGGTCGCGGCGCCGATCACCACCGTCTCGCCCCGCCAGCTGCGCTTCTCGAGCTCCCAGCGCAGCACCTGCGTGACATTCGTCTTCACGCGGATCGAGGTCCCGTAGCGCTCGTCCGAGGGGCGGTCCGCGCGCTTCTCGTAAGCGCGGACGTAGCAGTAGGTGCAGCGGTGGACGCAGCCCATGTATGGGTTCAGGGTCCAGCGAAAGGGCATGCCTTTCGTCTGATTGAGCGCCGATTTGCAGGGTTCTTCGCGGTACTGGACGGCCATTGCGGTATTAGAACAGGCGTTCTTTTCTTCGTCAAGCGGCGCGGCACTTCAGGAGATTGCCCGGCAGCGGTGATCCCGGTGTGGCTGGCGGGAGATAGGATGGTGGCGCCAACAGAGGACATTCATTTCAGCAAGGAGGGCATCAATGGCAATTCTCATCGTAATGGACTGGCCTGGCGTTACCAAAGAGCAGTACGAAGCGGTGCGTTCAGACATCGACTGGGTGGCGAACCCGCCTGCCGGCGGCCTTCTGCACGTCGCCGCATTCGCCGACGACGGGATGCACGTGGTCGACCTCTGGGACAGCCCCGAGCAGTTCCAGGCCTTCGTCGATTCCAAGCTCGGCGCGGCCACGGGCCAGGCAGGGATCACCTCACAGCCCAATGTCCAGATGTTTCCGACGGCATACATCGATCAGCTCGGCATCAAAAACCTGGCGTAGAGGGGCGACTTGTAAGTCATCCTTAACTGCGACCTGTGAAACCTCAGCCCGCGTGTACCTTCTCGGGCTGATGATTTCCGCATGAGCGCATCTACCGGCCCCAACAATGGTCGAACGGCCGCGCCGCGTGTCCACGACGAAACGTCGAAGCATGGCCTCAGCGATCTGTTTCGCAAAGCCGCGCACCGGACCTCTGTCGCCGTTGGCTCGCCGGTCGCTTTTCTCGCGGCGTTTCTGGTGGTGCTGCTCTGGGCGGTGTCCGGGCCGATCTTCAAGTTCGCCGATACCTGGCAGCTGGTGATCAACACGGGGACGACCATCGTCACGTTTCTGATGGTCTTCCTGATCCAGAACACGCAGAACCGCGACAGCCGCGCCCTGCATATGAAGCTCGACGAGCTGATCCTCTACACCAAGGGCGCCGACAACGAGATGGTCGAGCTCGAAAATCTGAGCGACGAGCAGATGGACGCTCTAGAAGCCCATTTCCATGCCCTGGCGAAGAGGCTCGGCCGCGACGACGTGCTCGATGAGGAGGACGAAGCCGCCGACGACGAGGCCGCCGAGACCGACAACCGCCGCAAGTACCGCCGCAGGGTGAGCGCCGACGCCTAGAGCCTCGTCAGCATCAAGGCGAGCTGGCTCGAGCGAGTGATCGAGATGCCTGAAGGCGTCTCATGAAGGCCGAGCGCAGACCCGAACTCGTTGCTCGAAGCTGTTCGCTGCTCGCTTCTAGCTACACGTTGAAGAGAACGTTGATGACGTCGCCGTCCTGCATCTCGTAGGTCTTGCCTTCGAGTCTGAGGAGGCCTTTCTTCTTCGCCTCGGCGTGAGAGCCGGCTTCGAGGAGGTCCATCCAGCCCATGACCTCTGCGCGAATGAAGCCGCGCTCGATGTCGCTGTGGATGCGGCCGGCCGCTTTCTGCGCGTTGGTACCGGCGGGGATCGACCAGGCGTGGGTGTCCTGCGGTCCGGCGGTGTAGAAGGTGATCAGGCCAAGGAGCGAAACCGCTTCCTGCAGCATGCGCTCGGCAGCGGGCGTCTCCGGCAGCTCGAGGTCTTTGCGGAACTCGGCGGCCTCTTCGGCGTCGAGCTCGGCGACGTCGGCTTCTGACTTGACGGCGATCGCGACGACGCCTCGTTCCGGCGCGGCAAAGTCAGCCTTCGCCTTCGCTTCGATCTCAGCGGACTTCGGGGCGTCGGATTCGTTGATGTTGAGGACGATGAGCATCGGCCGCCCGGTGAGAAGGTTGAAGCCGCCGAGCAGCGTCTTCTCCTCCGGCGTCAGGCCGGCTTCGCGCACCGGCTTCTCGTTCTCGAGGCCTTCCTTGAGGCGGGTCAGCAGGGCCATCTCCCGCTCCTGCGGCCCGCGGTTGGCGGCAGCAAGAGAGCGCGACTCGGCCTTCAGGCGCTCGATGCGGCGCTCGATGACGCCGAGGTCGGCAAGCGCGAGCTCGAGGTCGAGGGCTTCGATGTCGCGGGCGGGGTCGATCGACTCCAGCGGGTGCGGCGTCGAGGCGTCGTCGAACGCATGGACAACGTGGACGAGGAGGTCGGCGGTCTGCAGCTGGCCGAGGAGCTGCGCGGGCGGCCCCTTCTTACCGACGCTAAAGCCGGGGAAGTCGTGGATGCGCTGCTCGAGGTAGGTCGTTTTCTTGGCGCCGACGAGGGTCGCCAGCTTCTCCAGCCGCTCATCCGGCACCTTGACGACGGACAACGTCGCCTCGTTCGGCGACGTGCTGCCGCTGGGCAGGTGGCCTGCGGCGAGGGCCTTGAGAAGGGTGGTCTTGCCGGAAGAAGGGAGACCGATGAGCGCGATATCCAGGGTGCTGCCTCCAGAGAACGGACGTCAGGTTGTCAGGCCATTCTAGCGTCTGAGGCGCTTAGGGTCAGAACGGGCTGCATCGAACGAAGCGTATGAGGCCGCATGCATCCCACGTTTTGTCATCTGGGGGACGAAGAATCTGGTTCAGGGCAGCTCCGGTGCGTTACCGCCGAGGGCCCGGACGCTTCATGCTCTGGTCTTGCTCCTGCGAAGGTTAGATTCTTCCTGGGTCAGAATGACAAGACTCGAGATGCCCACGGCGAGGACCAGGCACAATCACTTGCCGCCGAAGCCATCGGTCTGGCCGTAAGGGCAGATGTCGAGCAGGGGGCACTCGGCGCACTTCGGGCGGACGCGGCAGAGCTCTTTGCAATGGATGACGATGCTCGCGTGGTCGCGCATGCGGTAGTCGAGCTCCGGCGGCAGGGTCGTATCGAGCCAGACGCGCCAGTCCTCATAGCGGTTGGCGTCGGGGCCCGCACCGAGACGGCGGTAGAGGCGCGCGGTGTAGGCATCATGGACGACGACGGGGAGCCGAGCAGCGTAGAGCAGGATGACGTCCGCGGTTTCAGGGCCGATGCCGGAGGTCGCGAGCAGCAGGCGTCGCAGCTCGCCCGGGTTCGTCGCGAACAGCGCCTCGAAGCCGCCGTGGTCGACGACGAGGCGCGCCAAGGTGTGCAGGCGCCGCGCCTTCGTCAGCGGAGTGCCGGCGGGCCGGACGAGCAGCGCGAGCTCTTCTTCGTGCAGCGCCAGGAGCGACTCGGGCGTGAGCTGCGGCAGGCGCCGGAGGTTGTCGAGCGCCTTCTCGACGTTTCCCCAGGCGGTGTGCTGCACGAGGATGGCGCCGATGCAGATGTCGATCGGCGGCGTCTCGTCCCGCCAGTGCCAGCGATCGACGTCGTAGTGGGCGAGGAGGCGGTCATGGACGTCGCGGGCGAGGGCGGCTTCGTCGTTCATGCAGCATGAGTGTAACCGCCCGCCGGGGCTCGGCCTGGCGACCCAAAAGCAAGAGGCCCGCGTCGAGCGCGGGCCTCTTGCTGTGCATCAGAGAATCGGACTACGGGGCGCCGCCGGCTGCGACGTTCTTGCCCCTGGTAGCTACGTAACTAACGCAGTCCCCCTGGTTCTTGAACCGGTTGCCCACTGCGTCGACCAGGATCTTCCAGCCGTCCTTCTTACAGTCGGCAGAGGATACCGGCGAGCCGCTGGCGATGCAGGAAGTCTGACCCGGGTTCGGCTGATACGTGCCGGCCGGGCACGGAGTCGGGGCGACAGAGCCGCTTACCGCGACGTACGTCCCGGCGGGAGCGGCAAGACATGACGTTGAACCCTCGGCAGGCTGGTAGTACCCGGCGTCACACGGAATCGCTGCCACCGCTCCGCTTACCGCGACGTACTTGCCAGCAGGAGCCAGCAAGCATGACGTTGAACCCTCGGCAGGCTGGTAGGTGCCGGGCTCGCAGGGAGTGGCCTCTGCGCTTCCCGCAGCGTCGACGTACCTGCCGGCAGGAGCCAGCAAGCATGACGTTGAACCCTCGGCAGGCTGGTAGTACCCGGCGTCACACGGAGTCGCTGCCACCGCGCCGCTTACCGCGACGTACTTGCCAGCGGGGGCGAGCAAGCATGACGTTGAACCTTCGTCAGGCTGGTAGGTGCCGGGCTCGCAGGGAGTGGCCTCTGCGCTTCCCGCAGCGTCGACGTACCTGCCGGCAGGAGCCAGCAAGCATGACGTTGAACCCTCGTCAGGCTGGTAGTACCCGGCGTCACAGGGGATCGCTGCCACCGCGCCGCTTACCGCGACGTACTTGCCAGCGGGGGCGAGCAAGCATGACGTTGAACCTTCGTCAGGCTGGTAGGTGCCGGGCTCGCAGAGAGTGGCCTCTGCGCTTCCCGCAGCGTCGACGTACCTGCCGGCAGGTGCCAGCAAGCATGACGTTGAACCCTCGGCAGGCTGGTAGTACCCGGCGTCGCAGGGGATTGCCTCTACGCTTCCCTCAGCATCGACGTACGTCCCGGCCGGAGCATCATTACAGGAGATCTGGCCCAACACCGCGCTGAATGTGCCCGCGGGACAAAGCGTCGCCGCGGTCGCGCCCGCGGAGCTGACGTAGCTCCCGGCCGGCGCGGGAACGCAGTCGCTCCCATCCAGCGGATCGAAGAACCCGGCTTCGCAGGTGCTGGCCGAAGCGGTTTGGAGGGCGCCTGGACCAAACCAGAGCGCGATCGCCAGAAGCGGTAAGCAGAAGGTGTAAATCCAAGGTCGATTCACGAGCAACAACTCATCTCAGCTACGGTCATCCGATACGTCAGGCCTCGTCTCGCATGACCGGGCGATGGAGGCCTCCATGCACATCCACTGTGGTCGTTGTTGGGGGTCAGCATGAGCGGATTCGTGAACCGCTGCAAGCCATTCTCTGTACTGCGCGCAGAAGTCCTCGGAGAGGCGGCCCGGCTCGGCCTGACGAACCTCTAGTCGAGCTCGGCGCCGACGGCCCAGGCAGGCAGGTGCGAGCTGAGGATCGAGTCGTAGGGCGGCAGGTAGGGCTTGATGTCGAGCACCGGCGACCCGTCGAGGGCGTCGAGACCCTGGACGCGCAGGACGTTCTCGCGCCGTTCGACGAGGGGGACAACGGCCACGCCGATCGGGTTCGGGCGCAGCTGGCTCCGGGTGGCGAGCACGCCGCGGTTGGTGCCGCTGACGGCGATGCTGCTGCGGGCCTCGGCGGACGGGATGCGGTGCATGTGGAAGACGATGATCAGGTGGGAAAAGTCATCGATCGACTCCAGCGCGGGCGCCAGCTCGGGCCGCAGGATGACGTCAGACTTCACGTCCTGCCAGCCCTCGATGCGCGATTCTTTGACGCGGTTGCTAACGACGCCGATCGGGCGATACGTCACCGGCTCTTCGGGGATTGCTGGGGGCGTTGTGCCGCTGACGGACTTCAGCCAGTCGATGATGCTCATAGCCGCATGATAGCGCACGCCGTAGCGAGGCTCGGGCTATCAGGCCGGACCGGGCTGTGCGCTCAAACGCTGGCCGCACTCGTTGCAGAAGTTGGCTGCCCGCGGGTTCGAGGTGCCGCAGCCGGAGCAGGAAGCGATGGCCGGCCCCTTCTCGTTCGACACGCCGTTCGCGATCGAACCGACGACCATGCCCAGGGGACCGAGACGCGCCTGGGCGAGCTTCAGGGCGGCGTCCTTGATCTCGGTCTCGTGCTCGCGGACGTAACGGGCGGCTTCGCGGCCAGCGTTTTCGGCTTGGGGCCGCGCAGATTCGATGAACTTCTTGAGCTGCGGCTTCGTCGACTTCACGAACTGCGCGGCCTTGCGAGCGATCTCTTCCTCGCGGGTCGGGGGCGCCGCGTCGGGCTGGGCTGCATGTTCATTCGTCATCGTCTCTTCAGGATCGAGGATGGCAGCGCATTCGTCCAGCATCTTTACCCGGGGAACAGAAGCGTGCACACAAGGAAGAGGTTTGCTTATACTCGGGAAGTCGCCTGCGGGCGACGTCCTCATCTGGATGCCGACGTGGCTCAGTGGTAGAGCAGCCGATTCGTAATCGGCAGGTCGGGAGTTCGAATCTCCCCGTCGGCTCCATTCTTCATCCGAATCCTGTAGAGGCCTTCGAGTTCATCGAGGGCCTTCTTTCTTTGGCCAAGGGTGAACTACTGGCCAGCATTCCTTCGCAGACGCTTGATCCCTGTACAATGCCTGCATGGCGCTTAGACACAGCACCTGCCCCTCTTGCGGCTCACGCATGGTCCGCTGGCGGGTCATAGCCGGCCGCAGGCCTAACGTCATCGCTCATTTCGTGAAGGGCTTGCTCAAGGGAGCACGCATGACCAGCTTCTCCAGGGGGCCGGTTACGATCGCCCTCACCGGCCTGCACGATGGGCGGACCGAACTGACGCCTGAGGAGCGCACAGTCGTCGATGACCTGGTGGTGCCCGACGGCCGTGCCTCGGGTGAGCGCCTCGTTCGCTGGTCGTGCGCCGCCTGCGACGGTTCCGGCGAGTTCATCGAGAAGTCGAAGGCGCAGGAAAGCCCGATCCCGAAAGACTCCTGACAGCCGGTGGCAGGCAGCTACTGCCATGCTATGACCGTGCCGTTAGAGTGCCGGCATCGCGCATACCTTGAGGAGGACACCATGGCTGTTCCGGACATGATCGGGCTCGTTGTGAAGGACATGGCGAAGTCCCTCGCCTTCTACCGACTGATCGGCCTCGAGATCCCGGAGCCTGAGGCGGGTATGCCGCACGTCGAGGTCGTCTCGAACGGCTATCGCATCGGCTTCGACACCGAGGAGATGATCAGCGGTCTGATCCCGGGCTGGCAGGGCGGCGCCGGGCGTGTCGCCCTGGCGTTCCGCTGCGAGACGCCGGCAGCGGTCGATGAGCTGCATGCGCAGGTCGTTGCCGCGGGTCATCCTTCGAAG
>JBFWZE010000020.1:9857-11351 GCA_050185685.1 Dehalococcoidia bacterium
GGCATCGACCTGATCGCCGACCAGGGCGACATGGCGGTCGCCGGCGGCGTGATGAAGTACCAGATGAACGCGAACTGGAAGTTCCCCCACGACAACACGGCGGACTTCTATCACGGCGGCATCAGCCATGCTTCCGCCTTCCACTCGAACTGGAAGAGCAGCCGCTGGCAGGGCAAGCGCGTGGCCGGAGACAACGGCCGTCAGCGCGCCGGCACGGCGATCATCGGCGAGTACGGCCACATCGGCGGCATGAGCTTCATCCCGGACGACTGGGAGGAGCAGGCGAAAGACGACCCGATGGAGCAGTGGCGCCTCGACCCCGAGGTGCGCGAGCGCATGGGGCCGTTCAAGTCTCGCGCCTCCGGCTGCATGACGAACATCTTCCCGAACCTGTTCATCCCGGCTGCGACAAGGCAGGTTGCGATTCGCATGCCGAAGGGCCCGACCCAGATGGAGCTGTGGTACTTCACTTTCGTCAACCGAAACCTGGAGAAGCAGTACCAGAAGCAGCAGATGTTCAAGGCGGCGCACACGTTCGGCGCCTCCGGCCTGCTGGAGCAGGATGACGGTGAGAACTGGGACCAGAGCACTCGAGGCGTCGTCGGCGTCGTGTCGAATCGCTTCCCTCTGAACTACCAGATGGGCCTGGGCCACGGCGAGATCATTCACGAGGAGAATGAGCCGCCGCGGATCCAGACCTTCGTCACGGAGAACTACCACATGTGGCAGTACCGGGCGTGGGCGGAACTGATGCAGGCGGACACCTGGGACGACTGGAAGCGCAACCACTCGAAGCCGGAGGACGTCGGCCGGCTGTAACTCACCTACCGCACGCAACGAGTTCGAAGGGGGCCACTGGGGCCCCCTTCGCTTTTGCTGATCCCGGCGATAGTCCACTTCGGCACCTGGATGAAATCTCATCTGCATTTCAACCCCTGCTGCGCACTTGACTCGTCACAATATACAACCATATGGTTGTATTAATGCAGGTAGTACTCGACCACGACCGCATCTTCGGCGCCCTCGCCGACGCCACCCGGCGTGACATCGTGCGACGCGCAATCGACGGCGACGAGGGCGTGGCAGAACTGGCCGGGCACTACTCGATGAGCTTCGCGGCGGTGCAGAAACACGTCGCGATCCTCGAGCGCGCCGGCCTGGTCAGCAAGCATCGAATTGGACGCCGGAAAGTGGTCAGGACCAATCTCGAAGCGCTTCGCGTCGCCAGACGCCTGCTCGACCGGTACGAGGAGATCTGGCGAGACCGCATCGGCCGCATGGACCAGCTTCTCAATGAATCACCAGAGGGAGAAACGTCATGACCGTAACCAGCGTCCGCAAGGACCCAACCTCACACACGATGACCCTCGAGGCGGAGTTCAATGCTTCACCCGAACGCGTCTGGCAGCTCTGGGAAGACCCGAGGCAGCTCGAGCGCTGGTGGGGGCCGCCATCCTACCCGGCGACGGTCGATTCTCACGACCTGCGGCCCGG
>JBFWZE010000020.1:11451-14935 GCA_050185685.1 Dehalococcoidia bacterium
TCGCCAGATGTACGGCTTTGCCAGTGCACCCCAGGAAGAGTTCGGCGAGGAGGAGCGCAAGTCGATTGCGGACCTCGCGAAGACGCCGAAGATCGTCTTCTCGTCTAGCCTCCAGGGGCCGCTGCCGTGGGAGAACACTCAGCTGGTAAGTGGCGACGCCGTCGAGAAGGTGAAGGAACTGAAGCGCAACGGCACCAACATGAGCACGATCGGCAGTCTGTCGCTGAGCAGGTCGCTGATCGAAGCCGGCGTGGTCGACCGGTTCCGGGTCGTGATGTTCCCCGTTATCACGGGGAAGACCGGCAGCGAGCGGATCTACGACGGCTATCCCGACGTCGCGCTCAAGATGATTTCGAGCCGAACCTTCGACAACAGCATCCAGATGGTCGAGTACGTGCCTACGGTGTTGGAGAAGGCGCCTCTCGCCCCGTAGCCGCGTGGAGGCTCAGGCTGGCCGACGCCATCCTGAGGCCTGAAGGTTCACCCTTCGAGTGCCTCAGAGCGAACGGCAGGGGGAGCGAACGTCACCCTGTCCGCCCGGGGCATGACTGCAAACGAAGAGGCCCTCGTCCTGTGACGAGGGCCTCTCCTTCTTCTCGAAGCTCGAGCCTTGTAGCTCGTAGCTCCTTACGCGTTGGCGCGCATGACGACGGGGCCGGCGGGCGTGCGGCCGTCGACGCGTTCGAGGTCGACGATCATCGCGATGCCCTTGCGCTCCGGGTCGGCAGCCTGCTCTGCAGCGGGGCTGTTGTCGAAGATCTGGGTGCGGTGCTCCGGGTCATCCGTGATGCGGGCGCGGCCGCGGAACTGCAGCGTCGTGCGGGCTGCGGGGTCGCGGTACCAGAGCGTCATCTGGGGCCGGTCGGTGATGTTGTTCTGAATGTTGCCGGTGCCGCGGGCCCAGAGAGCGAGCTGAGTGTCGCTCCAGGCCTGCACGGTGCCGCGGAACGACATGCTGGGCTGGCCGTCGGGGTCGACGTAAACGACGACCATCGGTGTGCGGTTCTCGTACGCGTTGTTCACCCAGCCCTTGATCTCGTCAGAGAGCTGAATGGGTTCCGGCGCAGGGGCGTTAGTCATGGGTCCTCCTCGTGTGTCGGCTCGATTATCGCCTACCAAACGCAGGGATCAAGCGCTGTAACGAGTAAGGCGCTCTCGGCGCTTTCGCCGAATCTGACGTCGGTTCTTTGTGGGTCGCCGCCGGAGTCCTCGGCTCTGAGAAGAATGGTATATTCAAGGACAAAATGGGCCCCGACCCAAACGCCTGTTTCGGGCTACTGTGAGGTTTGTTGATGGTCGCAACTGAGACGAAGAAGGAATACAAGGTCCTCGGCACCCGCCCTGTGCGTCCCGATGGCACCGACAAGGTGACGGGCCGCGCGCAGTATGGCGCCGACGTCCACCTCACCGGCATGCTCTACGGCCGCGTACTACGCAGCCCCCATGCCCACGCCAACATCAAGAAGATCGACGCCTCGAAGGCGCTGGCTCTGCCCGGCGTCAAGGCGGTGATCACCCGCGCCGACTTCCCGGAGCCCAGCGGCAAGAGCATCGACATTGACGAGGGCCCCGGCCAGTCTGTCGCGCTGATCATGGACCGGATCATGGCCGGCCCGAAGTCGCTGTACCGCGGCCACCCAGTTGCAGCTGTCGCGGCTACCGACCCGCACATCGCCGAAGACGCGATCGCGCTGATTGAGGTCGAATACGAGGTCCTGCCTGCAGTCTTCGGCGTTCGCGAGGCGATGGCAGAAGGTGCGCCGATCATTCACCCGGAGCTTCGCACGCGGGAGTTCTCCCCCCTCGACGAGAAGCAGCCCGACAAGCCGAGCAACATTGCTTCCTTCCGCCGCTTCAGCAAGGGTGACCTCGAGGCCGGCTTCGCCGAGGCTGACATCATCCTCGAGAAGGAATTCGACACCTCCCGCTACCACCAGGGCTACATCGAGCCCCACAACGCAACCGCCTACTGGAACCGCGACGGACACCTGCAGGTCTGGGCGAGCACCCAGGGCCTCTTCGGCGTCCGCACGTCGGTTGCTGAGATCCTCCAGATCCCGGTGTCGCAGATCACGGTCATGCCGATGGAGATCGGCGGCGGCTTCGGCGGCAAGCTGGTGATCTACCTCGAGCCTCTGGCGGCGATGCTGTCGAAGAAGACGGGCAAGCCGGTGAAGCTGACGATGACCCGAGACGAGGTCTTCGAGGCCTCCGGTCCGACCTCCGCCTCCTACGCGAAGGTGAAGGTCGGCGCCAAGAAGGACGGCACGATCACCGCGGCATACGCTCTGATCGCGCTCGAGTCCGGCGCATACCCGGGCTCACCGATCGGCGGCGCGATGAACGGCGTCTGGACCCCGTACGACATTCCGAACGTCGTCGTCGACGGCTATGACATCCTCACCAACCTCTCGAAGACCGCCGCCTACCGCGCCCCCGGTACGCCCGCGGGCATGTTCGGCGCCGAAGTGCTGATCAACGAGCTGGCCGAGAAGCTGGAGATGGACCCGATGGAGCTGCGCCGCAAGAACGCGGCGAAGGAAGGCACCGTCCGCTCAAACGGCCAGAAGTTCCGCCGAATCGGCAATGAGGAGGTCATGGACGCCATGATCAACTCAGCCCACTACCGCTCCGAGCTGACCGGCCCGAACCGCGGCCGCGGCGTCGGCATGGGCTTCTGGGGCAACGGCGGCAACGAGAGCAGCGGCAGCGCCAGCATCAACGCTGATGGCGTCGTCAGCCTCGTGCTCGGCTCCGTTGACATCGGCGGCACGCGCGCTTCGATCGCGATGCAGCTGGCGGAGACGCTGGGCATCGACTACGACGACGTGCAGCCGAAGATCGTCGACACCGACTCGGTCGGCTTCACCGGCAACACCGGCGGCAGCCGCACGACCTTCGCCGGCGGCTGGGTGGCCTACGACCTGGGCATGCAGATCCGGGAGCAGATGTGCGCCCGAGCCGCGAAGATCTGGGAGTGCGGCGTCGACGAAGTCGCCTACGGCGACGATGGCATCATCCGCGGCCCGAAGGACGCTGAGGGCAAGGAGCGCAGCTTCACCTTCAAGCAGCTCGGCCGCATGCTGCCCCGCACCGGCGGCACGATCGACGTCGGCTCGAACAAGAACATGAACACCCCCGGGCCTGCCTTCGCCGGCCACATCGTCGACGTCGAGGTGAACCCGGACACCGGCAAGGTCACCGTCCTCCGCTACACCGCGGTCCAGGACGTTGGCACCGCCATTCACCCCAGCTATGTCGAAGGCCAGATCCAGGGCGCGGTTGCCCAGGGCGTCGGCATGGCGCTGACCGAGGAGTACTTCCTCGGCCAGGACGGCCGCATGCACAACGCGAGCTTCCTCGACTACCGCATGCCGACCTCGCTCGACCTGCCGATGCTCGACGTGGAGCTGGTGGAGGTTGCGAACCCGGGTCACCCCTACGGCGTCCGCGGCGTCGGTGAGGTGCCGATCGTTCCGCCGCT
>JBFWZE010000020.1:15035-20176 GCA_050185685.1 Dehalococcoidia bacterium
TCTTCTCCTACGCGCAGCGGCGATATGGACGCACTGCTCATTGGCTTCATGGCGGGGCTTCGATCGGCGACACCGCTTGGGGCCATTGCCTGGGCGCAGAAGTGGGGCTGGCTTCGGCCGCAGGGCCTGTTCGCGAAGTCCGGTTCGACGCCGGCGCGGGCGTTGCTCACTCTCGGCACGGCGGGCGAGCTGGTGGCCGACAAGCTGCCGTTCACGCCGAGCCGCCTGATGACGCCGGGACTGATCGTGCGGGCGAAGACGGGCGGGCTCAGCGGCGCGATCGTCGCCTCGTCGAGCAACCAGAGCTGGCTGCGAGGGGCGCTGCTCGGCGCGGTCGGCGGCGTGCTCGGCAGCTACGCCGGCTACCACTTCCGGGTTGGGCTGACAGCGAAGGCGACCGACGCGGCTTACAAACACGGCGGTTCGCCCGCAGCCGCAGCGTTCGCGGTGGCGGTGGCCGAGGACGCAGTGGCGGTGCTCGGGTCGCTCTGGCTGCTAAAGCAACGTCAACACGGATAAGGCGCCATTTAACACTTCGCTCAAGAAGATGGGACAAATGGCACGTTTCAAGCGCGGCGGCGGCATGCTTCACTAGTGCTATGAACATGCGACTGACCAGCCGGCGGCAACGCATGCTGTACGTCCTTGCAGCTGCGCTGCTGGCACTTGGTTTTCTCTGCCAGGTCCTGGTGCTCGACCACTGGGTCGCGCCACTCGAAGCGGCCGGCAGCGACCACGGCTCCCCAACCCAGTTTTGCCACGGCTCACTCTCGAACTGCGCCGGCACTGTCGACGTGGGCAGCACGCTTCACGCGAAGCTCGCACCGCCGATACCACCGGCGACCGTCCCTGGCGCGCTCGACCTCGCCGTCGCGACGCCGCCGGCGGCTGCGCCGCTTTCGACCGATCCGCCTCCCCGTTCGATCTGACCTCCGTCGACTCAACCTGCCTTCGCGGCAGTCAGTGCCGGCCGTCCTGAACCGGGGGCCGGGATAGAGGTTTAGATCATGGGAACCCGAGCAAATTCCTCACGCACCAAGCGCCGTCCAGCCGCACGCACGTATCGCGAGTCGTTCGTGCAGCGAAATCGCACGCTACTCTTTGCCCTCGCCGGCGTCATCCTGGTCGGCGGCCTCCTGGCGATCGCAATTATTGAAACGACGAGCAGCGACGGCTCGGCGGCGTCCAGACCGTCGACACCGCTCGACGCCTCCGTCGCCGATAGCCTGCAGAGCGTCCCCACCTCCGTCTTCGCCGCGGTCGGCAACGGCACCGCCGCCAACCCGCCGACGTCGATCACCGGGACCCCTATTACTGAGAACGGCAAGCCCGAGGTCCTCTACGTTGGGGCCGAGTACTGCCCGTTCTGCGCCGCCGAGCGATGGCCGCTGCTCCTGGCACTCAGCCGCTTCGGCACGTTCACGAACCTGCAGGCGAGCCACTCCGCCGGGGACGACTCCTTCCCACACACGCCGACCGTGAGCTTCTACGGCAGCACGTACGAAAGCCCGTACCTGGCATTCACGCCGGTTGAGATGTACACGAATGAGCGCGAGGGCGGCAGCTACGGCAAGCTCCAGGAGCTCACCGACGAACAGCAGAAGATCGTCTCCACCTACAATGCCGGCGGCGGCATCCCTTACCTCTACATGGGCGGCAAGTACGAGATCGGCGGCGCGAACTTCAACCCGAGCCTGCTCGCAAACCTCAGCGTCGAGCAGGTCGCGGCGAAGATCCAGGACACCGGCAGCCAGCAGAGCCAGGCGATCGTCGGCAGCGCGAACGTGCTGACCGCGGCGCTCTGCAAGCTCACCGGCGGTCAGCCCGGTGAAGTCTGCAGCGCCCATGAGGTCGTCAAGGCCGCGAGCTCGTTGAAGTAAGCGCGATGAACAGCAACCGCATCATCTCCATCGTGCTCGTCCTGTTTGCGGGCGCCGGCATCGCAATCTCGGGGTACCTCACGTCGGTGCACTACTCGGACGTGCCGCTGGTCTGCAATTCGAGCGGGGTGGTCAACTGCGAGCAGGTGCTCACGAGCAAGTACGCGGAGGTCGCCGGCCTGCCCTGGAGCATCGGTGGCATCGCCTGGTTCGCGGTGGTTGGTGCTATGGCGCTGGTGACGCTGGTGCGGCGTGTCGAACCGTCGTGGCTGCAACCGGCGCAGGTCGGCTGGTCGGTCCTCGGTCTCGTGACGGTGGTGTACCTGATCGGCGTTGAGGTGCTGCAGCTCGACCGCATCTGCCTGTGGTGCTCCGCTATGCACGTGATGATCGTGCTGACGTTCTTGCTCCACATCTTCCGCCAGCCGGAACTGGACGACGAGGACGACGGCGTGGCCGAAGCAGCGCCGGCAAACGGCGTCAGCTTCGCGCCCTGAATCGCGGCTGCTTCATCGAAAAGCCGCGCGGTGCCATTTCCGGGACCGCGCGGCATTCCCACTTCGGTCAGCGCCCGCGCGTTGCTACAATCTAGGGCGTGATCAGCCCCCAAGTGCCCGCGATGGTCGTCCCCTGAGCCCCCGTAAGAAGGCGAGCAGGGCGCCGAACGATCCCTACGCACCGATCGCCGACATCTACGACTTCTCCTACGAGGACTTCACCGAGGACGTCGACTTCTACGAGAACCTGGCGCAGGCAGTCGACGGCACGATCCTCGAGCTCGGCGCCGGTACCGGGCGCGTCGCGATCCCCCTGGCCGAGGCGGGCTATGAGGTCGTCGGCATTGACACCTCCGCGACGATGCTGGCACAGGCGCGCGCAAACCTCGAGGCGACGAAGCTGCCGAAGGGCGCCTCGGTCGAGCTGCTGGACGGCGACATGACGAGCTTCGACCTCGGGCGCAAGTTCGGGCTGATCGTCGTCGCCGCGAACACGCTGCAGCACCTGCTGACGACGCGGGACCAGCGCGACTGCTTCGAGCGCGTTCGGGCCCATCTCGATGTTGGTGGGATGTTCGCCTTCAGCGTTCGCTCTCCCCTCAGTGTCGACTGGGATGACGACGCTCACACACCGCTGCTCTTCGAATGGGCGCGCGTCGACCCCGACAGCGGCGAGACGGTGATGAAGATGGTCGCCGGTCACGCCTACCCGGAGCGGCAGGTCAGACGCTGGACGTACGTCTATGACCGGGTCGCCACAGACGGGCAGGTCAGGCGGTCAGTCTTTACGACCGAACTGCGCTACTCTAGTCAGGCAGAGCTGACCTTGCTGCTGCAGCAGTGCGGCTTTCGTGTGACGCATGTCTACGGCGACTATGACCTGTCGCCGGTGGGACACGGGGACAATCTTGTCTTCGTCGCCCGGGCGGAGGAACCTCGTTGAAATTAGCTCTGGACGCGATGGGGGGAGACTCTTCCCCAGAGGAACGTGTCAAGGGCGCTCTGCTCGCCGTGAAAGAGCTCGATGTCGAGGTCGCCCTCGTCGGGCCTGAAGACGTGATCGCTGCCGAACTGGCGAAGCACCCCAGGGACCCGCGCATCTCGATCGTCAATTCGGCGGACGCGATCAGCATGGAAGAAGACGAGATCGTCCGCACCGTGCGCCGCAGCCGCGACGCTTCGACCTACGTCGCGATGGAGCTCGTGAAGTGCGGCGAGGTCGCCGGCATGGTGTCGGCGGGAAACACCGGCGCCGTCATGGCCACCGCCTTCCTCTCCCTCGGCCGCATTGAGGGCATCGAGCGTCCAGCGGTCGCGCTCGTCCTGGTCTACAACACCGGGCGCGTGCTGCTCATCGACACCGGGGCGAACATCGATTGCCGCCCGAACCACCTGCTCCAGTTCGGCCAGATGGGCTCCGTCTATATGCAGAAGGTCTTCGGCATCGCGCGGCCTCGCGTCGGCCTCCTGAGCAACGGCGAGGAGCCGACCAAGGGCAACGAGCTCGTGCTCGGCGCCCATGAACGGCTGCGCGAATCGGACCTGAACTTCATCGGCAACATCGAGGGCACCCACGTCCATCAGGGCCTGATCGACGTTCTGGTAGCAGACGGCTTCACCGGAAACATTGCCCTCAAGGCCGGCGAAGGCATCGCCGACTACATCATTCAGCAGGTTACTGCGGCGATTAAGAGCAGACCGTGGCTCCTGGTCGCGGGCGTCATCCTCAAGCCGGCGATCAAAAAGCGGCTCTCAAGCATGCAGTACCAGGAGACGGGCGGCGCCGTCCTGCTTGGCGTTGATGGTATTGTGGTGATAGCCCACGGACGCTCGAACGCCATCGCGATCAAGAACGCCCTGAAGGTCGCCAAGGTTGCGGCCGACCACAAGCTGATGGAGACGATGCGGGCGTCCTTCTCCCGGCAGCCCAAGACCACGCCTCCCGCCACGAGCTAGAGCCAGAAAGCAGTCCATCATGGAAGTATTGAACCTCGATCAGGCGCGCCATTTTCTGCGCGAGAAGCCGATCCGCGTAAACGTCATCGACCGGCCCCGCCTGACCTGCGAGCTGGTCTGCATGGAGCCCGACCAGAAAGAGGAGCGCCAGACCTTCGACGTCTCCGACAACCTCTATGTCGTGGTCGAGGGCAGGTGCGTGATCCGCACCGGTGTCTCCGAGCACGAGCTGGGCGTCCACGACGCGCTGGTCGTACCTCCGGGTGTCGAGCACTGGCTCACGAACCCGGGGCCGGAGCGCGTTACGATCATGGCCTTTGTCGCGCCGAAGCCGGCGCGTGCCTCCGAGGTGCGTTTCCCGCGGCAGCAGCGCGACTTCTCCGCCCCTCGCCCACGCCCCGTCTTCCGGCCTCGCTTCGAGGCGGCCGAAGACGCCGTTGCCCACCTCAACGACGAGATTCCCACCGATATCGACGATGAGGAGATGAACGACGACGAGGCCGAGGTTGCCGCGCTGATCGCCGAGCTCGAAGCCGAAGACAGCGACGAGGAAGAGACCGGCGAGGCGAACGAATCGCCCAGCGCCGGCGAGCGCAGCTTCCCCGAACGCGGCGGCTTCAACCGCGACAACCGGGACTTCGGAAACCGCCCGCCCAGCGGACCGCGACGCGAGTTCAGCGGCGGTCACGAAAACCGGGGCCCGCGACGCGACTTCGCGCCCCGTCCATTCACCGACCGCCCGGGACCGAGTGGCGGTGGACCACGGCGCAACTTCGGCGACCGCCCTCCTTACGGTGGCGGCGGCGGT
>JBFWZE010000020.1:20276-31210 GCA_050185685.1 Dehalococcoidia bacterium
GGTGGCGGCGGGCGCCCCGACTTCCCGAACCAGTACGGACGTCCCCGCAGTGGCGGCGGCGAAGGCCGGCCGCCGTACCAGCAATCCCGCGGACCGCGGCCGTTTGGCAACCGCCCGCCGCCACGCCGCGGCTTCGAGGGCGCTGAGGGTGGCGAGGACCGCGGCAACCGCCGTCCTCCCGTCTCACGCGACTTCTACCCGCGCAAGGCCAACCAGACGGGCGGCTCCAAGGAGTTCACGCCCCGGCCCGGCGGACGCAGCGGTGCGCCGAGCAACCGAGGCGGGTTCAGCGGCGCCGGCCGGGGTGGTCGCCCCGGTGGTCCGCCCCCGCGAGGCGGCAGGCCAACCGGCGGCGGTGCGCGCTCTAACCGGCCGAACCCAGGTCGGAACGCGCGCCCGGGACCAGGCCGAAACGGGCCCAGGACTTCAGGGCGTCGCCCAGGTTCTTAGTCAGCGGTGAGTCGGCGGGTAGGCCCTCCATGATGCAGTGCTCGATGTGGCGCTCCATCAGCAGGAGGCCTACCTGGTCGATGCTGCTGCGCACGGCCATGACCTGCGTAAGGACTTCCTCACACTCGCGGCCACTGTCGAGCATCCGCTGAAGGCCCTGCACCTGCCCCTCGATGCGGCGGAGACGCGTGGCGATCGCGTGGGTATCAAGGGTGGATTTCGTGAACGCGGGCTGCTCTTCTTTGTTCATTTCATTGCCTTTTAAACCGTTTGACATACCCCTCAGGGGTATACTAGAGTGTATCCGGTAGAGGACAATTGAGTCAAAGCTACGCAGCACTTCAAAGGAGAATTTCGCGATGGCGAAGCCCGCAGACGTAACAGACACTAACTGGGACACCGATGTGATCAGCGCCGACAAGCCGGTTCTGGTCGACTTCTGGGCGCCCTGGTGCGGACCTTGCCGCATGGTCGCGCCGATCGTTGAAGAGCTTGCCGACGAGTACGAAGGCAAGGTTGAGTTCCGCAAGCTGAACACGGACGACAACCCGCGCACGGCCGCCAAGTACGGCATCCGCAGCATCCCCACGCTCCTGGTCTTCAAGGGCGGCGAGCCCGTCGGTCAGATCATCGGCTTCCGGCCGAAGGGTGACCTGAAGAAGCGCCTGGACGACGCGCTGGCCTAGCTGACAGCAGTCAGCTCGCAGTAAAAAGCTACGAGGGCCGTCCCACTCCGGGTCGGCCCTCGTGAACGTCCCTCACAGTTACCCACACCCGAGCAGAGGTCCCCATTTTGGCAGAGGAATACGACATCATCATCATCGGCGCCGGCCCCGCGGGTCTCTCCGCCGGCCTCTACGCCGCGCGCGCCCAGCGCAAGACGCTGCTCATCGAGAAGAACGTCACCGGCGGTCAGATCGCGCTCACCGCGGTGATTGAGAACTACCCTGGTATCCCCGAGATCAACGGCTTCGACCTCGGCCAGACGATGCAGTCGCAGGCCGAGAAATACGGCTTGGAGATGGCCTACACGACCGTCACCAGCATCGAGCCGCAGGGCAAGGAGCACATCGTCCACACCGCGGACGGCGATTACACGACGAAGGCGGTGATCATCACCGCCGGCGCCGACTACAACCGCCTCGAGGTGCCGGGGGAAGAGCGGCTGACCGGCTTCGGCGTTTCCTACTGCGCGACCTGTGATGCGGCCTTCTTCAAGGGCGACAAGGTCGCGGTCGTCGGCGGCGGTGACTCCGCGATCGACGAGGGCCTCTTCGTCACGCGCTACGCCTCGAACGTCAACGTGATCCACCGCCGCGATACGCTGCGCGCCAGCGCCATCCTCCAGGACCGCGCCTTCGAGACGCCGAACATGGACTTCACCTGGGACACCGTCGTGGAGGAGATCGAAGGCGACAAGGCAGTCGAGTCGGTGAAGGTGCGCAACCTGAAGACGGGCCAGATCTCGCACATCCCTGTCTCTGCCGTCTTCGTCTTCATCGGCCACACGCCCAACAGCAGCTTCCTCGAAGGCCTCGTCGAGATGGATGCGGGCCGCCACATCATCGTGAATGAGTGGATGGAGACCAACGTCCCCGGCATCTTCGCCGCGGGCGACATTCGCGCCAACTCCGCGCGCCAGGTGATCAGCTCAGCCGGCGATGGCGCCACCGCCGCGATCCGCGCCGACCACTACATCACAGACCTCAGCCAGGAGGCGTAACGGCCAACGCCGCCGGCTGACACAGGAGAGGGGTCCGGGCATTGTGCCCGGGCCTTTTTCTCGTAATCCGATTGCCCGGCCGCAGGGCTCCGGGCTCGGACCCGCCCGGTGTCGGTCGTCGAAGGAGGAGCTTCCTGGTGGACGATCGGGGAACGCCGCTTCGGACCACTTCGATCCCCGCGACTGCTAACGATGTCTTAAGCTAGGCTTACAACTACACGAGTCTGGGGAGACACGATGCGACGCCCCCAGCGTCGTATGGAGATGAATCGATGAACCTTTTCGACAAGCTTGCCCTCGCCGGGCGGCGTTATGAGATCGCCCGCGTGCCACGCAATCAGAGCACGCAATTCACCCTCGGCGACACGCTGGAGTTCTTCAACTTCAACACGATCCTCGAGTTGACACCGGTCGTGAACGGCAAGTCCGAGGCAACGCTGCGGCCAGATGCCGTACGCAAGCTCAAGGTGTCGCTGCTCGACGGCATCTCGGCGATCCACTCGCACAACGACGACTGGTTTGAGGTGTACCGCACGGCGCCGAGCGGCGACCTCACCCGTGTGCGAATCGTCGCCCACTCGCGGTCAGGTGAGAAGATCGGCGAGCTGCAGATGCTCGTCTCACAGCGCCTGCCGATCTACTACTTCGGCGAAGACCCGATCCTCGACGAGATCCTGAAGCGCTAGCGGCCGCCACCAGAGGGCGGGGGCGCGCCTCATGGAGCCTTCTGTCGGTCTTGGCAGGCTAGATTCTTCGTTCCTCAGAATGACAAAGCTGGGGCGTCTGCGCTTCGAAATGCCTAGTCAGGCGTCCCTCGGACTCTCTAGGCGAAATTGACGCTGAGGCTGCCGAGCCGGTCGAACTCGACGCGCACGTTGTCGCCGGGGTTGACGAAGACGGCATCGGCGAGGGCGCCGGCGAGGACCATCTGGCCGGCCTGCAGCGGGCGTCCCAGCTCCCAGGCGCGGCGGGCCAGCCAGGCGAGTGCTTCCCAGGGGTTGCCGAGCACGGCGGCGCCGGCGGCGGTCGACTGCACCTCACCGTTCTTGCTGTAGACCATGCCGATCAGGCGCAGGTCGGCATCTGTGGGCTTGATGCCGATACTGCCGAAGATCACGCGCGCCGCCGACGTGTTGTCGGCCACGACGTCGCCGAGGCCGAAGCGGAAGTTGAGGAAGCGGCTGTCGATGATCTCGACCGCCGGGATCACGAGAGCAGTGGCCCGGCAGGCCTGGGCCGCGGTGACCGGACCCTCGAGGCCGTGCTCGAGGACGAAGGCGATCTCGGGCTCGGCGCGCGGGTGGATCAGCTCACCGCAGACCACCGGCGCCCCCTCCGGCACGACGCTCGACGCCATGACGTGGCCGAGGATCGGCTGCATGACGCCCATCGTCTCCTGCTTGGCGCGGCTCGTGAGGCCTGTCTTCAGGCCAACGACGCTGTCACCGCCGGCAATAAGGGTGTCGACGTACTGCAACTGCAGACGATAGGCCTCGTCCTCAGAGAGGAGTCCGTCGGGGTCGATGCGGCCGACCTCGCGGCGCTCATTCTTCGCGTCGAGAAGGGTCTGGACGCGGCTGTCGATCTGCTGGCCTGCAATCATCGCTGTCTCCTGTCTGAACTGGCGAGGTAAGCGTAGGCTCGCCCAGAAGGGCCGTCAAACCGTGACATTAACGCCACGTTTACCTTTTAGCGCATGTCCGAAATCAATGTCGGTGGTATCCTGAGAAACGGTGGATATCACAGTGGAGCCGGACCTACATGGCGGTTTGCCGCGTCCCCAGCTACTCCTTCCCAGACAGGAGACCCACGGCCCGGGTTCAGAAGACTGACACCCAACGCCGGCGGTTCATGCTGCCCCTCAGCCAGCATGCCCCGCACCACCCGCCTAGACCCCAGGCGCGCTAACGACTAACCCCCAACCTGATTTCGTAATCGAGGCCGTGCTCTGCGCTGCCTCTAGTCTGGGCTTGCCATGGTTGACGAACAGCTCCGAGAAGACCTGCGCGACGAGGTCACAGACCTCATCGAAAATGACCAGTTGAAACGCGCCGTTGTCACGCTGATCGCGCAGCATCCTGCCGACCAGGCAGACACCCTCGAGCGTATGGAACCCGAAATCCGTACGCAGATCCTCGCCTTCTACGACGCAGAGAACCTCGCCGAAGTGCTGGAGTACCTCGACGAAGAGGTCCGCGCCGACATCACGCGCGACCTGCCCGCCGAAGTGCTCGCGCCACTGCTCGACCGCGTCGATGAGGACATCGCCGCGGACATCGTGCAGGACCTGCCCGAGGACCGGCAGCAGGCAGTCGTCAACCTCATGGAGGAGCGCGAGTCGGTCGAGGAGCTCCTCTCCTACCCGGAGGAAAGCGCCGGCGGCGTCATGCTCCCGGACGTCGTCGCCCTGCGGCGCGACTGGACCGTCGAGGAGTCGCTGCAGTTTCTCCGGCGCGAGGGGCCGGAGGTCGACCAACCCTTCTATCTCTACGTCGTGGACGCGGACGGAAGGCTCAGCGGCGTCGTCGGCCTGCGCGCCCTTGTCACGGCGCTGCCGGAAACGCCTATCGCAGCCATCGTCGACAGCGAAATCTACAGCGTCCGGGTCGACGAGGACCGGGAGGTCGCAGCCGAGCGCATGCGCCACTACAGCCTGCAGGCGCTCCCCGTCGTCGACGCCGATGGACGGCTCCGCGGCGTGATCACAAGCGACCGCGTCCTCGACGTGACGGTAGAGGAGGCCACGGAGGACATGTTCCGTATGGCCGGTGTCGGCATCAAGGAGTGGGCATTCAGCCCGGTCCTCGAGTCGGCAGGACGCCGCATCCCATGGCTTGGCTTCAACATGGCCTGGGCGTTCGCAGGCGCGGTGATCATCTCGCTCTTCGAGGGCACCCTCGACAAGCTCGCGGCGCTGGCGATCTTCATGCCAATGATCGCCGGTCAGGCAGGCAATGCGGGTATTCAGACCGCGACGATCATGGTGCGTTCGATGGCGCTGGGCGAGGTCGAGCTGAGCGACGGCCTGAGGGTGCTTCGCAAGGAATGGATCCTCGGTCTCATCAAGGGCGCCCTTTTCGGCGGCGTCCTTGGTCTCGTTGCCTGGGTCTGGCAGGGGCACGCCCTGTTCGGCGTCGTTGCCGGCGCTGCGATGTTCCTGAACATGCTCGTTGCTTCGACCACGGGCGTGATCATCCCGCTGACACTGCGCAGGTTCGGCATCGACCCGGCGACGATTGCGGGAGTCTTCGACACGATGATCACGGACCTGATGGGCTTCCTGATCTACCTCGGCCTGGCGACGATCTTTATCACGCAGCTGACCTGATCGAAGGCGGCTTCCAGAGAAGTCGGGCCTGCTATAGTTCGGATGGACGGCGGGTCAGTGGCTCTGACAGCGCCCTGTAAGAAGGAATGGGGCGCCTACGGATGCCGGCAGAAATCAACGCAGCTTCGACCCTGAAGCGGTTTGGCGCGATCGCGGCGCTCATGTGGCTCCTCTTCCTCGTCTCCAGTGATGGACGCTTCAGCGTCGCATCCGTCGAGGCCATTGCGCCCACCAGCACGCAGAGAGAAGCGAGCAGCGCCGTCAGGCCGGCGGGCTACCCGATAGACGACCTCGAGGACAACGCTTGTGAGCCGGTGGCTGGTCCCACCGGAGACCGCAGAGGCTGCGTGATCATTCGCAAGGTTGTGACGGGCGGCGGCGACGACCTGTTCGACTTCGAGATCAGCGGCGACGGGCCTGAGGGTGAGTTCACGCTCGGCGATAGCGAAGCGGTTGCCTACCCGATTCCGGCGGGACTTCAGCTGCCGGCCCAGATCGTGATCCAGGAAGACGTCCCCACCGGCTGGACGGTGTCGATCTTCTGCGAAAACCTGGGCTTCATCCGGGACGACTCGACGACGCCGGACATCGCGACGCTCAATCTGCAGGACGAGGTGCCTTCCGAGAGCGCCTACATTGATTGCCTCGTGACGAACACGCCACCAGAGGTGGACCCCTGCACTCCCGCACCCGAATTCCCCACCGAGGGCTGCATCGTCATCCGCAAGGTGGTGGTGGGCGGCACCGGCAACGAGACCTTCGCCTTCTCTTTGGCGGGAAACAGCGTCACGCCGGCGACCTCGAACCTCGGCGACGGCGATGCTGTTTCCTATACCTTCGATCCGAATCTCGCGACCGATGCCGAAATCGTGATCACGGAGACGATCGAGGACGGCTGGGAGGTCACCATCAGCTGCGATGGGCTTGGCTACTCCGATCTCGTGTTCGACGAGGAACCGGGTGTCGCCACGTACACAGCTGCCGGCGACATCTTCGGCGGCCGGATGCTCGATTGCACCTACACGAATACGAAAACGACGCCTCCACCGCCGAGCTGCAACGACGACGCCCAGGTAGGCGTCGCCCAGGTAGCGCCGATCGACCGGTGCCTGCTCATCGAGAAGGTCATCTTCCCCGTAGGCTTGCCTGCCCAGGACTTTGCTTTCCAGGCCTCGGGCGACATCTCGCTCGAGAACTTCGTCCTCGGCCATGGCGATGTGTATGGCATCCCGCTCGACCTCGACATCGGCGATACGATCACGATTACGGAGACGCTTCCTCTCGGGTGGTTCTCCTGGAAGATCGACTGCTCAAACAACGCCGGCTTCAGCGTGACGCCGAACGGGCCGGGCAGCGTCATTCTTACGGCGGTAGACCTCGGCCAGGCGCCGGCCCGATACGCTGTGTGCGTCTTCACGAACCTCCCGCCATCACCGCCGCCGGTGGTCGGTGTGCCGTCTACACCCACAGCGACGGCAACTCCTACGACCACCGCGACTCCCACGGCAACGGCAGCTGCCGCCCCGACGTCTACGCCGTCCGTCGTGAACCAGGGCGCCCGGCCGAACGTCGGCGGGATCTTCCCGCAGCCCGGCGCGACCTTCCAACCAAGCCCGACCCCTGTGGCGGCAGCAGGCCTCGCGATCAGGCCTCCGAGCACCGGCGACGCTGGGCTGAAGTAGCGCGGACCCGTCCTCCAGCAAGGAACCAGCGGCCTTGTCCTTTGGGACAGGGCTTTCAGTATGCTTCTGGCTTTGTGTCCTGAGGTGCATGTGTGAATTTCACGCGCAGTATGGCGGCGATCGCCCCGCTCGTTCGGATAGAATCACGCCGAACGGAGACTGCCAGCGTGAATATGAACACGGTCCAGAGCAACGTCGAATCCGTGGCACGCGAGTTCGCCACCCAGCGGTCCATGCGCCAGGCCCGCCGCGCGATCGACCGCGCCGACTTCGAGAAGCTGGCGGCAGCGGGGTTTACGGCCATTGGCGCCCCGGTGTCGGCGGGCGGGCTCTGGGTCGATATGAAAGCCTCGACGCGAGACGCGTCCAACCTCGTGCGGGCGGTGGCACACGGTGACCCATCGGTCGCCCTGGTCAGCGCGATGCACCCTGCCGTGCTCTCGTTCTGGCTCTGCCCGGGAGACGCGCCGGAACAGCACCGCGAGGCCTGGGCAGCGCAGTGCCGCCTGACCGCCGAAAGCGCGCTAAAGGGCGAGTGGTGGGGCACGATCACGTCGGAGCCGGGCAGCGGCGGTGACGTCGCGCGCACGAAGTCGGTGGCGAAAGACGACGGCAAGGGCGGCTACCTGCTCAGCGGCCAGAAGCACTTCGGCAGTGGCTCGGGCGCAACGACCTACGTGATCACCTCCGCGCTGCCGGAAGGCGAGACCGAGGCAGACTGGTTCTACCTCGATATCCGCGACGCTGCCTGGGACGGCAGCACGGGCATGAAGCTGGTGGCGGAGTGGGACGGTCACGGCATGGCGGGCACGCAGAGCCACGCCTTCGAGTTCACCGACTACCCCGCAACCCGCATCGCCTGGCCGGGCAACCTCACCGGCGTGCAGGCAGCGGTCGGTCCGCTGATCGCCTCCCTGTTCACCTCCGTCATCGTCGGCGTTGCAGAGACTGCGTACGAGCGCGCCAGGGAGCAGACCGGGCGCCGCCGCGAGTCGATGAACCCGTACGAGCAGACCGAGTGGGTGCGCATCGAGTCGGAGATGTGGCAGATCCGCGCCGCCCTCGACGCCGGCCTGCGCGCGGTCGAGACGAAGGGCGCCGGCGCCGGCCTCGACACGCTGCACGCGAAGAACGCGATCGCGGAGCTGGCGGAATCGATGACGCAGCGGATCTGTCGCGTCGTCGGCGGGGGCACCTTCCACCGTGCGTCGCCCTTTGGCGCAGCCTTCGAGGACGTCAGGGCGCTGGGCTTCCTGCGGCCGCCGTGGGGTCTCACCTACGATCAGCTCTGGCAACGCAGCTGGCAGTAGATGTGATCGCGAAGTAACGGCCGGGCGATTACCGTGAAGAGGGCTTCGGAATGGCCGGGGCCCGCGGTCTTGCCGAGGCTTCAGCGCTCGCTCCTTCAGCGAGTCCGGGCGTCCCGGTTTCGAATCTGAAGGAGCTCATCGTGGAGAACTACGACGCGATCGTCATCGGCGCCGGGCAGGGCGGAAGCCCGCTCGCCCACAAGCTCGCCGAACTCGGCCAGAAGGTGGCGCTCGTCGAGGAGCAATGGCTCGGCGGCTCCTGCATCAACTACGGCTGCACGCCGACGAAGGCGATGATCGCCAGCGCCCGCATCGCCCATTACGCCCGCGGCGGCCTCGGCGTCCACACGTCGGACGTCCGCGTCGACCTCGCCGAGGTGGTCGCGCGCAAGAACGAGATCGTCCTCAGCATGCGAAGCGGCCAGGAGAGCAAAGCCAGTGACCGGCCGACGCTCAGCTGGCTCAAAGGCCACGGCCGTTTCACGGGCCCGCACACGATCGAGGTCAACGGCGAAGAGCTGGGCAGCGAGCGCATCTTCATCAACACCGGCACCCGCCCGCGCATCGTCCCCATCCCGGGGCTCGACAGCGTTCCCTACCTGACGAACCGCAACGTCATGGACCTGACGGAGCTGCCTGAGCACCTCATCGTCCTCGGGGGCAACTACATCGGCCTTGAGTTCGCGCAGATGTTCCGGCGCTTCGGTAGCCGCGTCTCGGTCATCGAGCAGGGTCCGCGCATCGCCGCCCGTGAGGATGACGAGGTCTCAGATGCGCTGCGGGCGGCGCTCGAGGCGGAGGACATCGCCTTCCACGTCAGCGCAAAGGCGGCGCGGGTCGCGAAAACGGGAGGCGGCCTCGAGGTCGAGCTCGAGAAGGAGGGCGGCAGCGAGACCGTCGTGGGCAGCCATCTCCTCGTCGCGATCGGCCAGGTCCCGAACACGGACACGCTCGGCCTCGATGCGGCGGGCGTCGAGACCGACCAGTTCGGCTGGATCAGGGTCAACGGACGCCTCGAGACCAGCGTCCCCGGCATCTGGGCGATCGGCGACGTGAAGGGCGGTCCCGCCTTCACCCACATCTCCTACGACGACCACCTCGTGATCTACGAGAACCTGATCGAGGGCAAGGACCGCAGCATCGACGGCCGCATCGTCCCCTACGCCCTCTACACCGACCCGGAGCTCGGCCGCGTGGGCATGACCGAGAAGGACGCGCGCGCCGCAGGTTACAAACTCAAGGTCGGCAGCATCCCGATGGAGTGGGTGGCCCGCGCGATCGAGCGCTCTGAGACGCAGGGGCTGATGAAGGTGGTGGTTAACGCAGAGAACGACCGCCTCCTCGGCGTCGCGATCCTCGGCAGCGAGGGGGGAGAGCTGGTGCAGAGCCTGATGATGCTGATGCTGGCGGACCAGCCGTGGACGCTCCTCAAGCAGCGGATGTTCATCCACCCGACCCTGACGGAAGGCTTCTTCACGCTGATGGACAGCGTCAAAGAAGTCTAGAGCCGCGATCGCCAGGTCCCTCGCAAGCGCCGTTACGGGAGCATAACGGGTCTGTGACAGTTCGCGGCTTTGCCTTGCAGGGGTCTGGAGACGGCGCCTAGTATCGCGAGTCCCTTTGTTCCGCCGCGCCCAATCAGGAACGAGGAGTCTCCTCATGCGATTCAGCCGCCCCCTCCTGGCGCTCTCGATCAGCGCACTCAGCGTCCTCGCAATCTCTGCTGCCTTTTTCCTCGGCAACCACGACTCGGCGCAGGCCCAGGTCCCGGGCTGTGACGGAGCGCCGGACAACGGCATCATCGCTCGCTGCCTCGTGGTGACGAAGCAAACGCTGCCCGACGGCTCACCTGGCAGCTTCTCGATCAACGCAGTCATCGACCCGCCCGCCGGTGCGAACATCGTCGGCTCTGAGTCGCTCGCTGACGGCCAGTCCTTCGGCATCCCGCTCGGCGCTCAGATCACGCCCGCCGGCACCGTGGTCACGCTGACCGAGACCGTCCCGGCCGGCTGGACCCTGGTCAGCGCGAGCTGCACCGGCGCCGGCATTAGCTCCGCCCCGACAGCCAACGGCGTCGTCGTCACCTACACGGGCAACCTTGGCAATGAGCCGTTCGCCTACGCTGTCTGTACCTTCACCAACCAGCAGGTACCGACCTCGACCCCGACGGCCACGCCGACAACCGGCACCGCGACTTCGACTGCGACCCCAACGGCCACCGGTACCGCGGCGACCTCCACGCCGACGCTGACTCCGACGCCGATCTACTACACCGGCATTGACAACAACCCGAACCCGGGCGGCCTCGGCGGGCTCTTCGCCCCGCAGCCGCAGCCGACGCGCACAGCAGTACCGCGGCAGGTGTCGCCTCAGACCAACACCCCGTCCACGGTGCGGCCACCGAGCACCGGAGACGCCGGCCTGCGGTAAGCAGCACCGCA
>JBFWZE010000021.1:0-14223 GCA_050185685.1 Dehalococcoidia bacterium
TGGAGCTCACCGGTAACCCCGGCCTCTCGCGTGAGAACGAGCTGGAGCGCCACTACCGCGATGCCCTCTGCGGGCGCGTCCACACCCCGCAGACGGACATGGTCACCGGGGCCGCGGGCAGGAGCGCTCTCGGCGTTTAAACAGTGCTGAGGCGCTTGTTCGACAACACTTAATTCTCGCTGTCTGGGGTGTCAGCCGTCAGTCTGAGATGCTGAGCTAGAATCCGGCGGATGGCGGAAGAGCTAGAGCACTCGTTGCTGACCGCGCGCGGCCTCATCGCCTGGCGAGGCGGTGCTCCCGCTGCCGTACCCGAGTCCGTCATCCTTACGCACCAGGAATCGCTGGTTCGCGCCCTGGCCCCGCGCTTCCGAACGGGCCGCATCGCCGGGCTCTTCCCGCAGCTTCGCGTCTTACCCGGGACAGGCGGACGAGCTGCTCTTGCCGGGCGCATCGGCCTCGGCGGGCCCGCGACGGCGATGGCGGTCGAAGAGCTCGCTGCCGCCGGCGTGCAGCGTATCGTCATGGTCGATGTCGCCGCGAGCATCAACGATGGCCTCGCCGAGGGCGATTTGCTGGTCGTCGAGGATGCGGTGGCAGCGGACGGTACGTCGCGCCACTATCTGCCCCTCGGCACTGAGCTGACGTCAGGTGACGCGGGCCTCTTCGCGCGTCTCCTGGCAGCCCTTCAGCACTTCGACAGAGCGCGCGACCAGAAGCTCACGTCGCACGGCCGCGTCGCGTCCACAGACGCCCCGTTCCGCGAGACCGCGACACTGCTCGAGTCCTTCCGGGATCAGAAGGCTGGTCTGGTCGACATGGAAACGGCCGCGCTCTTCGCGTCGGCCGCAGCACTGGGTGTCGAGGCGGCGTCGCTGCTGGTGGTCGGGGACCGGTTGCTCGACGCCTGGCATCCGCCGGTCCACCGCCGAGCATTGCAGGCCCGACTCGTCGAGGTCGCGGACGTGGCGAAGGGGGTGCTGCTCCAGTGACGGCAACGGTCGTCGTTGTCGGCTACAACCGGGCGCGGTCGCTTGAACGGCTGTTGGCGTCGCTTGCCGCGGCGGAGTACCCGGCCGGCGTGGATGTGCCGCTCGTCATCAGCATCGACCGCGATGACAGCGAGGGATGGCGAGACGTCTGCAGATTGGCTGACGGCTTCGTGTGGACTCATGGGCCGAAGCGCGTGATCGAGCATGATGCGCATCTGGGGCTGCTCGAGCACCTGCGCCGCTGCGGCCGCCTCAGCGGGGAGTACGGCGACATCGTCCTCCTCGAGGACGACCTGCTGGTCGCGCCGCCGTTCTATCAGTTCGCCGCCGCCGCACTCGACGCTTACCGCGACGACCACCGCATCGCCGGCGTTTGTCTCTACGGGCTGTGGTTCAACGGATTCACCCAGGAACCCTTTCTGCCGCTCGATGATGGAGGCGACGAGTTCTTCCTCAAGCTGCCGTATACCCAGGGCCTCGCCTTCAGCGCGGCGCAGTGGCAGCGCCTCGACGATGCGTTTGCCGGTGGTCGTGCAGCGCCGCATCCCGACCTGCATCGGTCTTTCCTTGGCTTCGGCGAGGACGAGTGGTTCCCTGCCGTGGCGAGGCAGCTCGTGGTCGACGACCGCTACTTCGTGTTCCCTCGCTCTTCGCTGACCGTGGGTTCAGGCGATGCCGGCACCCACTTCGACACCGGGACGAGCTGGCTCCAGACGCCGGTGCCGGTGAGAGGTCGTCCGTATAACTTCCTGCCCTTCGACGAGGCGATCGCGGTCTACGACTCCTTCTACGAGCTGCTGCCTGACCGCCTGCGCCGCATCGCGCCGTCACTCCCGGCGGAGCCCTTCGACGTCGACCTCAACGCGACGAAGCCGCCGGCAGCGCTGCACGAGGGCCTTGTGCTGACAACGCGGCCGGTGCGACGAGCCGTTGCGTCGTTCGCGCTGCAGCGTGTGCCTCCCGAGCTGAACCTCACTGAGGCGGCGGAGGACGGAGCGATCTCACTGGCTCGGCGCGAGGACGTGCGCTGGGGCGCGCTGGCGTCGCTCGAAGCGCGGCGACGGCTCCACGCCTACCACTGGCGCCGACATCGAGCCAGCCGCCGCCGCTCGCTCGGTTTCCTGCTCGGCCGCCTCGGCGAATTGTTACGCCCCGGCGGCAGGAAGCGCCCCTGATCACGAATCCGGTGTCCGATGACCGGCGTATGTTCTTTGATGAGCGTCGGGAGCGGGATCGAACGTGCACTGGGGAGGGTACGCTCCATCTCCCCGACGCCCGTCGTTTTGCCGGCGGAGGATACAGAACCGCATTCCGGATACTTCGTTGCTCGTCGCCTGATTGACCTCGCTCTCGGCTCATTTCTCCTTACTCTGGCCCTCCCCGTGGTGATTCTGGCCGCGATGGCCATCATCGCTACGACCGGCGGAAACCCGCTGCTGCTCCAGCGCCGCGTCGGCCTGGGTGGGCGCAGCTTCACGATGCTCAAGCTGCGAACAATGCGCGCTGCCGCCGACGACGTGAAGCCGCCAGCGCCGAAGACGCCGGACGACCCCAGGGTCACGCTCGTCGGGGCCGTACTGCGGCGGACGTCAATCGATGAGCTGCCGCAGCTGCTCAATGTGCTCGCCGGGCAGATGAGCCTCGTTGGACCGCGGCCGGTGGTGCCCGAGGAGGCAGCGAGATTCCCGACGGGCTGGCAGCGGCGCTTCTCCGTGAGACCGGGGCTGACGGGCTTGTGGCAGGTGAGCGGCCGCAGCAGCCTGCCTCTCGAGCGCTGGATGGCGTATGACCGCCTTTATCTCCGGCGTCGATCCCTTCGATTCGACCTGACGATCCTGCTGCGAACGCTGGCGGCGGTCGTGACGATGCGCGGGGCCTGGTAGTGCAGACGGCTCGTCGCACTGCCTTCGTCCACGACTACCTCACCCAGATAGGCGGCGCGGAGCGGGTCGCCGGCCTGCTCGCTGAGCGGTACCAGGACTGGGAGCTCTTCACCTCGCTCCATCGAGAAGCCGCCGTGCCGCTCGATTACATCGGCGGCCGGCCCTGGTGCTCGAGCTACCTCCAGCGTCTGCCCGCGAAGCTGCCCCTCAAGGCGATGCTGCCCCTGCTGCCTTCGGCCGTTGCCTCGCTCGACGTTGGCGCGTACGACCTCGTTGTCTCGAGCACCAGCGCCTTCGCCCACCATGTCCGGCGAGGCTTCGGCGCCCGCCATGTCGCCTACATGTGCACGCCGCCTCGGTTCCTCTGGCAGAGCGAGGAGTACTTCCGAGGCAAGCCGGCGCTTTCGAAGCTGCTGGCGCCGCTGCTCGCTTCGATGCGTAAGAGGGACCTCGCAGCGGCAGAGGGCGTCGACGCCTTCGTCGCGGTCTCGCAGCATACGGCGCGCCGGGTCCGCGACACCTACGGCCGGGAGGCGCTGGTCGTGCACCCGCCGGTCGACTGCGAGCGCTTCCTGCCGAGTCCCGAGCGCTCCGGCCGCTTCCTCGTCCTCTCCCGGCTCGTCGCCACGAAGCGGGTCGAGCTCGTCGTCGAGGCCGCGAGCCGGTACGAGCTGCCGCTGGACGTGATCGGCGTCGGCCCGGAGCTTCCGAAGCTCCAGCGCCTTGCCGGGCCCGATGTCCGCTTCCACGGCTGGCGCAGCGATGACGACGTCCGGCGTGCGGTAGCTGCCAGCGCTGCCGTGGTCGTCGCCGGCGAGGAGGACTTCGGCCTCGTCATGGCAGAGACGCAGGCGGCGGGCAGGCCGCCGGTGGCCTTCGGCAGCGGCGGCGCGCTTGAGATCATCGAGGACGGCGTCACGGGCTTCCTGTTCGCGGAGCAGACGGTCGATGCGGTAGCGGAGGCGATGCAGCGTGCCCTTGCGCGGCCTCTCGACCTCGCTGACCTCCGATCGTCGGCGCTGCGTTTTGATCGCGAGCACTTCTTCCACCGCTTTGAGGCCGCCATCGATTTGGCAGCCGGCGCCGCGCCATTCGCCGGTGTACTCCGAGGTGCCGGATGAGCGTGTCGACGACCGGTGAACTCGCCCGAAGCACGAGGGTGGAAGGGCTCGACTCCCAGGTCATTGAGGTGCTGCGTCTTGCAGAGCGTCTCGCGCTCGGTGCCCTGATCGTCCTGAGCCCGCTCCGCGCCCGCCTCGCGCTAGAGGACCGCTCGAACGGCCCAATCTACGGCGAGTACGTCGACTTCGTCCTCTACTGGAGTGACGTCGCCTTTATCGCGCTGCTGGTGCTGTGGGCGGTGCGTCTCAGGCTGCAGCCAAAGGGCCTCTGGCTGGGACCGATGCCCATCCGCCTGGCCGTGGCGGGCCTCGTCGTTGCTGCGTCGCTCTCCGTGCCGTTCTCCTTCGATGTGAGTCTCTCTGCGTACGACTCCCTGCGGCTGACGGCTGCGGTGTTCTTCGGCCTCTACGTCGCGAACGAAGTCCGGGGCGTCCGCGACGTGCTGCCGGCGGTGGCCCTGATGGTTGTGCTTCAGGCGGCCGTCAGCGCCGGCCAGGTTGTCGCTCAGGGTTCACTGGGGCTTCAGAGCTTGGGCGAGAATCGGCTCGATCCCGACGTCAACGGCACGAGCATCGTCTGGACCGCGGAGGCAGGCAAGCTTCTGCGCGGTTACGGCCTCACCGACCATCCGAACATCCTCGGCGGTGTTCTCTCCTTCGGGCTGCTCGTTCTCGCGACCGGGCTTGCGGGCATGAGACAGCGGGCGCTGCTGGTCAGCCTCATCGCGGTCTTTGGGCTGGGCGTTGCCGGGCTGGCGCTGTCGTTCTCGCGTTCGGGAGAGCTGAGCTTCGCGCTCGGCTTCCTGCTCGTGGCCGCGCTGCTCGTGTACCGCAGGCACAGCGCCGAGGCGAAGGCGTGGCTGGCGGCGGGTGTGGTCGGCGTCGTCGTTGGCGGCGCCTGCCTGCTGCAGTTCTCCGAGTACATCGGGCCGCGAATCAACCCTTCGTCCCAGGTCGAAGGCAGCCCGGAGCAGCGATCGCTGGACGAGCGCTCCGCCCTGGTGAAGGAGGCGAACGGTGTCTTTCTCGACCGCCCTCTCACCGGCGCAGGCATCGGCGCGCTGCCGGCAGCGATACAGGACCGGCGACCGCAGTTCGAGTACAACTTCCAGCCGGTGCACGTCGTGCTGCTGGACGTCGCTGCGGAGACTGGCATCCTCGGTGCCTTCTTCTACGGGATGCTGCTGGTGGCGCCGTGGGGCCTGCTCTGGCATCGGCGGCAGCAGCTTACGCCGGAGCTGATCAGCGTCTCCGGCGCGCTGGCGGCGGTGACGGTTGTCGGCTTCCTCGACTACTACACGTGGGGGCTGGCGCCGGGACGGATCTGGTCCTGGCTCATCCTCGGCCTCTGGCTGGCTGCCTACCGGCGTGTCGCGAGCGGTGTTGCTGATGCTTGACGTGGTCGGTCAAGAAGTGGCCTCCTCAACCGAACTGCGAGATGCCGTGCTGCGCACGCTGGCCTACTCCGACGTGTTCGACTACCCGCTTACCGCCGCCGAAGTCCACTGGGCGCTGCCGCTTCCTGCGACGCTGGCAGAGACCGAGGCTGCGCTGCGGTCACTGCATGAGCTCGTCGGCAATGAGCCCCCGTACTTCTATCTCGCCGGGCGCGAAGGTATCGTCGCGATCCGAGAGCGCCGGCAGGCCAGCTCTGCCCGGCTCAGGCGGCGAGCAAGGCCCTGGAATAGGGTGATTGCCGCACTTCCCTTCGTGTTTTCCGTAATCGTCACCGGCTCACTTGCGGTCGATAACGCTGAGATGGGCGAGGATGTGGACTACCTGATCGTGTCGAAGCCGGGGCGGGTGTGGACCGCCCGCGCCTTTACGGTGGCGGTCGTCCGTCTCGCGAGGCTGACGGGCGTCGAGCTCTGCCCGAACTACGTTGTCGCCGCCGACGCTCTGAAGATGGATAAGAGTGCCTACGTTGCCCGGGAGCTGGCCCAGATGCAGCCCGTCAGCGGCATCGCGGTCGCGCGTCGCCTTCTCGACGAGAACCCCTGGTGGCGCAGCTACCTGCCGAATGCAACGCCGGCCACCCTTCGGAGCACCAGCGGGCCGTCGAGCCGATTGCTGCAGCGTCTGCCAGAAACGCTCCTCGGTGGGCGTCTCGGCGAAGCGCTGGAACGGGCAATTCTGCAGTGGAAGGCGGCGCAGCTGCGGCGGGACGCGGGTAGCAACGCCGAGGCCGTGTTCGATGAGCGAATGGCGAAGGGGCACGTCGAGGCGCATCGCAGCCGGATCGAAGCGGCGCTGGCAGAGCGATTCGTGCGCCTGGGGCTGCAGCCATGAAAGAGGAGCACATTCCATGAAAGTGCTCCTCGGGCACTCCTACTTCTTGCGCTTTGATCCGAAGCTCTGGCGGGCGATGCAGCCATATCCGCCGCTGGGCACCCTCTATGCTGCCTCGATGCTGCGGGAGCGCGGCCACGAGGTGCACCTCTTCGACGCGATGCTCGCCGAGTCGACGGACGACTGGCAGCGGCTGCTGACTGAGATCCGGCCCGACGTCGCCGTCCTCTTCGAAGACAACTTCAACTACCTCTCGAAGATGTGCCTGCTAAGCATGCGCCAGGCCGCCTTCCGGATGGTTGAGGCTGCCTGCCGTGACGGCTACACCGTGGTCGTCGCCGGCGCGGACGTCACAGACAACGCGGCCGACTATCTCCAGCGCGGCGCCGACTACGCGCTGCTGCACGAGGGCGAAGAGACGCTCTGTGAGCTCCTCGACGTGCTCTTCGACGACTCACAGCCTTCGGTCGCCGGGATTGCCTACCTCGACGAGGACGGGACGTTCACGAAGACGGCGGCGCGTCAGCCGATGCGCGACCTGGACTCGCTGCCGCCTCCGGCGCGCGACCTTGTGCCCCTGGGGCGCTACCGCGAGGCGTGGCGCAGGCAGTCGCGCTTTTCGATGAACCTCGTCACGGCGCGTGGTTGCCCGTATCACTGCAACTGGTGCGCCAAGCCGATCTGGGGGCAGCGCTACGCAGTCAGAAGCCCCGCCGAAGTGGTGGAGGAGATCCGTCAGCTTGCCCGCTCCGGCGCGCACCATCTCTGGTTCATGGACGATATCTTCGGCCTCAAGCCGGGCTGGGTGCCTGCCTTCGCCGCGCGGCTCGAGTCGGAGGGTCTGAAGCTGCCCTTCAAGTGCCTCAGCCGCGCCGACCTTCTGCTGCGCCCGGGGGAGGTCGATGCGCTGCGACGCGCCGGCTGCGAGACGGTCTGGATCGGCGCTGAGTCGGGCTCGCAGTCGGTGCTGGACGCGATGGAGAAGGGGACGACCGTCGAGCAGATCCGCCAGGCGACGCGCCTGCTCCAGGACGCGGGCATCGAGGTCGCGTTTTTCCTTCAGTTCGGCTACCCGGGCGAGACCTGGGCAGACATCCAGAACACGCTGCGCCTCGTCCGCGACTGCCGCCCCGACGACATCGGCATGTCGGTGTCGTACCCGCTGCCCGGGACGCCGTTCTTCGAGCGTGTCAAGGACCAGCTCAAAGGCAACCGCAATTGGGTCGATTCCGAGGACATGGCGATGCTCTACGACGGCCCGTATCCGACGTCGTTCTACCACCACCTCCACAGCTCACTTCACGCCGAGTTCCGGCTTCGCAAGGCATGGCGGCGCGGGCTGCGCTCTTCGCCCCGCCAGCTCCTCGGTGCCGTGCGCGATGCGGTGACGCTGCCCCTGCTGCAGGGCCGACTTCTCTTCGACCTCATTCGCCATCGCCGCAAGGCGAATACGCTGCCTGTCGCTCTCAGCCGTGAGCAGGCATCGACGCCTTCGCAATGACCGGGCAGGGCTCGCAGCTGCAGGAGGTCGACCGCGGCTTCTCGGCGAAGGCGGCTGAGTACGACGAGCTCTCGGGCTCCGACGCGGTGACGATCTGGCTGCGAAGCCGCATCCGCGTTCTCGTCGAATCGAAGCTGCCTCCGAACGGCTCGATTCTCGAGCTCAACGCCGGCTCCGGCATCGATGCGGCGTATTTCGCCTCGCAGGGCTACCGCGTTCACGCCACCGACGTCGCTGCGGGGATGCTTGACGCGCTGGCCGCGAAGGCGTCGCTGCCGGAGAGCAACGGCCGTCTCAGCTGGGAGCGTCGCGACTTCACCGACCTGAAAGGCCTTCCGGGTGCGCCCTTCGACCTCGTCTTCTCGAACCTCGGCGGCCTCAATTGCATCGAAGACCCCGGCGTCGTGGCTCGGCAGCTACCGGACGTACTGAAACCCGGCGGCGCCGTCGTCTGGGTCGTGATGCCGCCGGTCTGTCCTTGGGAGATTGCGCAGGTGGGGCGCGGCCACTTCGGCACAGCCTTTCGGCGCTTCAAGCGCGGCGGCACTCTTGCCCACGTCGAAGGCGCCCACGTCCGCACCTGGTACCACAGCGCGAGGAAGGTGCAGCGCGCGCTCGGCCCGTCGTTCAGCGACGTCAGGGTTCGGTCGTTCTGCCTGTTCGCGCCGCCGTCGTTCTTCGAGGGCTTCACGCGCCGCCATCCGAAGCTGACGCAGTGGTTGACGCGGCTGGACGACCGCCTTGGCGCGTTCTGGCCATCGCGCGAAGCCGGCGACTTCATCGCGATCACGGCGACGTACGACGGCTGACAACCATCCAACCTGGCAAGACCCTTGTAGGGAGAGCGGCTTAGTAGCGAAGCGGCTCCCGGTCTCAGCAGGCCGAGGCGTGTCGAACGAGTGCCTCGGTTGTCCGGTCGCTAGTAGCCCTTGTCCCAGTCGAAGACGTTCTCAAGCGGCTCGCCGTTGAGCAGGCGGCGAAGGTTGTCGCAGAAGAGGTCGACGCCGCCGTTGCTGTTCGCCATGTCGCTGCGGCCCGAGGTGTGGGGCGTGATCACGAGGTTCGGCGCCGCGATCAGGTCGGCTCGCGGCGGACGCTCGGTTTCATCCCACCAGGTGTCGATGTAGGCGCCGCCGAGTTGGCCGGACTTCAGCGCCTCGATCAGGTCGTCCTCGTCGGTGAGGGCGCCGCGCGCAACATTGAGCAGGTATGCGCCGGGCTTCATCGCGGCGAACTGCTCCGCTGCCATCATCTTCTCCGTCTCCGGCGTCCAGGGTGCGGCGATCGCGACGAAATCGCAGCGTGGCAGCATGTCCATCAGCGCCGAAGGTGGCAGCAACTCGTCGACGCCCTCGACGTCGTACTGGCGCTCCTTCGCCGACCACTTGGTGGCAATGACCTTCATGCCGACGGCGCGTGACAGCTTCGCAATTTCGACGCCGATGCCGCCCAGACCGATGATCCCCATCGTCTTGCCCTGGACCAGGATTGACGGTGGCGCATACGTCACATCGAAGCCCTTCGACGTGTTAATCGCGGCGCGGTCAAGGCGGTGCGCCATCATCATCGCGGCGGCGACGGTGGTCTCACCGATCGGCACCGGGCTCGAAAGGCCGCGCGAGGTGGTCATCGGTACCGGGCCGCGCGCCCAGGGGCTGGTGTGGAGGCGGACGGGGCCCGCGCTCGTGAAGTGCACCCAGCGCAGGTTCTTCGCGCGCGGCGCCAGCGACATCGGGTAGGGCATCGCGAAGAGCATGACGTGGGCGTTCGCGATCAGATCCTCGCGCTCGGCGTCGTTCATCTTCGGCACCAGCGGCTTGCCGATCAGCTGCTCGATGACCCGCGGCTGCCAGTCTTTCTCGATCTCGGGATAGAGGTCAGCGAGGCCGTCGATCACGTTGAGACGGCCCGGCGCCACCGCACGAATCTGGTCGAGGTTCACGGGGCGCGGGCTGGCGACGATGATGTTGAGCACTTCGGGCAATTCGGGCATTGATTCCTCCACTGCAGGGCAGTCTACGGCGAAGCGTGAGGATTCGATACGTGGTTGTGGCCGGGTTATGCGCCGGTCCCATGCTCGCCCTGCGGACCGCTTCTTTGTGTCTCCGATGTGCTACGTTTCAGCCACTCAAAGACAAGGGTGGTAGACACGGGATGGCGACTTACATTCTTCTCATGACGCTCACGCCGGACGGCCAGGTCAAAGCGCTGGCCGATCCCGACTACCTCCTCAAGCAGGACGACGTGATCGACGTTCCCGGCGTCGCGACACTCGGCTGCTACGCCGTCCTGGGCGCGTACGACTTCGTGATGATCGCGGAGGCCTACGACAACGAACAGATGGCGAAGTTCTCGCTGGAGCTGGGCGTCCGCGCCGGCGTCCACGTCACGACGATGCCCGCGGTGCCGGTAGCGCGCCTCGAGGATGACGACGACCTTCCTTCGATCGCCACGGATGTTCGCCTGACGCGGCCGATCGAGACGATCTAACCTCTGGTCTGACCGGCTCCCAAGAGTTTGACGTTGGCTAGATTGCGGCCTACCTTGCCAGCATTCGTTCTTCGCGGCATGACCGCATAGCTGGCAGGAGTGCGTCCAATGGACGGCATACAGGCAACGCGCGAAACCCTCGGACTGGTCCACGAGTACCTTGAAGCCGCGATCGGCGACTGCGAGCCGGAGACGCTTGTCCGCACGTTCCCGGGAGCGACAATCGGCTCGATCATCTCGATTTACATGCATGCCCTCTCGTCCGAGGACTGGACGCTGCAGGAGCTGATCCAGGGCAGGCAAAAGCTCTTCGTCACGGATAAGTGGTCGGAGAAGTGGGGCCTGCCGCCGGTCAGCCAGGGCGAAGACATCGACTGGACGACCGCAAACGTCCCCCTTGCCGAGGTCCAGAAGTATGCGCAGGCCGTCTACGCGGCGACGAACGAGTGGCTGAGCAGTGCGACCGACGCGAGCCTCGACCAGCAGATCGACTGGTTCAACAACCAGAAGAAGGCGGCCGGCTGGGTGATCGCCGACACGATTCACGTGCACCTGCCGTTCCACGCCGGCGAGATCTCCTCGCTGAAGGGCTTGATGGGTCTGAAGGGGCTGCCCTGGTAGTGGCTGTACCGCGTTACGAGCTCGGGCCCGACCTCGCGATCTGTCGTGTCCTCAACGGGATGTGGCAGGTGTCCGGCGCGCACGGAGCCATCGACAGAGACACCGCGGTGGAGGCAATGTTCGCCTACCACGACGCCGGCTACACGACGTGGGACCTCGCCGACCACTACGGCCCGGCCGAAGACCTGATCGGCGCATTCCGGCGCCGCCTTGAGGTCGAGCGTCCGGGCGCGAGCTTCGAGGCGCTGACAAAGTGGGTGCCTCAGCCGGGACCCGTCAGCGAGGCAGCGGTCACGCGGGCGATTGAGACCTCGCTGCGTCGTATGGACGCCGAGATGCTCGACGTGCTGCAGTTCCACTGGTGGGAGTACGCGGACGAGAGCTACCTCGACGCGCTCACCTACCTCGCGAAGCTGCAGGAACGCGGCCTCATCCGCCACCTCGCCCTGACGAATTTCGACACCGAGCACCTCAAGCGCATTACGGACCACGGCATCCGCATCGTCTCGAACCAGGTGCAGTACTCCCTCATTGACATGCGCCCGGCAGCGAAGATGGCCCATTACTGCCTCGAGCATGACATCGCCTTGCTGACCTACGGCACGGTCGCGGGCGGACTGCTCTCGGACCGCTACCTCGGCAAGCCGGAGCCGGGACGCGGTCAGCTCGACACCGCGAGCCTGCGCAAGTACAAGCAGATGATCGACGCCTGGGGCGGCTGGACCCTCTTCCAGGAGCTGCTGGCGACGCTCGACCGCCTCGCCACGGTGAGGGGCTGCAGCATCGCCAACCTCGCAACGCGATACGTCCTCGATCAGCCCGCTGTCGGTGGCGTCATCCTCGGCGCCCGCCTTGGTATTAGCGAGCACATCGCCGACAACGGCCGCGTCTTCGAGGTAGAGCTGGACGACGACCACCGTGCACCTATCGACGCAGTGCTGGCGAAGGGCAACGACCTGATGCGGGTCATCGGCGACTGCGGGGACGAGTACCGCCGCTAGGGCCGTCGCATCCCGCCGCAGCACGGATCTCCCCAGCGTCCGAGGCATTCCTCCGCACACGAGGACGCACTCTGTGGCGTCGCATCTCCGAAGGAGATACCTCCTGCGTCGGGATGCGAGTCCTGGGACGCTTTGCCAGACATCGAGAGAGCGCCCACCCAGATGACGGACGCTCTCTGTGAAGCTCGAAGCTCGAAGCTCGAAGCTCGAAGCTCGAAGCTCGAAGCTCGTAGCTCGCTAGCTGCCGGCCGCAGCCTCCAGCGCGGCGATGTCGAACTTCTTCATCTGCATGAAAGCGGCGGTGACCTTCTCCGTCTTCGACGGGTCGGCAAGGAGCTCCGTGAGGCGGGTGGGGAAGACCTGCCAGGTGACGCCGAACTTGTCGGTGCACCAGCCGCAAGCCTCGGCCTCCGGGACGGCGGAAAGGGCCTCCCAGAAGCGGTCGAGCTCCGCCTGGTCCTCGCAGGGGATCATGAAGGACGTGCCGGGAGAGAACTTCATCTCCGGGTGGGGGCCGCCGTTCAGATTGAGGAACTTCGCGCCGTTCAGCTCGAATTCGACCGTCATGACGCTGCCGGGTTCCTTGTGCGTGATCTCCTGGCCGGCCTCCGGGTACTTCTGGATGTTGGTGATCTTCGAGTTCGGGAAGACGCTCACCCAGAAGTTGGCGGCGTCTTCCGCCTCGGTGTCGAACCAGAGGCAGGTAGTCATTTCCTTCATTTCATCGCTCCTGCAGCTCGGCGAGCAGGTGGTCGAGGCCCTCGTACGTGATCGCCATGCCGTCCGTCATGCCCGTTGCCATGGCGATGTCCCGCGCTTCCTTCGTTTCATAAACGACGGTCATCGTTGCCGTCGTGACGCCTGGCTCCTCCTCGGTGAAGACGAGCGTCGTCACCGCCTCGCCGGGGTGCCAGGCTTCGTCGAAGACCTCGATCGTGACGAGACGCTCCGGCGGGACGAACTCGCGGTACGTGACCGTCATCGCCATGAAGGCGCCTTCAGGGCCGGACCACTCGATGCGGTGGCTGCCACCGGCCCGCGGGTCGCCTTCCGACTTTGTGACACTCCAGCCTGGCATGCCCCCCATCCAGCGGCCGAGCAACTCAGGGTCGGTCCATGCTCTGAAGACGAGCTCGCGCGGCGCGTTGAACTCGCGCACGACGCAGACTTCGGTGTCGCTGGGCGTGGTGACCTCGGTCGGGTTAGCCATTGGTGATTTCTCCTTTTGTCGTAGCGCTCAGCGCGCCGAGGATGCTATCGAGAACGAGGAAGCCTTCGCTGTATTTCTCTGCCCATGGCGACGACGCGAGCATGTCGCGCGCTTCTTTCGAGTCGAACTTCAGCGTGAGGAGCAGGGTTGTCCGACCCTCTTCTTCGGTGAACTCGGCCGTCATAAGCGTGCTGCCCGGGTACCAGGGCATGTCGTGCTCCATCGTGCAGACAAAGCACGCCGGCGGGTCGACTTCGATGAACTCGCCGCCCATGCCCATCTCGCCCTGCGGCATCGTCCAGACGTAGCGCCAGCGTCCGCCGATGCGGAGGTCGACGTCGCAGGTGCTCATCACCGCACCGTCACCGGTGTGCCATTGCTTCAGGAGCTCTGGCTTCGTCCAGGCGTCGAAGACGAGGCGTCTTGGCGCGTTGAAGACGCGGGTCAGTGCGAGCTCGAGGTCACTCGGCAGACTGATGCTGATGGTTTCAGCGCTGGTCAATGGGGTTCTCCTTCTGCGCGTGCAGGGTCCTGCTTCGCGGCTTCCTTTGCCTTCATTTGTTCCAGGAGGGCGTCGAGATTCTGGAAGTTCTGTTCCCAGAGCTTGCGATAGTTCTCCAGCCAGCCCGTCGCCTCCGCGAGCATGCGGGCGTCGATGCGCACGGGGCGGCGCTGAGCGTCGCGGCCGCGGGTGACCAGGCCGGCGCGCTCGAGCACCTTGATGTGCTTCGAGATCGCGGGCTGGCTCATGTCGAAGGGCTCGACCAGCTCGTTGACCGACGCCTCTCCGGCCGCGAGACGGGCAAGGATTTTGCGGCGCGTCGGGTCGGCGAGGGCGAAGAAGACGGCGTCGAGCTGCTCTTCATCCGGTGCATAACCGCTGAGTTCTAGAACCATGTGGTTATATAATCACCGGCTACCGAACCTGTCAACACTCGTACGAAGAGATTCTGGTGGCGTGGAAAGAGTCAGGCCGTAGGCGCGCTATATGTAGCGCGCCTACGGCCCGAGTGGCCGACGCGACAGGTCCGCTCTAGTGCGTCGAGAGGAAGAGCTCCACCTCGTTGTTGAACTCCTGGGCGTGCTCGAGCTGTGCCCAGTGGCCGCAGTGGTTGAAG
>JBFWZE010000021.1:14323-16020 GCA_050185685.1 Dehalococcoidia bacterium
TAGCGCGCCTACGGCCCGAGTGGCCGACGCGACAGGTCCGCTCTAGTGCGTCGAGAGGAAGAGCTCCACCTCGTTGTTGAACTCCTGGGCGTGCTCGAGCTGTGCCCAGTGGCCGCAGTGGTTGAAGATCAGCATGCGCGAGTTCGGCAGGGCAGAGAGGATCTGTAGGCTCGTCTCCAGCGGCGTCGTCCGGTCATCGCGGCCGTGGATGATCAGCGCCGGGATGTCGATCTTCGTCAGCCGGTGGAGCACAGTCGGGCCGCTCGGCAGCGGGGGGCCGCCGGCAGCCATCATGCGGCGACGTGCTTCGACCGAGTTCTCGAGGTGCTTGCGGTTCGATAGCGCCGACTCGGACCGCTGGCGCAGCAGCTCGTCCGTAACGAAGGAGGAGTCGTAGACCATGACGCGGATCAGGCGGCGGAAGTTCTCCACCGACGGGTCCTCGTAGGTCTCGAACAGCACCTTCATGCCCTCGGAGGGGCCGCCGCCGGGCTGCGTCGCCGTCATGCCGCCGACCGGCGCCGATCCCATCGTCACGATGTGGGAGACGCGCTCCGAGTGCTCGACCGCGAAGCTGAGGGTCGCAGCGCCGCCCATCGAGTTGCCGAGGAACGCTGCCTTCTCGATGCCGAGGGCGTCCATGAAGCCGAGCAGTGCCGCCGCCGGGTTCACCGTGCCGGGCTCGACCTCGCCGGACTGGCCCCAGCCCGGCATGTCGACCGCGAGGCAGCGGTACTTCTTCGAGAGCTGGGTCATGTTCTGGTTGAAGTTGCTCCAGCCGGTCGCGCCGGGGCCGCCGCCGTGGATCATGATCACGGGGTGGCCCTCGCCGGCCTCGTTGTAGTGCATGGGCCAGGGCTTGCTGTCGACGAACTTGCTGGTGCTCGCTTCGGTGAAGGGCATCGTGGTTGTCATTGCTGGTTGTCCTCCTAGTCGCCGCTTGAATCTGAAGCGGTGTCGTCGGCCGTCGCCGTGAAGTCGAGGGCGAAGTCGCGTGAGTTGCGCCCGGCCTGTACCGGCGGCAATTCGCGGGGCTCTTCCGGCGCCTCACCCTCGGCGGGCGCTGCGGGCGGTGTCGGCCGGGCGCCGTAGACCACCATCGTCTCGGTGATGTAGCCGCCCAGCTTCTGCTTCGTGTCGAGGTAGAAGAAGTCGGCCCAGCCGCCTAGGCTCGCGCTCTGCACCATCGGCACGCCCATCGAGTTCATCCAGCCTTCGACCTGCTTCCAGTGGTCGAGGTCCTTCAGTGCCGGCGGTGGCTGCGTGAAGAGGTGGTGGATGCCCTCGCCGAATACGTTGAGGTAGTCCTCTTTGTAGTTCTGGGGGCCCAGCGCCGGCTGCACCAGCTCGAAGCCGAAGTTCGTCAGCGGCGAGACGAGCGTCGTGAAGTAGGAGTGCTCGACGGGTTGTCCGTTGTACGTGGCGTTCTCGAGCGACCCGGGCGACGAGTGCCAGAGGCCGAAGTTCCAGTTGTCGATGCCGAAGAGTTTCGAGTAGCTTTCGGCGCGCTCGACCACGTCGCGGACGACGATGCCGAAGTGGTGCAGCATCGGCACCTTCAGCGGGGCGCCCTCCGGCCACGTCATCTCCGAAGTGAGGTCCCAGGTCTCGTCCGCCGGGATCGCGGCCTCGAAGTCGCCGCCCTCGGTTGCTACGGCCTTGAGGTAGAAGCCGCCGAGTGCCTTGCGCGTGTCGTA
>JBFWZE010000021.1:16120-19650 GCA_050185685.1 Dehalococcoidia bacterium
GCGGTCTGCTCCGGCGTTTCCTTCCACGGGTAGTGCGAAACCTCGCAGTTCGGGACGAGCTTGTAGATGTCCATCGAGGTCTGCCATGGGTGCGGTTCGATGTCGTCGGGCAGGACGAGCATCGGCTGCTGCACGCTACGGGCGAAATCACGGCTGACGGTGAAGACGAAGTCGGGGTCGCTTCGGTAGAGGCTGGTGAGGTGCGCCTCGATCAGCGCCATTGTTACGTCCGGTCTGCGGGCGATCAGCTGCGGACCCCAGCCAGTGGTGTTGGTGCGCCAGAAGACGTCCGGGTTTTCCGGACGGAAGCCGCTCGGCTGGGCGAGGACGGCAGCGACGATGCGGTCGCCGGCCTTTTCGAGCAGCTTGAAGATCATCGGTCCACCGATGCAGAAGCCCATCACGGCGAACTCGCGGATGCCGAGGCTGTCCATCACGCCAAGCTGGTCCTCAGCGTACCCATCCCATGCGTTCTCGGTGATCACGGGTCCGGACGACTGACCGCTGTTCGCGTTGCGCAGGTCGGCCGTGATGCAGCGGAAGTCATTCTTTAGCGCTTCGGGGGCATGGAAGGGAGCGTTCCCGGTCCAGAAGGCGTTCGAGGAGTTGAGGCCGCCCCCGGGAATCAGCAGCAGCGGAAACCCTGAGCCGGTCTCCTCATAGTGGATGCGGACGTCACCGCGTTCGTAGATCGGCATCTCTTCCCCCTTCGATTCTTGCGGGCTTGAATGATCTGGTCGTTTGACGCCGCACAGATCTAACACCGTTAACAGAGGCTTACAAGCCTTCCTCGGTCGGTTCCGAGGACGGGAAACGCGATCGTGATTCTGGCTAACAAAGGTTTTACGACGCTTCGGCGTGGAAGGGTCCAGACTGGTATTGCAGACCACGCGGATAGTGCAGGAGGAAGACGATGACCAACCAGGACGAAGAGGAACGCAAGCGCCGCGATCTCATCGAGAAGCGGGCATTCGAGATTTACGAGTCCCGCGGCGGCCACCACGGTTTCGACCGCGAAGACTGGGACCAGGCCCAGCGCGAAGTCGACGGCGTTTCTGATGACGCACTGCCGGGGGATGACGAGGACGACCTGGCGGTGGAAGAGGACAAAGGCCTCGTTTAAACCGAACTGACCCGCTGGCCCGGCGACTGGGCGAGATTCCCCGTGACGACGGAATTCGAGCGCTCCTAGCACCAGTAGCCGAGGCAGCCGACCCGTTCGATCACCGTCCCCGGCGGGCAGTCGTAGAGCAGGCTGCCGTCAGGACGCAGCATCGCGTCGATGATGCCCAGGCGTGCGCCGTAGCGTTCGTCGACGCGCCCGGCGTAGGTGCCATCGCCCACCGCGAAGCCGCCTCGCAGCAGCGCGACCTCGAGGCGGATGCAGCGCGCTTCGGCGGGCAGGGCAAACTCGGCGGCAGCCTTCAGGACGCCAGACCGCGCGCCGGCATCGAGAAGCCGACCCTCGAGCGAGGCAGCGACGCCGTTGAAGCGATGCATCGCGGCGTGCGTGGCGGCGACGGGAGGCACCTCGTCCGACGCCCAGTCGAAGCCGCCGAGGAGGCCGGGACACGCCGTGCCTTCGCCCGGCAGCGCCCAGGCGCCGTGACCTTTCACGACGAGCTGACGGCCTGCAGCTTTACATAAATGCGCGATGCCTTGCCGGAGCGCCTCAACCTGGCGCAGGCCGGGCATTCTCTCGGTGAACGTACCGATCGCGACGATGCCGAGCAGCTCATGGTTGCGGCCGGCAACGTGGGCACGGGCGGCATCGAGGTCGCCGAGCTGATAGAGGCGGCCCGACGCGAACGCCGCCAGGTGGTAGCCGATGCCGCCGTAGTCAAGACCAACGTGATAGTGATCGATTGCCTGGAGCTGCGCGAGTTCGGCCGCCTCGGACGCGTCCTCGCCGAGATAATCGCCGCTGACACTGTGATGGACGGCGACGCCGGTGAGGGCATTGCGGTTCGTCTTGAAGCGGCCCTGGGGGTTCGTCATCTGAGCGCGTACGTCGATGAGCTGGTTCATGGGCAGCACGGTACGAGCGTGGACGCCAAGCTCAAAGAGGGTCGGGTCAGGGTGATCTATGGCACTGCAACTGGCGAATAGGCTTCCACAAGCAGCGTCTCAGATTCAGATTTCAATCGTGAGCGAGGGTGAAATGTCGATAGACTCCTGTAATGCTGCGAATGGAGCCTGTTCACCGAATCGACAGCCTATCTGCCTAGTATCAGTAGCGGCGGGAGAAAGCCGGGCCCCTAGGGGCTCGGACTTAAGACAGGAGACCCAACGTAATGAACGCAGAACCAATCGTACTTGCAGTCGATGACGAACGCCCGATCCTCAACCTGATCAACACGGAGCTCGTCCAGCAGGGATTTCGCGTCATCACTGCCCAGAACGGCGAAGAGGCACTGCGACTGGCTGAACAGTACCGGCCGGATATCGCCATTCTTGACCTGATGATCCCGGACGTCGGCGGCTTCGAGCTGATGCGCCGCCTTCGCGAGCAGCGACCGCTGCCCGTTATCGTCCTCACGGCAATGGGGGCAAGCGCCGACAAGGTGAAGGGCCTCGAGCTTGGCGCTGATGACTACGTCGGCAAGCCCTTCGACCCGCTCGAGCTGGCCGCCCGCGTCCGCGCCGTCCTTCGCCGGGCGAGTGCCGAGCAGGCTGCGACCGAAGCGGTCGTCCGTGCCGACAACGGCCGCCTCGAGATCGACCTCGAGCGCCGCATCGTCCGCCGTGGCGGTGACCTCGTCTCGCTGTCGCGCACGGAGTGGCTGCTGCTGCAGTACCTAGCGTCCAACCCGGACCGCGTGATGCTGAACAACCAGGTCCTCAGTAACGTGTGGGGCCCGGAGTACCGGGACGAGTTCCAGTACCTGCGCGTCTGGGTGTTCCGCCTGCGCCAGAAGCTGGAAGAGAACCCGAGCGAGCCGCGCATCGTCAAGACGCTGCCGGGTATCGGCCTCATGCTGGTCTCGGATGAGCAGGGTTCGAGCTCTGATCGTCCTGCGATGAGCGCAACTGCGTAGTCCATCGCAACTCATCCACAAGACGCCCCGGTGCGGCCAAAGTGGCCTGCCGGGGCGTCCGTGCGTTAGCCTGAACACTGACCCGCAGAATAGCTTCTCCGCGTAAAGGGCCGTACACCTGCACCGGCGTCTCCCTCGGGTTCAGAACACTCTGAAGGGGGAGGTTCACCTCATGACCACCACGTTTACTTTGAAACGACGCCTCTTCGGCCTCGCAGCGGGGGCCCTCGCCGTCATGCTGCTTGCCGGATGTGGCGGCGACAAGAACGACGACAACGACGGGTCGTCGTCGGGCGACAACACCCCTGTGGCCACGTCGCAGGGCGCCGCCACTTCGATCGCCGGCACACCGGCCGCAGGCGCCACGTCCGGTGCGACCGCTTCGAGCACCGGCTTCTCCAACCTCAACAGCTACAAGTACAAGCTCGTCTTCTCGGGCACCGGTGGCGTCGTCGACGAGATCCTGTCGAGCTTCGAGAATGCGAAGTCGGC
>JBFWZE010000021.1:19750-30872 GCA_050185685.1 Dehalococcoidia bacterium
GATTATCCGCGTAACGCGAAACGGATTACCGGTTTCCGGTGGGAGTGGACCGATGGACCTTCATCTGCTGACAAGATGGGCCGCCAGGATTGGCATGCTTGCTGCCGTGATTGCAGTTTTCGCGGCGGGCAGCTTGCTGCTCTCTTCGCGCACAGCGGCTGCGGATGTCTGCACCGACAGTGCGATCGCCTTCGGCTACAACGACAGCGACTCCGATTCGTGTGACACATGGCCTGTCATTAACGACAACGGCGCCAGAGCAGAGAACACATCGTCGCCCTGGAGCGTCGGTTTCGCCCTGGCACGCGCTGACGTCGACAACGCAACGCTCGGCGGGCCCACCTACGCCTGGAGCTTCAACAACGGCACGATCCTCGGTGCAGCGCTCTCGAGGAACTCTGTCGACGCTTCGAACGTCAGCGGCGTCGACGTGTTCGGTCCCGAGGGATCGGCGTACGCAATCAGCCAGAACACAGACTCGAAACTCGTCCTCGCTGGCGCTTCCAACCGAGTTCAGGTCAGCAATGTCGACACCAGCACGGATGCGTTCCTGGGCAACGTCTTCGCGAATTCAGAGAACACGCGCTGCTACATGTGCGCTGGTCTCGCCTTCAACAACGTCACTGTCGATGGCGTGAGCTCGACATACGGTGCCGTCTCTGGCGGTTCCATCTACGCCCGCACCTTGAACGAAGATGCGGTGTTCTCGAAGGCAGTCGCGTACAACCGTGTAAACATCGTCAACGTCGACGCCTACGGCAATATCCTGACGGGTGACGAGAGTGGGAACGGCTCGTACGCAGTTGCCGAAAATCTCGGCGGGGAAATTGAGAACGGTGATTGCGTCCACTGCTTCGCCGCCGCCTACAACTCCCTGGACATCGTTGACGTCAACGTTCCCTACGGCGACTTCATGGAAGCTGCCCGAGCGGTGGGCCGCAACGAGTACAGCTCCGGCTCTTCCGCGATTGGCATCAATCAGGCGTCCTTCTCGAATGTCCAGGTGAACAGTGGCGATGGCCTTCAGCAGACGTATGGCTACGCCTTCAACACCTGGTCGCCTGACTCCACCGCCAAGGCTGTCAACCTTGTGAACGTTCAGGGCCAGGATGGCGGCGTCTCTGTTGGGTCGATCAGCTATGGCTCGCTGTGGTCAGAAGCGAACAACAACAACTGCTACGAGTGCACGGCGAAGTCCTACAACAACATCGATTTGACTGGTGAAGTTACGGCTGCGGGCAGCATCTTTGGCGGCGGCGCGTCCGCGCTCGCCCTCAACGAGGGCCCTCAGGCGATCGGCTTCGGTGAGAACACCGCCGTCGCGTCGAATACCGTCAAGGTCGAGGGTATCGTCTCGGCGGGCGGCTACTACCCGGACAGCGTCGGGGCTCAGGACCTGAGCGGCGACATCATCACCAACTCCGTCTACAGCTACGCGCATAACTACACCGGCGGCCAGGAGTCTGGCTATTGCTACGAATGCGTTGCCCTCGCGGACAACTTCCTCAAGATCAGTGATTCGTCCTCCGGCGGAAGCCTCGTGGCCACCGACGTCTACGCGATGGCCGAGAACTACAACTCGGATGAGGTGCTGGCGAAGGCGAAGAACAAGGTGATCATCAAGGATACCAGCGCTAGCTACAGCGTCATCGAGGACCCTGAGAGCTACACCGGTAGCGTGTTCGCCTTCTCGACTAACCGCTACTGCTACGAGTGTGAGGCCAGATCAGACAACCTGGTCGTGATTGACAACAATACGACGGGCGGGACGGTGCTTAACGGTCACGCTTACGCCTGGGCCGAGAACAACATTGACGACAGCTACATCCTCGCGGCGGACGTCGAAGAGGAAGAGGGCAACCAAAACACTGCGGTTGCCTACAACACGCTGATCATCGCCGACAACGACTTCAGTGCTCCGGCGGCCTTTGCGAACGGCGGCAGCATTGTGGACGCCAATGTTTACTCCTGCGCCTCGAACAACGTTGGCGGCGGTGCATGCGGGGGCCGCTGCGTAGTGAGGATCTGCGACGAGTCGGCATCGGTGCAGGGCGTCTACGACGGCAACTGCATCAACTGCCACGCGACCGCGGACAACTACGTGAAGGTGACCGGCGGCAGCACCATTAACCCCATCGGTACCACTGAGAACAGCGGCGTTGGCATCTACGCCCACGCCGAGAACACCGCTCAAGGCGCTCAGGAAATGGTTGGGGTGTGCGACACCTGCCTCGCGAAGGCCGTGAACGTGGTCAACGCGGAGAACGGCAGCAATGTGAATGGCCAGACCTCCAGCACTGCCATCAACCAGAACTCCGAGAATGCTGCGGCTGCGGCCGGGAACGTTCTGAACCTGAACAACAGTTCCGGTCAGGCAACAGCCAAAGCGACAAACACCTACGCCGAAAACAGCGCCGCCGTTGCAGGCAACCTGACTTCGGCGACGAACGGCGGCACTGTCGAGTCGACTGTCACTGCTTCGAACACGAACACCAACGGCGCGCTGGCTCTCGGCCTCGGCCAGACAAGCGCGTCGAACGGCGGCGAGGCTTCAAGCGACACCAGCGCAATTGTTGGCAACACCGCCAGCGGCACCAACTCCGGAGTCGCGATCGCCGCCTCGACGACAAATGCGGACAACGGCAACGCGTCCACCACGACCACCGCCGACCTGAGCAACGATGGTTCGTCTTCTGGCGTTGCGTACTCGGTCAGCTACGATGCGAATGGCAACGTCGCGGTCGCGGTGGTTGCGACGAACAACGGTGACGGTGTCGCGGTGGCCTACACGAACGCGACGAACGCGAGTGCGACTGCTGATGCCCAGGCGGAAGGCGGCACCACAGGCGGCGATATTTCGTTCCAGACCGGCGACCCCAACGCCTCCACCAGCGTCTCTCCCTAGCGAGCATTCTGAACAGCCAAAGAGGCCCTGCTACTGCAGGGCCTCTTTTATGAATCCCCATATTCTCTCAGGGGCCGAGCGACGATAGAGTTCGCTCTGGAGGAATACTGATGGCGAAGGCACTGAGGCTCGTCGCGTTGGTTGCCGCAGTGGCACTCTTGTCCAGCTGTGGTTTCGTCGGTGGCGATGACTCCGGCGACTCCGACGCGCGTGTTACTCAGGCTGTCATGACGTCCGCGATCAACGAGCAGGGCCAGGCAACCGCGCCGGCCCGCGTCTTCCCAACTACGGCACAGCGCATTTTTGCCGTGGTGAACCTGGAGGGTGTGAAGCCCGGCGTCGAAATCGTCGGCAAGTGGTACCAGACCAGCGTCGAGAACGTGTCGGCGGAAGGCTCTGAGGTCCACTCCTCGCCAATCAAGCTGGACGACACCACGGTTTCGCCGGAAGGACGCTCCCGCGTTGCCCTATTCCTGCCGGCGACGACCCAGGGCATCCCGGAGGACTCCTGGATCCTGCGCATCTATGCCGGCGACAAGCTCCTCCGGACGATGGCCTTCGTTGTGGCAGCACCGGCAGGCACCACGGCGCCAGCGGCACAGCCGACGACGCAGCCTTCAGCGCCAGCTGCACAGCCGACTCCGACGCCCGCAGCCCGGACCTACACCGTTATCGCTGGTGACACGCTGCAGTCGATCGCGCTGCGCTTCAAGCCTGCGACCGAGGACACCGTCGCCTACACGAACCGGCTGCGGCAGGTGAACAACCTGACCACGGATAACCTCAGTGTTGGTCAGGTACTGCGACTCCCCTAGACGCCATCCTCAGCCGGCGAAGGCGCCCATGCTATACTGACTTGCCGCAATCTAGGGCCCTTTCATTCGGTGCCGTGGGCAACAGGGTCGGCGCGGCGTTCAAAGGAGAAGATATAGACACGTGGCAGCAGTAACGATGAAGTCCTTGCTCGAAGCCGGAGCTCACTTCGGCCACCAGACCCGGCGTTGGGACCCGCGCATGCGGCCCTTCATTTTCACCCAGCGCAATGGGATCCACATCATTGACCTTCAGCAGACCGTCCGCCGCCTGGAAGAGGCGAGTGAATGGGTCGCTGAGACGGTCTCCAACGGCGGCATGATCCTCTTCGTTGGCACCAAGAAGCAGGCCATGGAAACCATCCAGGCTGAGGCTTCCCGCTGCAACATGCCGTACGTGAACACCCGCTGGCTTGGCGGCACGCTCACCAACTTCACCACGATCCAGGGTCGCATCGACCACCTGGTCCGCCTCGAAGACGCGCTCTCGCGCGGTGAGTTCGCCCGCATGCCCAAGAAGGACGTTCTCAAGTACGAGGAAGAGATCGAGCGGATGAACCGCCACTTCGGCGGCATCAAGGAGATGACCAAGCTCCCCGCTGCCCTCTACATCGTGGACCCGAGCATGGAGTACATCGCTGTCGCCGAGGCGAACCGGGTCGGTATCCCGATCGTCGCCATGGCCGACACGAACTGCAACCCGAACCTTATCGACTACCCGATCCCCTCGAACGACGACGCGATTCGTGCCGTCCGCCTGGTCACCGCCCGCATTGCCGACGCGGTGCTCGAAGGCAGCCAGCGCCACGCCTACGGCGGCGATGGTGAGGAGTTCGACTTCGCCGGCGGCGAGCGCAGCTACTCTGCCTCTCCCGACGAGCCGACCCCTGGCGTCGAGGCGGAAGCCCCCACCGAAACCGCAGCAGTAGCCACCGAGGAGCAGCGTTAGTTGGCGGAGATAACACTCGACCTGATCAAGGAACTTCGCGAGCGCAGCGGTGGCGGCGTCATGGACTGCAAGCGCGCCCTCGAGGCGACCGGCGGCAACATCGACAAGGCTGTCGCCTACCTGCAGGAGCAGGGCATCGCTTCGGCCGCGAAGAAGGCCAACCGTGAGACCAGCCAGGGCTTGATCGACTCGTACATCCACGCGGGCCGCATCGGTGCGCTGGTTGAGATCAACTGCGAGACCGACTTCGTCGCCCGTACCGATGACTTCAAGAACCTGGTGCACGAGGTCGCGATGCACGTTGCTGCGGCAAACCCGCAGTACCTCAACGCGGACGAAATCCCGGCAGGCACCGAGGGCAAGCCGGAAGAGCTTGCCCTGCTGGACCAGCCCTACATCCGTGACGCCGGCAAGACGGTCCGTCAGCTGATCCAGGAAACGATCGGCAAGACGGGTGAGAACATCCAGGTCAGGCGCTTCACCCGGTTCGAACTCGGCCAGTAACCAGGCCGCAGCCGGCGCGCCGTGAGGGGTTCACCATCAGGGGTTGCGATGACGATCAACGACATCCTTCACGACAGTGAAGAGCGCATGAAGAAGACAGTTGATTCTGTGGAGCGTGACCTTGCGGCAATCCGCACGGGTCACGCCCACGTCGGCCTTCTCGACCACATCAAGGTCGACTACTTCGGCTCGTCCATGCAGCTCAACCAGCTCGCGACCGTTGCGGCGCCCGAGGCCCGGATGCTCACCGTCCAGGCCTGGGACCGCAACGCAACCAGCGCAATCGAAAAGGCGCTGCAGGCATCGGACCTCGGCGTGAACCCGCAGGTCGAAGGCCAGCTGATCCGGATCAACCTGCCGCCTCTCACCGAACAGCGCCGCAAGGACATGATCAAGCTCGTCTCGAAGCGCGTCGAGGAGGGCCGCATCTCGGTCCGCAACGTCCGCCGCGACGGCAACGACCAGGTGAAGAAGCTGGTCGCCGCGAAGGAAGCCTCCGAGAACGACCAGCACAAGGCGCAGGACCAGCTCCAGAAGCTGACCGATCGCTACATTGCGACGATCGATCAGCGCGGCAAAGAAAAAGAAGCTGAGCTCGCGGAGGTCTAGGCCCCGCCTTCGATGACGATTCGCCCCGCCGCCCCCGCCTCAACCAAGAAAAACGGCAGCAACGTTCAACCTGCCGGGCCGAAGATCCCGCTGCACGTTGCCATCATCATGGATGGCAACGGCCGCTGGGCACAGGAGCGCGGCCTCTCGCGACAGGCGGGCCATCGCGCCGGGACCGAGAACATCCGCCGCATCATTCAGGCCTTCGGTCAGCGCGGCGTCCGCTATCTCACGCTATTCGCCTTCTCCACTGAGAACTGGTCGCGGCCGCGGCGTGAGGTCAACGCACTCATGCGCCTCATCGGCCGCGTCATCGAGAAAGAGCTGAAGGCGCTGCACGAGAACAACGTGCGCCTTGTCCACATCGGCACCCTCGACCCGTTGCCCGGTGAGCTGCAGAAGCGCGTCACCCAGGCAATTGAGCTGACGAAGGACAACGACGGCCTCACGGTCTGCGTCGCGTTCAACTACGGCGGCCGAGCAGAGCTGGTCGAAGCTGCGAAGCGGATCATCGCTGCTGGTCTCAAGCCCGAGCAACTCGACGAGGCGACCTTCGCCTGCTACCTCGACACAAAGGGCATCCCGGACCCTGATCTCGTCATTCGAACGGCAGGGGAGATGCGCCTTTCGAACTTCCTGATCTGGCAGGCGGCATACGCGGAGTACTACTCGACCCCCGTCTACTGGCCCGACTTCGATGAGAAGCAGATCGACCTCGCCCTCGATGCCTACGCGGCTCGAGGACGGCGCTTTGGTGGCCTGGTGGACACCGACCCTGCAACCCACGCGCGCAATGGCAACGGCGACGCCAGAAGTGGTGTCAACGGGGCAAAAAACGCCGCGCACCACCTGTCAGCCTAGACCGGCGGTTTTTCAATGCTGACTCAGCGGCTGATCAGTGCAGCGATCGGCATTCCCTTCATCATTGGCGCGATCTGGGTCGGCAAGGAGGCGCTTGCTGCTCTTGTTGCCCTCGCCGTCTTCGTCGCCACGCTCGAGATTGGCGCCGCCCGCGATTCGGCCGGAACGCCCTGGTGGGTCCTCACCGCTGTCGCTGCTGCCGCGCTGCCGATAGTTGCGCTGGGCAGCGCCGAAGACGTCCTTGGCGCTGCGGCGATCGTCATCATGCTGCAGCTCACCATCCTTACCTTCAGTCCCGACCCCAAGGCGAGCGTCGAGACCTGGCTCTTCGGCATCATGTCCTGTCTCTACTTCGGCGTACTCGCGTCGCACTTTGTCCTGCTGCGCGAGATGCCTGAGGGGCGAGACCTCGTCATTTTCACGGTCGTCACCGTCTGGCTGACCGACACGGGCGCCTACGCGGTCGGGCGGGCAGTCGGGAGCCGCAAGCTGGCGCCGGCGATCAGCCCCGGCAAGACGGTCGAAGGTGCACTTGGCAGCTTCGTCACCGGCTTTGTGTCGGTATTCCTGCTCGACTTCGCCCTCGGTCTCGACTTCGAGCTGAAGCACCGCATCATCCTCGGCCTTGTGCTGCCGATCGTGATTCTCTTCGGTGACCTCGGCGAGTCGGCGATCAAGCGGGCGGTAGGCGTGAAGGACAGCAGCAACATCGTCCCCGGCCACGGCGGTGTCGCCGACCGTATCGACAGCCTGCTTTTCGCGGTCCCGGTCGTCTACTGGTACATCAACTGGGTGATCCTGTAAGCAGTGCAGATGCAGGGAGCGCATTGCTGGTGGCTGCGACGCTGTGAGGCATCTCCCTCCTGGTTAGTCTCTACGGTGGGTTGCGGCCGACGGGCCTGGCGGGCTCAAGCCTGGTGAGCCTGTATACTGGATATCGAAGTGGGTAACCCTCCGACCCGCATTGCGCTCCTCGGCTCCACAGGTTCGATAGGTCGTCAGACCCTCGACGTTGTACGAGCCCACCCCGACCGCTTCGCCATCGTCGCTCTCGCCGCCGGCCGCAACGTCGAGCTGCTTGCAGAGCAGGTGCGCGAGTTCCGGCCGTCGATGGTCTTTTGCGAGCGCCCGGACGACCTTCGCCAGCTCCTCGGCGAAAACCTCCCTCAACTCACCGACCTCTGTGAGATGGTCGTCGATCCCGAGGTCGACGTCGTCATGTCGGCGATCGTCGGCAAGGGCGGCCTCGAGCCGGCGCTGGCGGCGGCGAAGGCCGGCAAACCCGTCGCGCTCGCAAACAAAGAGGCAATGGTGATGGCCGGCGGCCTCATGAAGCAGGCAGCGCGCGAAGGCGGCGGTGAGCTACGCCCGGTCGACTCCGAGCACAGCGCGATCTGGCAGTGCCTCGCCGGCGAAGACCCCGGGCGGGTGAAGAAGCTGATTATCACCGCGTCCGGCGGTGCCCTGCGTGACCTGCCGTTGTCGGAGCTGGCGGAGGTCGGCCCGGCAGAAGCGCTCGCGCATCCGACCTGGTCCATGGGGCACAGGATTACCATCGACTCGGCCACCTTATTTAACAAAGGTTTAGAGGTGATCGAGGCCCACTGGCTCTTCGACATCCCCTACGATCGAATAGACGTACTTCTGCACCGCGAGAGCATCATTCACTCGATGGTCGAGATGGTCGATGGCTCGTTCAAGGCCCACCTCTCGTATCCCGATATGCGCCAGCCCATCCAATTCGCCCTGACCTACCCCGAGCGCCTTGCCCTCGATTTGCCGCCGGTTGACTTCGCGCGCATGGGCTCGCTGAACTTCGGTGAGCTCGACCGCGACCGCTACCCCTGCCTCAACCTCGTGCTGCAGGCGGGCGCCGCGGGTCGCACATATCCGGCGGCGCTGGCGGCGGCGGATGAAGAAGCAGTGGCGGCGTTCCTGGACGGACGGTTGCCCTTCCTCGATATCCCCAGGCTTCTTGCCGATACTCTAGAACGACACCAACCAGGCGACGCGACGTCACTGGAGCCCATACTCGAAGCAGACGCCTGGGCGAGAGACTTCGCCCGGACCTGGGTAAAGGACCGCTAGTGGACATATTCCTGCATAACATCGCCCCGTTCCTGGGGATTCTGATCATCCTCGTGGTGATTCACGAGTTTGGCCACTTCATCACGGCAAAGCTGTTCGGCGTCAAAGTCCTCGAGTTTGCCGTGGGCTACCCGCCGCGCGCGTTTGCCGTGAAGTACGGCGAAACCGAGTACGCGGTGAACATCCTGCCTCTCGGCGGTTACGTGCGCCTCCTTGGTGAAGAAGACCCGAGCGATCCCCGCAGCCTTGCTGCTCTCGCGGCCTGGAAGCGCCTCGTCGTCATGGGGGCAGGCGCCTTCATGAACTTTGTCCTGGCGATCGCCATCTTCACGGCGGCCTTCATCATCCCGCGGGAGGTGAACGTCGGCCAGGCTGTCATCTCGCAGGTCGTTCCCGGCTCGCCGGCGGAAGTCGCAGGCCTCAAGGCGGGCGACATCATCCAGACGATCGACGGCCGCAAGATCGAAAGCGTCCAGGACGCGAGCTACAACATTCGCCTCAACCTCGGCGAAGACACGCCGATCACGGTGAAGCGCACCGACCCGATCACGCAACAGACCACCGACGTCACGGTCCACGTGACGCCGCGCTGGGCGCCGCCGCTCTACGTCTACGACGTCAAGGAAGGCGAGACCGTTGCGGAGGTCGCCCGAGCGACCGGGTACAACGCGGCCACAGTACGCCAGGCGGCCGGCATCGAGACAGAACTCACCGAGGGACAATCGCTCTCGATCCAGACCGACAGCGGCGTCGAGCAGTACACCGTTCAGGAAGGCGACACCGTCTCGAACGTATCGCGGAACCTGCGCGTGCCTGAGGCGGCCGTTGCCGCTGCTGCCGGTCTGCCTGACCCCGACAAGCTGACGGCCGGACCGCTGCAATTCACCCAGGGCGCCACGGGCATAAGCATCGGCGCCCAGTATCCCTTCACCGAGAGCCGCTCGTACGGCTTCTTCGAGGCGATCCAGCGCGGCTGGCGGTCGACCTTCGACTCGTTGAAGCTGGCTCGCAACGAAATCTACTCCTGGACCAAGGGTGGCGCCGCTGCCCCGGTGTCCGGCCCGATCGGCATCGCCCAGGCCACCGGTGAGGTCGTCGAAGAGGCCGGCTGGCGCTCACTGCTCGACATGGCAGCGCTGCTCAGTATCAACCTCGCGATCCTCAACATCCTGCCCCTGCCGATGCTCGATGGCGGCCGCATGGCCTTCGTCGTGGTCGAGATCCTGCGCCGCGGACGCCGCATCGCCCCGGACAAGGAAGCCCTCGTCCATCTCGTCGGTATGGCAGCCATCGGTATACTGGTTGTAGTGCTCAGTTACTTCGACATCGCGCGAATAGTGAACGGCGAGAGTCTCTTCCGATGACCCAACGACGTGTTTCCAAGAAGATCTATGTAGGCGACGTAGCGATCGGCGGCGACGCTCCGGTTGTGGTGCAATCGATGTGCGCCACCGACACGGCAGACGTCAAGACAACGGTGCGCCAGATCCACGAGCTGGCCGACATCGGCTGCGAGATCGTCCGCATCGCGGTCCCGGACCGTGCCGCTGCGGACGCGCTGCCGGAGATTGCCCGCCAGACGCCTGTCCCGGTGATCGCCGACATCCATTTCGACTACCGCTGGGCCCTGGCGGCGATCGAGGCGGGTTTCCACGGGCTGCGCCTTAACCCGGGCAACATCCGTGACGTCGCCAAGGTGAAGACGGTTGTTGCCGCCGCCAAGGAGCGGAACATCCCGATCCGTATCGGCGTCAATGGCGGTTCGCTGCCGCCGATCCGCAAGACCCTCGAAGAAGGCGAACGCCCGCCGACGATGGTCGAGCGAATGGTCGAAGCCGCCCTCTGGGAGATCAAGATCCTCGAGGAGATGGACTACGACAACATCAAGATCTCGATGAAGGCGTTCGACGTGCCGACGATGGTGGAAGCCAACCGTCAGCTTGCGAAGCTCATCCCGTACCCGATTCACCTCGGCGTTACCGAGGCGGGTACGCCCCGGGCCGGCTCCGTGCGCAGCGCCATCGGTATCGGCATGCTCCTGGCCGAGGGTATCGGCGACACGATCCGCGTCTCCCTGGCGGCGAACCCGCTCGAGGAGATCCCGGTCTGCTACGACATCCTCGCCAGCCTGAACATTCGCCGCCGCGGCCCGACCATGGTCGCTTGCCCCACTTGCGGCCGCATCGAGATCGAGCTGATCCCGCTCGCCCAGAAGGTCGAGGAGCACTTCTCGAAGCTGGGTCGAGAGATCACCGTCGCGGTCATGGGCTGCGTCGTGAACGGTCCCGGTGAAGCAAAGCAGGCCGACCTCGGCATCGCCGGCGGCAAGGGACGCGGCGTCATCTTCCGCCAGGGCAACGTCATCCGCACGGTCGACGAGCCCGAGTTCATGTC
>JBFWZE010000022.1:0-7622 GCA_050185685.1 Dehalococcoidia bacterium
GGTGGTGGAGCGCGACCGCAGGGGCCGCAGGCGGCGGTAATCACGCTGACACCCAGCCAGGTCGTCTGGCAGAACGAGTCGCAGGGCTTCGAGCGCCTGGCGATGCGCGTCCGCAACCCTGGCGCCGTCAACGCCGAGTACCTCCTTAGCGTCGACGGGCTCGAGCGCGGCTGGTACACCATACCCTCCCGTATCCGTGTCCCCGCCGGCCAGACGATGGACTATGAGATGCGTATCGAGCCGCCGGCCCGTGCGCGTCCTGGCGATTACTCATTCACGCTGACGGCGACCGCTGAAGGCTCGTCGGCACTGACGCAGGTTGCCGGCAAGCTTACAGTGGCTTCGGCGGAGCGGGCCCAGGCCGGCGCTCAGCGCGGCATCTCGCCGGTGACGAGCGAGCCGGAACCGACAGCGCCGCGTGTCGCATCTGAGCCGGCCCTGCCGCCGGAGATCTCCCTTGGACCGAGGACGAGCTTTCGGTTTGCCCAGGGTGAAGTCGCGGCGCAGGCGATCCTGACGGTGCAGAACCGCAGCCGCCTGATCGAGCGCTACCAGATCTCGATGAGCGGCCTCTCCGATGAGTGGTACACCTTCACGATGACCGAGGTCCGGCTGGAGCCCGGCGCCAGCACTCAGATCCCGCTGCGCCTCACGCCGCGCGTCACCGCCGACGACCCGGCCGGCAACTACGACTTCCGTATTCGGGTGGCGCCTGTCTCATACCCCGACTCCTTTGCGGAGGTCGGCGGTGTCGTCTCGATCATCGGCGTTGCGTCGTTCGATGCTCGCCTGACGCCGGCCCAGACGTCCGGGCGCAAGGAGAAGTTCAAGCTCACCCTGCTCAACACGGGCGGCGTGCCCCTCAGCCTGTGGCTCGAGGCATCTGACCCTGAGGGCCTCTGCAAGTTCAAATACCCGCCGCCGCCGAACCTGGAGCCCGGGCAGGAGGCCGTCGTCCCGATCTGGGTCGGCGCCAACCGCCAGGGCCTCGCCGGCTCCCCAAAGCGGCTCGACTTCAGGCTGCGCGTTAGTCCGGCGGGCGGTGCTTCGCAGCAGGCTCGTTCGTTCGACGCGCGCTTCGTGCACCAGCCGTTCCTCGGCGCCAAGGTGCTCGGCTACGCCTTCCTCGTCGCGCTCGTGGCGATGATCGCCGGCGTGATCGTGACGATGGGCGAGACGCGCGTCAGCTCGGCGGTGACCGCCGTGAAGTGCGGCTACGACGACGACTACCAGGAGGTCGAGAGGGGCCCGGTGTTCGTCAAGGAGGAGTGCGGCGGCGCACCGATAGCCTGCCAAAAGGGCTTCTGTGCCGGGCAGGCTCAGACGACGCCTGCTGCCGCGACCGCCACCGTCCGTCCGGGACAGCCGACGAATACGCCGGCGCCCGCTGCTCCCACCGCAACGCCGGCGCCCTCGTGTGCCAGCGCCGTGGGACTCGCTGTCGGGCGTGGAGTAACGGTGGTCTCTGACGCCCTGATCCGCGTCGACGCCGGACTGCGAGGCGCGCTCGTGACCCGCGGTGAGGGCCGCGCTGCCTCGATCATTGGCGGGCCGCAGTGTGTCGACAACCTGGTCTGGTGGCAGATCGACGCGGGTGGCATCGTCGGCTGGACCGCCGAGCGCGACCAGAACAATAACCAGCTGCTTACGCCGCGCTAGACGGGGACCGTCAGGGCTGGGCGAGGATCTGCTCCCTGAGGAGCTGTGACTCGTCGGAAGGCTGCACGCCGAGCTCATCCTCGAGAGCCTCTTCGTAGAGGCGGTACTGCTGCAGCGCCTGCGGCCGGTTGCCCAGCTTCCAGTGCGCCGTCATCAGCCAGCGGTGCGCTGCCTCATCGCAGCGGTCGCGCTGGAGGATGCGCGCGGCGAAGTCGAGGACGCGAGGCCAGTCGCCGTGCTTTGAGGCGTCCTCGGCCAGCCATGCAAGCGACTGTGTAAACGCGACGCCGAGGCTGCGGCGCGGACCGCCGGCCCACTCCTCGTAGGGGTCGCTCTCGAGGAGGTCGCCCTGGCAGATCTCAGTGGCGGTGGCGAGGGCGTGGCGTGCCGCTTCATCGTCCTTGCGTTCGAGCGCCCGTCGCGCATCTGAGAGGCTGGTCTGGAAGTCCCAGAGGTCGACACGGACCTTCGCCGGGTCGACGCCGTAGAGGCCCTGGCGGACGATGATGCACTGCGCCGCATCCGCCTCGATGGAGCCGAGGGCGGAGCGCAGCTGGTGGACGGCGATGCTCAGGTTGTTCGAGCCGCGTTCGGGCGGCGCATCCGGCCAGAACAGGTCGATGAGGACGTCTTTCGCTACCATTCGGCCGCGCTCAATCGCGAGATAGGCCAGGACGAGACGGGCTTTGCGGCTGGGCCACTTGCCGATCGACTGGCCCCGCATCTGGACGTCGAAGGAGCCAAGCAGCCGCAGCGAGAGCAGCGGTGCCGCCGTGCTCGATACCTCGGGCACAGGCGGCTCGAGAATCGCCAGAACCGGAGGCGCCGGCGGTTCGGGGCGGCGGATGGAGTCGAGGATCTCAGCGCTCATCTTGCGGAGCAGATCGAGATCGTGCTGCGACTGAGCTGCAAACGCCTGAAGCGAGTCGAGGCGTTCAATGATCGCGTCGAGACGCGGGTCTTCGGCTGGGGCCTCCGGGGCGGGGATGCCAAGGACGAAAGGCAGGCTCGGAGAAGACAGGGTCGAGTCATAGAGCCGAGCGCTAACCATCGCTGTTCCCTACTGTCTGCTTCCGATATTCATCGATCGAGGCGATTTTATGCCGGTGGAAACGCCTGCACAAGCTTCGGGCATTACAATTCCAGACTTCGGACTCAGGTTCTCGAGGCAATCTCCACAGGGTTTGCGTATTATCAACGCCATGACAGCAGGACGCCGGCTGCTCCTTACTGTGGGATTACCGTTTGTTGTTGTTGGCGGGTATTTCCTCTTCGACAACGCACCGAAGTTCGTGAGCGATCTCTACGACGATTTCGCCGGGCCATTCATGCTGACCTACTGGTTTGGTCTGCTCTTCTCGAACATGTACGTCTATATGGTCGAAGACCTCAAGAGGGAAAACGCTGCGCCTGGCGTGATTGCGGCGATGGGTGGCGGGCTGGCGCTGATGTTCTTCCTGGCCGGCGGCGGTCCGTCGGTCATCTGGCGCGATCCGTGGATGTTCGGTATTACCGTGATGCCCGGCCTCGACATTGCCTGGCCCTACTTGCGGGATCGCTACCGGCTCTCAACGCAAGCACAGGCAGCGCTCCAGCCCGAGTCGGCGCCGCCCGCTCCCGAGGACGCCCCCGCCACTGACGGCGAAACTCAGACTGCATAAGCCTTTTCGAGAAGCAGCCAGGGAGGTGCAGGCCTAACCCTGCGCGATCATCAAGACCTGGACGTGGATCTGGTCGCGCGCGCCGCCGAGGGGTGTGTTTGGGACCTGGACGTCGAACTGACTCAGGAGGATGTCCGTGTCGGCGGTTGCGGAGAACGCACTGCCGGACTGACGCGCCAGCACCTGCCAGCTGACCGGCCTCGAGACGCCGTTCAGGGTCAGTGTGCCGCTGAGTGTGAAGCTGAACTGGTTGCCGGTGCCATAACCCGGTGAGAACGGCGAGGTTGCTGAGGCGACGAAGTCCGCATACGGGAAGCTGGCCGTGTCGATCTCCCCTGACTTCAAGAAGCTGTTTGTCAGGGAGTCGTTACTCGATACGGTCCGCATGTCGATGCGAAAGGAGGAAACGCCCCCCGAACCGAGGCCGTTCTCAGAGACGAGGAACTGACCGCTCACGCCGTTGCTGGTGGCGACTGCGGATGAGGTCGAGCCGAGCACGGTGCGGGTGATGACGAATTTCGAGGACGACTGTGCGGGATCGAGGATAAACCTGCTGACGACCGGGCCGGCCGGGACAGGTGTGGCCGTGGGCGCCGGTGGCTGCGTTGCAGTCGGGGCGGGAGCGTTGAGCGACAAGCTCGTCGCGGTGGGGACAGGTGCAGACGCACTCTGCGTGGCTGCAGCCGTAACGGCGGTTGGCGACGCAGCGCCGGCAGTTGCGCTGGCGGCCGCGGTCGGCGTCGAAGCCGAGGGTGTCGGAAGGTCAGGCGCACTCGTCGCCAGGTTCGGGTCTTCGTCCGCGCTGACGATCAGGAATGCCGCGACCAGGGCGGCGACGACCAGGCCAATTCCGGCGATGCCGCCGAACAGGATCTTCTTTGAAACAGCCGGGCGTTGCCGTGGACGCAGACTCATACAGTGCTCTGGTGCTCGAATTGCTCAGGAAGATGGATTGCGACAGCACTGGCAGAAACCAGAGCCATCATGCGTCAATCGTAGCAGACCGGCCGTGACACCTGACGGCGACATCCCGTCATCGTCAATTTGTAACATCGAGGCGGATGCCGTCGCTCAACCGCGAGTCAGGTTCGATTGCCGGGGTTTTGGGCTCCATGATGCGGATGTCCCCTCTGCGCGTTCATCAAAACGTAACCTGTGTCATCAGCATGGCGAGTCTTCGATGAGCGGATTGGCGTGCTATCCGGGGACGGCGACAATAAGGGCGGCGGCTGGCCCGCCGGAGGTACACCGAAGCCCGTGGCGACACCGTTGTCTGAGGATCTCGAGCTGCGAGACGCCGGCTGGGTTCACCTTCCAGACGGAGGGGCTCCTGCTGCGCCCGCCTGCGATATCTGGTTCGCTCGTGTTCAGGACGCAGGGCGCTTCCCCCTCAACCTTCTGAGTGCCGACGAGCGGGCTCGGTGTGAGCGCTATCGGTTCGACACTGACCGCCATCGCTTTCTCGCCGGATGTGCGATGACGAGGCTCTACCTGGGGGACCGGCTTGGAGTCGAAGCGGCCTCGATCGAGATCGACCGCACCTGCCCCCGCTGCGGCGCCGACCACGGCAAGCCTCATCTGCCGGGTTCGACCTGGCAGTATTCGATCTCCCACTCGGGCGACTTCGTGGCCGTCGCGTTCAGCGAGGGCACTGACGTTGGCCTCGACATCGAGGTCGATAGCGCCCCCCGGTCCCGTGACGTCTGGCAGGCCGTCCTCTCGCCGGCCGAACTGGAGGTCCTCGATGGCGTGGACTTCGGACAACGCGACCACGCTTTTCTCCGCTATTGGACCCGCAAGGAGGCTGCACTCAAGGCGACGGCCAGAGGCCTTACCTTCGAGCCCCGTCTGCTCGAGGTAAGTGCGCCGGCTATGGCTGCGGCCGTGACGCGGTGGCCCGCGGAGCTTGCCGCCGTTCCCCTGCCGAGCCTCTGCGACCTCGACTTCCTGCCCGGGCACGTTGCCGCGCTTGCGAGGCTCGGGCCGCTTGGCGCCGTCCGGGCGGTCGAGGTTTCGCCGCGCCCGCCTAAGGGCGCGACAATGGGCGAAGCGTGACGCCGTCCTCACCGTGGCTCGTGTTGCCGCCGAACGATGCGACCGCCGTCGTGCGTCTCGTCTGCTTCGCGCATGCAGGCGGTGCCGCCTCGGCCTTCTATCCCTGGCGCGCCGGTCTCGGGGAACAGATCTCTGTCGCCGCTGTACAGCTGCCGGGGCGCGAAGACCGCGTGCGTGAGCCTCTTGTCCGCTCTCTCGACGCGATAGTCGGGGCCGCGGGCGACGCCCTGCAGGACCTCGCTCGGCGGCCTCTCGTGCTCTTCGGTCACAGCTTCGGCGCAATCGTCGCCTTCGAGGTCGCAAAGGCCCTTGGTGCTGCCGGCGGGATGTCTCCTTCCGCGCTCATCGTTTCGGGCAGAGCGGCTCCCGACCTGCCGAACCGGGCGCCGCGAATCGCCCACCTCTCGGCCGCGGACGTGCTGCAGGAGACGGCCGACCGCTACGGCGGAATACCCGATGCGGTGTTCGCCGACCCCCAGCTCCGCGCGCTGCAGGGGCGCATCCTTCAGGCTGACCTCGAGATAACCGAGCGCTACCACAGCGCATCGGTCGCGGCGCTGAGTTGCCCGATCACCGCCCTCGGCGGGCTGGACGACGCCTGGGTGACGCGGCGTGAACTTGATGGCTGGGAGCGCTTTACGACCGGCGCTTTCAGCTGCTCGCAGCTCCCAGGCGGCCACTTCTACTTCAAGTCTCCGGCAATTGAGAGTGTCTTCCTCACCCGCGTGCGATCGACTTGTCTCGATGTCCTGTAAGCGGGAATGCGCAGGCTTGAATCGAGATACTGCAGAGAATCGCGGCCAAAGACTGGGTGAATGTTTGCACAAGGGCTGGCCAGAGATTCAAACGAATTAACCGGATGTTCTCATTCGTAAAGTCGCGCCGAGTTTACGTGCAATTGACAAACCTCCGGACGGCACATCACTCTCATTGAGGCGGCTTTAGCGACTGGCACGCAGGCCGTACCGAAAGCGTGGAGCGCGGCGGGGAAATGGACGATTACAGGCAGCAGGCCCTGCTGGCTATTGAGACACTTCGTGAACGAATCCATGAGCTGGAGCAGGGAGCTCGTGAGCCGATAGCAATCGTCGGCTATGCGGCGCGCTTCCCCGGCGCCCCTACCGCCGAGGCCTTTTGGAAGCTCCTCGAACAGGGCCGCGATGCCGTTACAGAGATCCCCGCCGATCGCTGGGATGTCGACGCTTTCTACGACGCCGATCCCGACGTCCCCGGGAAGATGGTCACGCGCCGCGCCGGGTTCATCGAAGACATCGCCGGTTTCGACGCCTCGTTCTTCGGCATCTCGCCGCGTGAAGCGACCTTCATGGACCCGCAGCACCGCCTCATGCTCGAGGTGTCATGGCACGCGCTCGAGCACGCGGGTATGCCGCCGGCCGACCTGAAGGGCTCCCGTACCGGCATCTGGATGGGGCTCAACACGCACGAGTACCTCGGCTTGCTGATTGGCAACATGACGTACGAGTCGATCGACATCTACTCCGCGACGGGAACCTCACCGGCAGCAGGCGTCGGCCGGATCAACTACCGCCTCGGCCTTGAGGGGCCGGCGGTGATCATCGACACGGCGTGCAGCTCTTCGCTGGTGGCGATTCACCAGGCAACCCAGGCGCTGCGTTCCGGCGAATGCGACATGGCGCTGGCAGGCGGCGTGAACGTCATCCTCAGCCCCGTCCCGATGATCAACTTCTCGAAGGTGCGCATGCTGTCTCCCGACGGTCGCTGCAAAACCTTCGACGCTGCGGCCGACGGCTATGTTCGCGGCGAAGGCTGCGGCGCGATCGTGATGAAGCGGCTGAGCGATGCGGTCCGTGACGGTGACCAGGTCCGCGCGATCATTCGAGGCAGCGCCGTAAACCAGGATGGAGCTTCGGGCGGTCTCACCGTCCCCAACGGCCGCGCCCAGCAGCGGGTGATCGCCGACGCTCTGAAAAGCGCCGGCCTCGAGCCCCGCGATATCGATTACCTCGAGGCGCACGGCACCGGCACTTCGCTGGGCGACCCGATCGAGGTCCAGGCAGCAGCAGCGGCGCTCGGCGTCGACCGAGAGCGTCCCCTCATGATCGGCTCCGGCAAGACGAACATCGGCCACCTGGAGGCCGCGGCGGGCATCGCCGGCGTCATCAAGGTCGTGATGTCGCTCGAGCACGAGCTGATGCCGAAGCACCTCAATTTCCAGACCCCGTCGCCGCACATGCCCTGGGCGAAGCTCCCGGTCGAGGTCGTGCG
>JBFWZE010000022.1:7722-30694 GCA_050185685.1 Dehalococcoidia bacterium
GGTCATAGCGTTGGCCAGTACGCGGCTGCCTGCGTGGCCGGCGTCTTCAGTCTCGACGACGGTCTGAAACTGCTGGCAAAGCGCGGCAAGCTGATGGGCGCTCTTCCCGCAGGCGGCAGCATGGCTGCAGTGTTTGCCGATGCCCCGACGGTGGAAGCGCAGGTCGCCCAGTATCCCGAGGTCTCGATTGCGGCCTACAACGGTGCCCATATCGTCATAAGCGGGCCGGGCGCCGACGTCTCGTCGCTCGTCGAGGCCTTCCAGTCACGTGACGTGCGCTGCGAGTCCCTCGACACCTCACACGCCTTCCACTCGGCGCTCCTCGAGCCGATGCTCGACGAGTTTGAGCAGTACGCAGGCGTGTTCACCTTCCAGCCGCTCCAGCGGACCCTCGTCTGCAACCGCACCGGGAAGGTGCTCACGAGCCAGTCGCAGCTCGATGCCTCGTACTGGCGCCGCCAGGCCCGCCAGCCCGTGCAGTTCGCCGAAAGCGTGAAGACGCTCAGCGAGCTCGGCTGCAAGGTGCTCCTCGAGGTGGGTCCGCAGCCTGTCCTCACCGCAATGGCGATGCGCGCCTGGCCGGAAGACACCGCGACGCCGAAAGCAGTCGCATCGCTTCGCAAGGACCAGCCCGACTCCCGCCAGATGATGGAAGCGCTCGCCCAGCTCTACGTTGCCGGCGCTCGCCCGAACTTCGCAGCGGTGGATGGCCACATGAGCCGCCGCAAGATCGACCTGCCCCGCTATCCCTTCGAGCACAAGCCGTACTGGTTCACACCCACCCGAGTCGACAGCTACGCAATGAACGCATCGACCGTCGCGGGACCGCCGATTCCCGCGCTGAACGGCGCATGGACGGGTGAAACCGAAGAGCCGGAGCAGACCTTCGTAGCCGACGCCGACGCGTGGCTGCTGAGCGTTGCGCCTGAGAAGCGAGAAGAACGCCTCGCGGTGTTCCTCGCGACGGAGCTGGCGCGTGCGCTCGGCGTCTCCGTCGATGACGTGGACCCGGATGCGCTGTTCGTCAGCATGGGCATGGACTCGCTGATGGCAATTGAGCTTCGCAGCCGGCTCCAGTCGGCCATGGGTATGCCGATCTCCGCCTCCGCGCTTATCTACAACTACCCGAACATTACTGCGCTTACCGCCGGGCTCCTTGCGATGTGGACGCAGCACCGCGGCGAGTCAGGCGCCCTGCTCCCGGCGTCAGAAACCGGCGAGGACGCTGAGGATGGCGACGACGAAAGCGGCGCCTGGGTGATCCCTCCCAGGCTGGACGTCGAGGACGAAGTTCCCCTTGTGTGCTTCCCGTTCGCGGGCGGTGGTGCATCGATGTTCCATCCCTGGCGTGCCTCGCTCGAGCCGGCGGTTGGTGTCTACGCCGTGCAGCTTCCCGGCCACGAGAACCGGTTTGGGGAGCCCTTCATCACGTCGATCGATGAGATCAACGACCTCGTGTCGCCGATTGCGCCGCTGCTGGAAGACCGCAGCTACGTCCTGTTCGGCCACAGCATGGGTGCGGCTGCCGCCTTCGAGGTTGCACGCCGGTTGCGGCGAATGGGCGCGCCGCTTCCGTTAGCGCTGATCGTTTCCTCGTTCCCACCGCCTGACGCGAATAACCGCATACCACCACTGGCCCGGCTGCCGATGGACGAAGCGATCGAGAAGATGCTGGCGTACTTCCCGGGCATCCCCGACGCGGTCCTTCAGGACAGGGAGCTGCTGGAGACAGCAGTCCGGATCCTCCAGGCCGACATGCTGCTGCTCGAGTCATATCGGTACGAAGCGGAAGCGCCGCTGGAGTGCCCGATCTATGCCTTCGGCGGTTCGGACGACCCGTGGGTTTCTGGTGATGAGCTCGAAGGCTGGAGACTGCATACGTCGGGCGAGTTCTCCGTGACGCAGTTCCCCGGTGATCATTTCTATTTCCGGACGCCGGAAAACCTGACCGCCCTGCTGGCACGAGTACGCGAGCTCTGCCTCGGCTCCACGATACGGACATGAACCGCAACAGCACTAAATTGACTGCCCGCGAGTTCATGGCGAGGGCCGCGGAAAAGGTCGACGCTCATAAGGGCGAAGCATCGGCGATTGGCGGCGTCTTCAAGTTCGTCCTCGCCGGCGATGGCGGCGGCACATTCCTTATTGACCTGGGCGCGGACCCGAGCGTCAGGGAAACAGACGGCGACGCGCAGTGCGTGCTCAGGATGGCAGCCCGCGATTTTGTTCGATTGGTGGAAGGAGCCGCGAATCCCAAGCTTCTTGTGCTCAGCGGAAAGCTGAAGATCGAGGGTGATAAATCGCTGGCGCTAAAGCTCAGTAATTTTACACGTCTCCTGCGTGCGTGAATTTTGGCGCAATGAAGATGTAATCGAATGCATCCAATATGTTGTTAATAAAGGATTAACCACGTTGCCTGAAACAAGCTTGCCGCACCCTATTGCGCCCTATAGGATTTGAAGATGGGCGGGAGCGAGGGTAATTCAGGCGGCTTCGATTCATTGGATCTCTTACCGAGTCGCTTGATGCGGCATGCGGCCGAGCAGACGGACAGCGTCCTGTTCAGCGGCCTCGACGACAGTCTCAACGTCCAGCAGTCCTGGACCTTCGGCGATCTCGACCACCACGCTCGGTCAATTGCTGCTCACCTCCAGCAGCGCGGCCATGCGGGTGAGCCGGTCGTCATTGCGCATACCTCCGGCATCGACTTCGCGGCTGCCTTCATGGGCTGTCTCTACGCCGGCGCAATCGCCGTGCCAACCCCTCTCCCGAGGATGCACGGCATCGACGAGCGGATGACGCTGATCATCGCCGACAGCGGTGCGCGTACCGTCCTCACCGCGGGCCGTCACGTCGCGCCGATCGAGCGCTTGCTCGAAGAGAGCAGCCTCAGCGTGGAGGTCCTCGGCAGTGAGGCGCTGCCGGACATCAGCAGCGAGTGGGTCCCGCGCGAGTGGCAGGCGGACAGCCTTGCCTTCCTCCAGTACACCTCCGGGTCGACGCGCTCGCCCCGCGGCGTCATGGTTTCCCACGGCAATCTCGCGGCGAACCTGCAGACCATTCACGACCTTGTCGGTACGCACGCGAAGTCGATCAGTGTCGGCTGGCTGCCGTTGTTTCACGACATGGGTCTTATCGCCGGTCTTCTCGAGCCAATGTGGGTTGGTTACCCGGCCTTCATCATGACGCCGTCGGCCTTCCTCCAGAGCCCGCTGCGCTGGCTGCAGGCGATCTCGCGTTATCGCGGCACCGTCAGCGGCGGGCCGAACTTCGCCTACCAGGCCTGCGTCGATGCCGCCGCTACGACGGACATCAGCGACCTCGATCTGACCACCTGGGAAGTCGCCGCCAATGGCGCCGAGCCGGTGCGGGCAAGCACGGTCGAGGCGTTTGCCCGGACCTTTGCGGCCGCGGGCTTCCGGCCGGAGGCCATGGCGCCGGCATTCGGCCTCGCCGAGGCCACACTCATGGTGACTTCAAATGTCGGCGCGAGTGTTGCGCCCGAGATCGTGGTAGACGAGACCGATTTGCGCAACGGCATCGTGACCGAGTGCAGCGTAGAGAGTCCGGCAGCGAAGCGTCTCGTGGGGTCCGGCCGCGCGCACGGGAACACCAGCGTTCGCATCGTCGAGTCCGACACTCGAAACGAAGTCGCGCCGGGACGCGTCGGCGAAATCTGGGTGCAGAACGACTGCATTGGCCAGGGCTATTGGGGCAAGCCTGAGGAGAGCGAGAGCCTCTTCCGTGCCCGCCTCACGAACGGCGATGGTCCCTTCCTTCGCACCGGCGACCTCGGTTTCATCCGCGATGGTCAGCTGTTTGTGACCGGGCGGATCAAGGACGTCATCGTCATTCGCGGCGCGAACTACTACCCGCACGACATCGAGCACACGGTCGAGTCAAGTCACCCGGCGCTGCGGCCCGATGCTGGCGCAGTCATCGGCTTCGAGGAGCACGGCGACGTACGGCTGGTCGCCGTGCAGGAGATTCGCCGTGACAGCCGCCACACCGTCAACCCGGACGAGGTCTTCGATGCCGTCCGCCGGGCGGTCGCACGCGAGCACCAGCTGGCGCTCGACGGCGTCGTCCTGCTCAAGCCCTTCAGCCTGCCGAAGACGACCAGCGGCAAGATTCAGCGCAGTGAGACCCGCGCCGCTCTCGCCGAGAGCCGCTTGCAGGTCATGTACGAGTGGTCGGCTTCTGCCGTCCCGGCAGCGCCGATCGACTTCAACGGTGAGCCGCTGCAGCAGCCCGGCGTCCTCGAGCGACAGCTGGTGGACTGGCTGAAGTCAGAGCTCTCACTGAACGAGTTGAGCTGGCAGACGCCGCTGATGGAGCTGGGCATCGATTCACTCAAGGGCGTCGAGCTCGGTACTGCGCTGTCGAAGGCATTCGACCACTCATTCTCGACAACGCTCCTTATTGATTACCCCACAATCGAGGCCCTCGCCGGCCTCATCCGGTCGGAGGTTCTCGGCGTACCGGTGAACGAGCCCGTCACTGTCGCCAGCAGTAGTGCAGTCATGCGGACTGAGGAGATTTTGGCCCTGGGTGAGGACGAACTGGACGCGATGCTCCTCAAGAGCATCGAAGACGTCCTGAAAAGCGGTGGCCGCGGATGAACGACTATAGACAACAGGCACTCCTCGCGATCGAGACTCTGCGCGCCCGTGTGCGCGAGCTGGAGAAGAGCACCCAGGAGCCAATTGCCGTCGTCGGCTACGCAGGCCGCTTCCCCGGTGCGCCGAACACGGAAGCGTACTGGAAGCTCCTCTCTGAAGGCCGCGAGGGCATCTCCGAGATCCCCGCCGACCGCTGGGACGTCGATGCGTTTTTCGACGAGGACCCCGACGTGCCGGGCAAGATGCGCGTTCGCCGCGCCGGCTTCATCGAGAACATCACCGAATTCGACGCGCCGTTCTTCGGCATCTCGCCGCGTGAAGCCACTTACATGGACCCGCAGCACCGCCTGCTGCTGGAGACGACATGGCAGGCGCTCGAGCACGCGGGCATCGCTCCCGGCGACCTCGCTGGCTCGCGTACCGGCGTGTTCATGGGTCTGAGCACCCAGGACTACCTCGGCCTCGTCACCAAGAACATGTCGTACGAGGACATCGAGGCGTACCTGGGTACGGGCACGTCACCGGCTGCGGCGATCGGCCGTATCAGCTACCGCCTCGGCCTCGAGGGTCCGGCAGTGACCGTCGACACGGCCTGCAGCTCCTCGCTGGTCGCGATCCACCAGGCCTGCCAGGCGCTGCGCTCGGGCGAATGCGACATGACGCTCTCAGGCGGTGTGAACGCCCTTATCAGCCCCGGGACGATGATCAACTTCTCGAAGGCGAACATGCTGTCCCCCGACGGCCGCTGCAAGACCTTTGACGCGTCCGCCGATGGCTACGTCCGCGGCGAAGGCTGTGGTGTCATCGTCATGAAGCGCCTCAGCGACGCTCTTCGTGATGGCGACCACATCCGTGCCGTCATCCGCGGCAGCGCCGTGAACCAGGACGGCGCTTCCGGTGGTCTTACGGTCCCCAACGGCCGCGCCCAGCAGCGCGTCATCGGTGACGCCCTGAAGAACGCCGGCATCGAGGCGAAAGACGTCGACTACCTCGAGGCCCACGGCACCGGCACCTCCCTCGGCGACCCGATCGAGGTTCAGGCGGCGGCCGCGGCGCTCGCTTCCGACCGCGAGAAGCCGCTCCTGATCGCCTCGGCGAAGACGAACATCGGTCACCTCGAGGCGGCGGCGGGCATCGCCGGCATCATCAAGGTGATCATGTCGCTGGAGCACCGGCTCCTGCCGAAGCACCTCAACTTCACCAACCCGTCGCCGCACATCCCGTGGGACAAGATCAACGTTGAGGTCCTGCGCGAGGCACGCGAATGGGAGACCGACGGCAAGCCTCGCATCGCCGGCATCAGCTCCTTCGGCTTCTCCGGCACAAACTCGCACGTGATCGTCGAAGAAGCGCCGGCGACGCCTGAGCCCGCCGTTGCCGCTCCTGCCGACGACCTCTATCAGCTCGTGCCGCTGTCCGGCCGCACTCCCGAAGCGCTGAAGGACACAGCCGCCGATTACCTCGCCTGGCTTGAGCGCCACCCCGAGACCGCGCTGGCCGACCTCGCCTTCACCGCGGGTGCCGGACGCAGCCACATGGAGAACCGTGCTGCCATCGTCGCCGACTCCACCGAGAAGGTGCGCACTATGCTGCAGGCGCTGGTCGATGAGCAGCCGGCGCCCGGCGTCTTCAGCGGAACCAGCGGCGACCCGCCGAAGACGGCCTGGCTGTTCACCGGCCAGGGCAGCCAGTACGCCGGTATGGCGAAAGAGCTCTACGAGACCCAGCCCGTCTTCCGCGATGTCCTCGACCACTGCGCCGAGGTGCTGCAGGGCGAAATGGAGCTGCCGCTGCTGCCGGTGATTTTCGGCGACCAGCCCGGAGTCGCCCACACCAGCTACGCCCAGCCTGCCCTCTTCGCGATCGAGATGGGTCTTGCCCGCCTCTGGCAGTCTTGGGGTCTGGAGCCGGACGTTGTCCTCGGCCATAGTGTCGGTCAGTACGCCGCCGCGTGCGTCGCCGGCGTATTCAGCCTCGAGGACGGCTTGAAGCTGCTCGCACGGCGCGGTCAGCTGATGGGCGCGCTGCCCGCCGGCGGCAGCATGGCCGCGGTCTTCTCCGACCCGGTGACGGTCGAAGAACGCCTCGACGACTACCCTCGCCTCTCGGTTGCGGCCTACAACGGCGCGAACACGGTGGTCAGCGGTCCTGCCGAAGACGTGAAGTCGCTGATCGACGGCTTCCTCGCCCGCGGCGTGCGCTGCGAACCCCTCGACACCTCCCACGCGTTCCACTCTGTCCTCCTCGAGCCGATGCTCGACGAGTTCGAGCAGTACGCGAGCCAGTTCACCTTCAAGCCGCTGCAGCGGGCACTGGTCTGCAACCGCACCGGTAAGCTGCTGAACAGCCAGTCGCAGCTCGACGCCCAGTACTGGCGCCGCCATGCTCGCCAGCCCGTGCAGTACGCCGAGAGCATCCAGACGCTGAGCGACCTGGGCTGCAGGGTGCTGCTCGAGGTCGGCCCGCAGCCCGTCCTCACTGCGATGGCGATGCGCGCCTGGCCGGAGGGCCCGATCACGCCGAAGGCGATCGCGTCGATGCGTCGCGATCAGCCGAACAGCCGCCAGATCATGGAGGCGCTGGCCCAGCTCTACGTGAGCGGCACCCGCCCCAACTTCAAGGCAGTGGACGGCCACCTGCCTCACAAGACGCTTGACCTGCCGACCTATCCGTTCCAGCGCAAGCGGTACTGGCCGAAGGTCAGCCACACCGTCCAGGACGAGTTCCAGGGCAAGGGCCTGCTCGGCTCTCGCCGTGACCTCGCTTCCGGCGACACCGTCTTCGCGAGCCGCTGGAGCGTCGAGAACCAGCCCTGGCTGCTCGACCACCAGATCTACGGCACGGTTATCGTCCCGGGTGCGACCTACGCAACGATGGCTCTTCTTGCGGCCGACCTGCCGGTCGAGGCGCAGGAGGTGTACATCTACGAGCCGATCATCATCGGCGACAGGGAATCGCGCGAAGTTCAGCTCACCCTGCACCCCTCCGAGGATGGTGCGCCGGGTACGAAGACCTTCCAGATCCACAGCCGCCCCTCCGACGACAAGGAAGCGCAGTGGTCGCTCAACGCGGGCGGTACGTTGGTGCCTGCCGCGAAGGAAGCACTCGGCGCTGACGCCGGCGAGACCATAGACACGATCGTCCAGCGAATGACGCCCAAGCTCACCCAGGAGCTGTTCGACGGCTTCGAAGAGAACGACCTCAAGTGGGGTCCGACCTGGCGCACGTCACTGAACGCGCTCTGGGAGGGCGAGAACGAGAGCCTGGGCGAAATCCGCGTCGGCGAAGAGCTCGGCGCCCACCTGACCGGCGAAGCCCTGCATCCCGTAATCCTCGACCTCTGTACAGGTGTAGTCGCTGTCGGTGAGCCCGAGTCTGACGACAAAAACCGCCTCTTCCTGCCCCTCAAGTACGAGCAGATCGTTCTCAACGAGGCTGCACCGCGCCGCTTCTATTGTCACGTGAAGTGGCATCACGACCGGGCCGTGGCGCAGTCGGAGACGCAGGCCTTCGATATGGACTTCCTGACCCCGGAAGGCCGTCGCTTCGGTGGGGTCCGCAACTTCACCGTGAAGCGCGCGCCGCGGCAGGCCCTGCTCCGCGGCCTTGGCGCCGACTCGAGCCGTCTCCTCTATCGCATCACCTGGCGCGAGCTCGCCCTCGAAACGCCCGGTCAGGGTGCCGAGATCAAGCCTGCCACCTGGATCCAGGTCGGTGTTGCCGGCGATGCGCTGGCGGGCCAGATGTCCCTGCAGCGCCAGCGCATGCTCACGCTAAACCTCGGCGATGACTGGCAGGTCGTCGATGAAGACCATCTCACGATCGACCCCGGCCGCCCTGAGCACTGGGCAGACGCCTTCAAGCTGGTCGGTGACCGCGGCGAGACCCTCGCCGGCATCGTCTGGCAGGTCCCGGCCGCCGCTCCAGGTGATGAGCTCTCCGCCGACACGGCCCTTGAGCGTCTCAAGTCGGGCTTCAGCGGCCTGCTGCCGGCGCTTCAGAGCCTCGTCCGTTCGCCGCTGCCTCGCGGCGTCTGGGTCGTCACCGAGCGCGCCGTTGCCACCGAGCCGGGCGAGGACGTCGACCCGGTGCAGGCGGCCTTCTGGGGCTTCGGCCGAACCATTGCCGCCGAGGAGCCCGGTCTCCGCTGCATCCTCGTCGACAGCGACGGGACGCCGGACGCCCTGCGTACCCTCAACGACCTGCTGCTGACCGGCAGCACCGAGACGCAGCTCGCGCTTCGCCAGCGCAAGTGCCTCGTTCCGCGCGTGATGCCGTGGGTCCGCAGCGGTCAGCTTGCAATGCCTTCGTCCGTGGACTACCTGCTGCAGCCGGTCGAACGCGGCACGATCGACCACCTCGACCTCGTCCCTATCGACGTCGAAGCGCCGCCGCCGGGCTACGTGCAGGTGCGCGTTCAAGCTGCCGGCCTCAACTTCCGCGACGTTCTTAACGTCCTTGACCTCTACCCCGGCGACCCCGGCCCGGTGGGCGGCGAGCTCTCCGGCGTCGTGACGGCGCTAGGCGACGGCGTCACTGACCTCGAGGTCGGACAGCGCGTCTTCGGCTTCGGCCCCGGCGCGTTCTCCAGCCGCGTCAACGTCCCCGCGCCGTTCGTCGCGCCGGTGCCGGACGGCATTACGTCCGTCGAAGCGACGACCACGCCTGCGACGATGCTGACGGCGGGCCTCGCCTTCGACTGGGCGAAGCCAAAAAAGGGCGAGCGTGTCCTGATCCACGCGGCCAGCGGCGGCGTCGGCATGGCGGCGATCCAGTACGTCCAGAACTGCGGCGCCATCGTCTACGCGACAGCCAGCCGTCCGAAGCAGAAGCTGCTGCGCGACATGGGCGTCGAGCACATCTATGACTCGCGCAGCACCGCGTTCGGAGACCAGATCCTCGCCGACACGGACGGCCAGGGCGTGGACGTCGTGCTCAACAGCCTGACCAGTGAGGGCTTCGTCGAGGCGACCGTGAAGGCGACGGCCAGGAACGGCCGCTTCGTCGAGATTGCCAAGATCAACACCTGGACACCCGAGCAGATGGCCGAGGCGCGCCCCGACATCAGCTACAACATCCTCGCTGTCGACGAGATCATGGCGAACGAGCCGCTGCGGATCAAAGAGCTCATGCTCGACCTCGCCAGCCGCCTCGAGAGCGGCGAGCTCAAGCCGCTGTCCTACCGCGTTTACCCGATTACGGAGGCGAAGGCGGCCTTCCGGTTCATGCAGCAGGCGCGCCACGTCGGCAAGATTGTGCTGCAGATGCCCGCTGCCCTCCAGCCCCGCGAAGACCGCACCTACCTCGTCACCGGTGGCCTTGGCGCTCTCGGTCTGCGGACGGCGGCACACCTGGCCCAGCTCGGCGCCGGGAACCTCGTGCTCGTCAGCCGCCGTGAGCCGGACGAAGAGACTCAAGCTGCGATCGATGAGATCGTCGAGCAGTACCGCACCAGCGTCCACGTCTTCCCCGGCGATGTTGCCGAGGAGGCGCAGGTTGCAGGCCTTCTCGACCGCATCGACCGCGAGCTGCCGCCGCTGGGCGGCGTCGCACACCTCGCCGGTGTGGTCGATGACGCCCTTCTCGGGCAGCAGTCGTGGGAAGGCTTCCGAACCGTTCTCGGTCCGAAGGTGCTCGGTGCACTTCATATTGATACGCTCACCCGCGGCCGGGACCTCGAGTTCCTGCTGCTGTACTCCTCGGCGTCCAGCGTCCTCGGCTCGCCCGGCCAGGCGAACTATGCTGCCGCCAACGGCCTCCTCGACGGCCTCGCGGCGCATCGCCAGGCGCACGGCCTGCCGACGACCAGCATCAACTGGGGTCCGTGGGCAGAGGCAGGCATGGCGGCGTCGGAGAAGGCACGCGCCAATCTCAGCAAGCAGGGCCTCGTCGCCCTGCGGCCGCCCGCGGCGCTTTCCGCACTGAGCCAGATCGTCGCCCACGGCAGCGCCCAGGCGATGGTAATCAACGCGAACTGGCAGCGCTCCGCCAAGCTCTACGGCCCGATGCGCCCGCCGATCCTCGAGCAGCTCCTGCCCCGTGACGCCACCGCAACTGCCGGCGACAGCGCGCTGCTCAAGACGCTGCACCAGGTCCCTGCCGGTCAGCGCGCCGACTTCCTGACCGAGCACCTCCAGAGCGAGCTGCAGCAGATCCTCGCGCTGGCGGCACCGCCGGCGCCGGACAGCCGCTTCCTCGAGCTCGGTATGGACTCGCTGATGGCAGTCGAGCTGCGCAACCGGTTGCTCGCCCAGTTCGGCAGTGCCTTCACGATCTCGTCGACCGTGGTCTTCGACTACCCGACGATCCGCGGCCTCGCCGAGTACCTCGCGAGTGCGACGCCGGAAGCGGCCGATGAGGCACTCACGACGCCGGTTGAGGTCGATGACACACCGCCGCTCACGCTCGAAGACCTCAATGCGAGGGTGACAGACCTCGCCGGCAAGCTTGAATCGTTCGCCAGCCTTGGTATGAAGCTTCAGCTCAGCGGCAAGGAGATTGAGACCAGAGACCAGATCGAGGAAGCGATCCTCGCGCAAGAAGCTGAGGCTGCCTGTCAGGCCGTTGTTGCCGATGCGGTCCTGGCCGAGGACTTCAAGCCCGCCGGCATGGTGCCGTCCGTTCGCAGCCACGCGCTCCTCACTGGAGCGACCGGTTACCTCGGCGGCTTCTTGCTGCGCGACCTCCTGCGCGCCGGAACGAAGGTCACCGCCCTCGTCCGCTGCCAGAACGAGGCCGAGGGCCTGAGCAGGGTCGTCGCGAACTTGAAAGCGATGCAGATCTGGGAGCCCGAGCTGGCGGACAATCTGACCGTCGTACCGGGTGACGTCAGCCATCCGCATCTCGGCCTCTCGCCCGACGCCTACACAGCCCTCGCCGATACCGCCGACAGCGTGTTCCATTGCGCCGGTCTCGAGCGTCCCTGGGCGCAGTACGGCTCAGCGCGCCGCCCGAACGTTCTCGGCACGAAGTATGTGCTGGAGTTCGCCGCGGCGGGCACTAGCAAGGTGCTGCACCTGCCCGCTCCTGCCGCCTCGTTCGGTGGGACTGCAACTGAGGTCAGCGTCCGTGAGGGCGACTTCCCGGCGTCACCCGCCGGACTCGCGTCAGGCTACGGGCAGAGCAAGTGGGCGGGCGAGGCGCTTGCACACCAGGCAGCGGCGCGCGGCCTTCCGGTCGTCGTGTACCGCGCCGGCGGCATTCTTGGGTCGTCCGACGGCAGCTACTGGTCGCCGCGAGACCTTGCGACGCAGACGATCAGCCGGTCGCTCGAGGCGGGAATGGTCGAAGAGACGAGCCGGCTCCTCGAGGGTGTCCCGGTCGATGTCATAGCGCACTTCATCGAGGCGACTTCGGCGAAGCCTGGGGCCGGGACTGCCACCTACCACGTCTTCCCGCCTGAAGTGCTGAGCGCCGCGGAGTGGGCTGAGACTCTTGGTGGCGACGATGGCACCATGCGCACGGTGTCAGACGATGAGTGGAAGGCAGTGCTCAAGTCCGATGACCGCAGCAGCCCCTTCCGGTCGTTGTCTGAGGCTCGCGGTACGGGTGTGAGCTCGGCCCTGCTTGACTGCTTTGACAGGCGGCCGGGATTCGATTCGAGCCGGTTCCAGGCGCAGCTTTCGGACTGCGGGATTGTCTTCCCGGACTACCGTCAGCTGCTCGCCGATGGCTGGCTCGTCAGCTTGCAGCCGCGCGAGGTGTAAACCGGGTTCATCGTGACCGGGGGCGCGCGAAAGAGGGCCCCTGTCCACACTTGTGCCCAATTGTGAAACGTGACTTCATGGATGCACGAATGCGTCCACCTGGGCGCCTTACGTGCCCGTCGTCACTCTCGGAGGTGACCGATCTTCGCAAGAACAGGAAATGTGCCGGTCGGTCGCCTGAACCTGCTTTCGGACAGGATGCGGTTTGGTGCGGCGGTCGGCGGTGTCGCCTTCTCCGTGGCGCTTATTCTTCTCATCCAGGCGCTCTACGCGGGCTACCAGGAGTCTGTAAAGTCGTTCGTGACCAACGTGCCCGCCGATATCTGGGTCGGTCAGGCCGGCGCGTTCGACCTGTTTCGTTCGACGTCGATCGTGACGCCGGCCCTACGGGCCCAGGTCGCTGCGAAGCCCGGCGTCCAGGGCATGAGCGAGCTACGCGGTCGCCAGTCCAGCTTCACGTTTGACGGGATGTCGATTCGCAGCCTCTTTCTCGGCTTTTCGCCCGTTGCCGATGAGGGCGTTTCGAAGGCTCTCGGTATCGAGCGGCTGCCCGGGCCCGGCGAGATCATCATCAGCGACTACATCCACAAGAAGAGCGGCCTCGCGAAGGGCGACAAGGTGGTGGTCAGCGGGATGGAGCTCCTGGTTGTTGACGAGCTCACGATCAAGTCCCCGCCCTTCGGCAGCTTCTCAATCATCAACTTCGACGACACCAACACGATGTTCGATATGGGCGGCGACTTCACCTACCTGCTCGTCCTGGCGCAGGACAGGGCCGCTATTCCGCAGATGGTGACGGATATGCAGACCATCAAGGGCGTCACTGTCTACGAAAAGAGCGCATTCTCTGCCAGTAACTCCCGCACGGTTGATGAATTCCTCCCGGTTATCGCGGTGCTGCTCGTGGTCAGCTACCTCGTCGGCGTCGTGATCACTGGCCTCACCATCTATACGGCGACGATCGAGAAGACGCGCGACTACGGCGTGCTCAAGGCGATCGGCGCCAGCAACTCCTACGTTTATCGCATCGTGATCTTCCAAAGCCTTGCGGTGAGCGTTCTCGGGTTCGCGATTGGCTTCCCTCTGGCCCTTCTTGCCAGTCGGCTGGCTGAGTCGAGCGTGCCCGAGTTCATCACGAACTATGAGCCTATGTCCGTCCTCTTCGTGTTTACTGCCGTTCTCGTGATGGGCCTGATCGCCTCGTGGCTACCCGTTCGCCGCATCATCGCCATCGATCCGGCGATTGTCTTCCGGGCTTAGAGATGACGACAAAGACGCAAACAGCTCTGACTCTCGACTCGGTGACGAAAAAGTTCGGCGAGGGCGCGGCCGAGTTTACCGCCGTCAGTGACATCAATCTCAACGTCGGTGTCGGTGAGATCCTCCTGATCATGGGCCCTTCGGGCTCCGGCAAGACGACCCTCTTGACGATGATCGCGGGCCTTCTGCGCCCCACCAGCGGCACGATCGAGATGTTCGGCGAGAACGTAACGACGCTTCCGGAGAAGCAGCGGGCATCGCTCCGGCGCCGAGACATCGGCTTCGTCTTTCAGAGCTTCAATCTGCTCGCGTCACTGACTGCGCTGCAGAACGTCGAAGTGGCCCTGAACGTCGCTGGCAGGCACGGCAGGGAGGCCGGGGAACGGGCCCGCGAGATGCTGACCCGCGTGGGCCTGGGAGACAGGCTCAACTCCCTGCCCGACAAGCTCTCCGGCGGCGAGCGCCAGCGTGTCTCGATCGCCCGTGCCCTGGCGAATGACCCGCCCCTGATCCTCGCCGATGAACCAACCGCGAGCCTCGACTCGAAGAACGGCGGGCAGGTCGTCTCGTTGCTCCACGACCTCGCGAAGGATGAGGGGCGGACCGTTATCATCGTCAGCCACGACGCTCGTATTCAGCGCGTCGCCGACCGCGTGATCTGGCTGGAGGACGGCAAATGGGGCCGGCGTCTCCACGACAGCGACTTCCTCATGGAGCCTGCCGGCACCGGAGAATAATTCTCCTCATCCCGCGGTAAGAACCTGTTAACAGAACCTTAGTAATGCGGCTGGAATGATTCTGCAAGCCTGGCTTATAGTCGCAGCGGCACTAGTGTAATTCGTCAGTCCCGTCGCATCGAAGGCAGAAGCTGCGTGAGTGTTGCGTGCCGGAGAGGCATGTTCAGGTGTAGATGTCCACAGGATGTCGCACACGCACGTGTTTTATCTTGAGAGAGATAACGCGTGCGTCGCTGGCTGCTGCCTCCATCGCTATCGTGGTCGGGCTGCTTGCCTTCCTGCTGTTCCTCCCTCTCGCTTCGCGCCCTGCCGAGGCCGCAGACGATGAAACCTGCGACGCGAAAGTCCATACGCGTTACGAGTTGGCCTACACCACCACTCCGCCGGGGTACCGCGTCGCGGCGGTAATCGTCACCGACATCGCTGATTCGTGCCTCGGCGGCAAGGTCGTCGTCACCCTGAGCAGTCAAGGCGATCGCACCGACATCGCCGGACCCGTTGCGGTCACCGGTCCCGAAATGCGCCTGCTGGTCAATCAGGGGCCGCGTGCTGAGGACGTACTGAAGGTGACGGTCCAGCTGAGCACGCTCGCCTCGATCCCGCCGCCCACCGAGGAGCCGGGCATCGATATGCCGGTGCCGGTTGTCAGCCCGCCACCCCTGATCGTGTCATCGCCGCCGCCGGCTGAACGAGAAGTCGCACGAGCGCCGGAACCGGAGGACCAGCTCGGTCCCGTGATCCTCGTGACCCCGCCGGCGACGCCGATTCCGGTCTCGACGCCGGAGCCCGGGTCGCCCACACCCGTAATCGTTGCTCAGGTCCCGCAGCAAACGCCGACGCCGCAGCCTCCTGCACCGACGCCGTCACCAACGCCGGAGCCCGACGAACCTCCAGAGTTTCAGCCCGAGCTGGTTGAGAACCTCCCCCGCTTCGATGACATCTTCAGCAACCCCTCGGAGATTCTCAGCAATGCCGGCCTCTCTGCCGGTTTGCTCGCCCTGATGCTGATCGACACGACGATCTTTAACCAGATTCTCAAAGAGAACTCGTTTCTGATTCATGGGTTCGTCCGGCGGCGGATGCGCTGGTTCCACTTTGCTACACGTGCGCCCGGCTCCCTGCTCGGCGCAGTACCCCGCCGGTTCCAGCTCGTGAAGCCGCTCGCGGTCCTCTCGTTGAGCGCACTTATTTACAGCCTCCTCGACCGCGACTTCGGCTGGAACACTTCGAGCCTCGTTCTCTTCCTCAGTCTGTTCATCGGTCTGGCAGCGGCCACCTATATCAACGATGGCGGTCAGGTACTGGTCGCTGAGCGCCGCTTTCATATCCCCTTCAGCCTTCAATTCTTCCCGGCCGCCATTGGCATCGCGATCGCCTCGATCGGCATCTCTCGGCTGGTAGACATTCATCCGGGCATCATCTTCGGTTTCGTAGCGGGCGCAAGGGAGGCATCTCGCCTGGAACCCGATGTGGAACAGGACGGACTGATCAACTACCTGCCGATGGCGACACTCCTGGTCGTGAGCGTCACCGCCTGGTTCATGATCGGCCCGATCGACTCGATTGCAGGCGGTGACACGCTGGTCGGCACGATTGCGGAGGCGAGCTGCGCAATGCTCTTCGTCGGCAGTATCCAGGGACTTCTCTTCACCCTGCTGCCGTTCGACTTCATGGACGGTCAGAAGGTATGGCGCTGGAACAAGCTTGCGTGGTTCAGCATCGCGGTGCCGGTTGCGTTCCTCTTCTTCCATACCGTGCTCAACCAGGGTGCAACGCTCGCTTCGGCGTCGTCTTCGCATGGCGTCATCGCGCTGTACGCCTCGGCGATCTTCGGCTGGGTGCTGACGATCGTCGCCTGGTTGTACTTCCGACGGCTCAATTCGCACGTCTCTGAGGAGCTCGAAGATGCGGTTCCCTGACGTCATTTCGACACGAGAACGAGGCACTGGATGAACCAGCCGGAGGGCGAATGAGGTAGGCGGTTTACATCACGGAACCCATCGTTAAAGGAGACAAGACAATGAAGAAGCTATTTTTTGCACTGGTCGCAGGTGTCGCGGTGTTCTCCGCCGCCTACGCCGCCGCTGCAACCCTCGGCCTGACGAGCGACGGCCTCGGTGCGGGCGACAGCGAGGTGTTGACCTGCGCCGACCCCGTACTCGTCGAGTACACCACCAGGTACAACTCCGCGACCACCCAGTACGACCTCGACGAAGTTGTGCTCACGGGCGACATGAGCGGCTGCGAGGACTGGGAGTACAAGGTCACCGTCATCGATGACACCGGGAACCAGATCAGCGAAGAGCACGACGTGGTCGCAGGCGCCACTGCAACTGAGTGGCGCGTGACCTTCACTGACGATGTGCCCGCGCAAGACATCGACCACGTTGCCGTCGTGTTCACCGGCCCCGGTACGACCGCACCGTAGTTCGGAAGCCTGATCAGCGTGCCTGAGGGGCTCATAGAGGGTTGTTAATCTGAACCGGCTGCTGTTTGCACTGGTGCTGGGGAGCTTCGTCTTTGCGGCGGTTTACGCTGCAGCGGCTAGCGTGAGCGTGTCCTCTGATGGCCTCGCCGCTGGTGACGCCCCGGTCAGCAAGTGCGACGAGAGCGGCTTCACCACCGAAGGCTTCACCGTTGTCGACGACTTGATCACTGCGGTGACGATCGGTGACATCGATCCCGCCTGCATCGGCGGCACGATGACCGTGAACCTCGTCAGTATCGCTGGCGAATCGGTGGGCGCCGGAACGGCCGTGGTCATCGACACCGGACCAGTGATCGAGACCGTTACGGTCACGATCACGCCAACGCCCTCGACGAGCGACGTCAAGCACGTCGCGATGCTGGTGATCGGGCCGTCGTGATGAACATGGGCGGATCAGCGAGACGACCCGGGCGGGCCCGGCCTCAGACGCACAGAGCGGTGGCGTTGCGCCGCCTGCTGCCTGCCGGAATTCTGCTCTGCATCGTCCTCGCTGGCGTCCTGGCGTTCGCGGCGGACCTCGACCTCAAGTCGGCGAAGGTTACGGTGTTCTCGAACACGCTCGCATCGCCGACGCTGTCTCTGGCGAATGCTCCGTCCGATACCACGCAGGCGGGGACTCCCGTGACGAGCCAGGCGACGCTGGCTGACGACCCGGAGTTCCCCGGCGGCACCGCGTCCGCCGGCGGGACGGTGACCTATCGCTTTTTCAACGACGCCACCTGCACCACGCTGCATCCGACGCTGCACCTCCCCGCCGACGTCAAGACGGTGACGGCAGGCGTGATACCGGCATCCGATGCTGTCGAGATCACGAAGAGCGGGAACTACTCATGGCAGGCAACCTACAGCGGCGACGGCAACAACCAGCCGTTCACCGCCGCGTGCAAGGCCCTCACTGTGACGGCTGCCGATCCGGCGAAGCTGTACTTCAGCCAGCAGCCCTCAGCCAGCAGTGAGGCAGGCGTTGCCTTTGCGCAGCAGCCAAAGGTCGAAGTGCGGGATACCTACGACAACGTCGTCGAGAGCAGCACCGCCACGATCCACCTCGCGATCAGCGCGGCGACCGGGGACCCGGCGGCGAGACTCGACTGTACGCCGTACAGCACTCCACCCACGCCATCGCCGAACGACCAGGCTGCGGCTGCAGGCGTCGCGACGTTTGCCGGCTGCAAGGTCGACAAGGCAACCGCGTCGTTCACTCCCGACTACACCCTCACGGCGAGCTCTGCATCCGTGACGGACGCTGTCAGCGACTCCTTCGTGATCACCCCGGGTACTGCGACGAAGCTGGTGATTACCGGCTCTACGACGCAGGCTGCGGGAGCGACGAACGACCTGACGATCACCGCGAGGGACAACTTCGACAACGTCGCCACTTCCTACACAGGCACGAAGTCGTTGACCTTTAGCGGTGCAAATCCCTCGACCGACCCCGCGACAGATCCGACGATCAAGGACAAAGACGGCAGTTGGGTGAAGTTCGGCGTTTCGACGCCCATCACGTTTGCCAACGGCATCGCCGCGTCGGTCTCCGGCACGAGCAACGGCGTCATGACCCTGTTCAAGGCCGAGACCGTGGACATCGCCGCGACGGATGGGACGATTTCGGCGAGCGGTGCGGGGCGGCTCAAGGTCGTTGTCAGCGCCGGCGCGGCAAACAAGCTTGCATTCTCGCAGCAGCCGTCGGCCAGCACCGAAGCGGGTGAAGCCTTCGACGATCAGCCCGTCGTGGAGGTTCAGGACGCGTACGGCAACAAGGTGGACACGGATACGACGCTGGTTCAGCTCGCACTGACTGAGGGAGAACCAACCGGCGTCCTCGACTGTGACGGCGCATCCAACGAGCAGACATCGGTCGACGGCACCGCGACCTTCAGCGGCTGTCTCATCGAGAAGGCTGGCACCGGCTACAAGCTCGGCGCTACGTCGACCACGGTGCCGAACGGGGCGACGAGTGCGTCCTTCAACATCACCGCGGGCGCAGCGACGAAGTTCGTGGTCACCGGCTCGGCGACGAGCATCCAGGCGGGCGAGACAATCGACCTTACGATCACCGCCCAGGACGACTTCGGCAACACGGACAAGGCCTACGACGGCGATAAGCAGATCGTTTTCTCCGGCGCCAACCCTAGCGCCGACCCGGTGACGCAGCCAAAGGTGACGCCGGTCACGGGCGGGGCGATCGCCTTCGGGACGGCGACTACGATCCACTTCGTCGACGGCGTGTCGACCACAGCCAGCGGCCAGAATGGTGTGATGACGCTCTACAAGGCGGAGCTGGCAAAGATCGCCGCGACAGAGGGCACCATCGAGACTGCCGAGGAGGACGACCTCGAGGTCACCGTGTCGGCGGCTGTCCTCTCCCGGTTCAGCCTCAGCCTGACGAGCCCGCAGCTCAACGGCGGCATCTTCAGTGGCGCAACGAACACGTTGACTGCCCTCGACACGTACGGCAACAAGGTCCTCAGCTTCGAGGCGTCGAACACGAACGTGACGATCACGGCGAACGCACCGCTGAGCGGCACCGTTAGCGGCCTCGGCAGCGGGGACACGAACGTTCTCGACCAGGGTGGCGACTTCGAGGACGGTGTTGCAGACCTGGGCGCGCTGGGAATGGTGTACACCGGCAGCCTCGGCACGGGCACGTTTACCGCCACGGCCGGGGCGATCACGGGAACGTCAGGCTCGGTGACGATCGACGCCGGCGCTGCCACGAAGTTCGTGATTACCGGGTCGACATCGCAGACCGCCGGCCAGCCGAACCTGATCACGATCACGGCGAAGGACGCCAGCGGGAACACCGCGACCGGGTACAGCGGCGACAAGGTCCTGCAGTTCTCCGGGGCTGCCTCGGGCGTCGGTCCGGGCGCGGTACCAACCGTTGAAGACAAGCTTGGCGACCCCATCGAGTTCGGCCAGGACACAACGATTACCTTCACGAACGGCGTTGCGACCAGCGAGATGGTTCTCTACAAGGCAGAGACGGCGAACATTGTCGCGACGCAAGGCTCGATTACGACGGCGGGCTCTGACCGGCTGACGGTCGTCGTCGCGGCTGGAAGCGCGAGCGCGCTCAAGTTCGACGTTCAGCCCAGCGACGCAAACCTCTCATCCTTCATGACTCCGACCGTGCAAGTTCGGGTCGAAGACGCCTATGGAAACCTGGTCACTACGGGCAGCTACAGCATCACCCTCACGATTTCCGGGAGCGGCGCCGTGATGGGGAATGTTGCCGGGAGTACGAGTGGTATCGCGAGCTTTGCGTCGTTGATGGTGACGACACCTGGTGCGGATTACACTCTGGAAGCAACCAGCCCGAGCCTGAGCGCCGACACCAGTGCTCCGTTTGACATCGTGGACCCGTCCTGAGATGAACGAACAGCGGGAGTGGCGGCCGACGTTCCGCAGCGGCATGCAACCCGTGACCGAAGCGCAGACGCCGGCCCTCGGTGACTACATCGAGTCGCGGCGCCGAAGGTCAGGGCGCCGGTTCAGGCTGTCACACCTCGTCACGATTGCCATCCTGGTGGCGGCTGTGGCCTGGTTCTTCACGCTGCGGCCCGTGTCGCTGGGAGGTCCGGCCGCATATATCGTCGTGTCGGGCGTCAGCATGGAGCCGACCTACCACGATGGCGACCTCGTCCTGCTGCTACAGAAGGACCGCTACGTCCCTGGTGACATCGTGGCCTACCGTGTGCCGGAGGGGGATGTCGGCGCCGGCAAGCTGGTGATTCATCGCGTCATCGGCAGCGACGAGAAGGGGTACATCACCCAGGGCGACAACCGGAAGAGCAAGGACCTCTGGCGGCCCCAGCAATCAGACGTTGTCGGCAAGTCATGGCTCCATCTGCCTGGTTTCGGAAGCCTGCTCGCGAAGTTCCGCGCGCCGTTGCCGCTGGCGCTCTTCGCCGGCGCCTTCACCGTCTATTTCGTCCTGACCTGGGGCAAGCCCTCGAAGAAGGACGCCGCCGGCCCGGATCATACGCCGGTCACCCGACTCTGAGCCGACACATTCCCTGACCCTACGCAACAGTCTTCAGGTTGGCAGACTGACGGAGACAAACCGCGTGCCGGCGAGCGCGCTCGAGTTCGCGCCAGCTGTCTCCTCGGCGACTGATCGGCCTCAACCACGGCGTCTGAACTTCGGCGAAGTTCACGAACCAGCCTGCATGTCGCGAGTGCTATCCTCCGCCCAGATTGCAGCGGAGGCGGCGTTTCGTGGCGTACGAGCAGATCATCTATGAGCCCGGCGCAGTGGCGCGGATCATCCTCAACCGGCCCAACTACCGCAACGCCCAGAGCGCGGTGCTGCTGGAGGAGGTCGACGCCGCGTTCACTGAGGCGGAGAACGATCCGTCCGTGCGCGTCATCGTCCTCTCCGGAAACGGCACGTCATTCTCTGCCGGCCACGACCTCGGTACGCCGGAAGAGCTGGCCCACCGCGAGGCCACGGGCTACGACGCCACCGACCGCCTGCAGCGCTACGAGCACTCGCGGCACCTGTTCCTCGACCTCACGACCCACTGGCGCAACATCCCCAAGCCGACGATCGCGATGGTGCAGGGCTACTGCATCTTCGGCGGCTGGATGGTGGCGTCGGCGATGGACATCATCTTCGCCGCGGACGACGCACTCTTCCTGCCGTCGCACTTCCAGTGGTTCTCGGTGCCCTGGGACCTCGGCGCCCGTAAGGCGAAGGAGATCCTCTACGAGAGCCGCTTCGTCCCCGCGAGGGAGGCGCTCGATCTCGGCTTCGTCAACCGCGTCTACCCCGCCGCCGACCTCGAGCGCGAGACGCTGGCCTACGCGGAGCGCGTCGCGGAGAACGACCTGCACAACCTGCGCATGATCAAGTTCTCGGTGAACGACGCCCTCGATCGCCAGGGCTTCAGCGGCTCGATCAACACCGCCCACCACACCTTCCATGTCAACGCCGGCGCCGAGGGCCGCCCGGACCAGCGCAAGGTCGAAGGCCAGCGTCAGTTCGTCGGCGTGCAGCGGGCGCTTGAGCGGCTCCGGGAGCAGCAGGCGCAGCAGCAGCAGTAGACATCACGTGCGCCGGTGCTGCTCTGACGCCGGGCCCTGAACAGCCGGGCTACGGCGCTGCTCCATACTCGTTGCGAGCCATCGCCCTCAGGCGAGCGAAGCAACCTTTGGCGGTCCCTACCAACCGCGTGGCTCCGACTGAGATTACTCCGGCGGCGGCCCTTCTCCTGAGATGCCGAGCTCGACGAGCCGCTCGTACTCGTGCTCCGTCATGCCCAGCAGTTCGCGGAAGACCTCCCAGCTGTGCTCTCCCTGGAGCGAGGCGGGCTTGAGCACAGCGGGCGGCGTCAGCGACATGCGGGTGGGAGCACCCGGGTACTCGAGGACGCCGGTCTCCGGGTGCTCCAGCGTCACGATGAAGCCTCGGTCAACGTGCTGGGGATGGGTCGCGACCTGGCGGCCGTCGCGCGCGACCGCGGCGGCGATTCCTGCGGCGCCGAGCAGCTCCTCAAGCTCGAAAGCGTCCTGCTCGCGCGTCCACGCCTCAATCAAAGCGTCGAGCGCGGCTTCGTTCGCCTTGCGCGTTTCGTTGGTGGCGAAACGGGCATCGGTGCCCCATTCTTCTTGCCCGGCGATGCGGCAGAGGCTGTGCCACTGGTCGTCCGTCTCTGCGGCGATTGCGATCCAGGCGCCGTGCCGGCAGGGGTACATGTTGTGCGGCGCGATCGTCTCGTGGCGGTTGCCGCTGCGTTCCTGGACGCGGCCGTTGAGGGCGAAATCGACGAGGGCGTCGGCGATGAACGTCATGCTCGTCTCCTGCATCGAGAGGTCAACGTGCTGCCCCTCGCCAGTGCGGTCACGGTGGCGAATCGCCAGCAGGGCGGCGGCCGCGGCGTAGCAGCCGGCGACCGGGTCGGGGTACATCAGCCCGGAGTTGAGGGGACGGTCGCCCTCGTAGCCAAGCAGACCCGACAGGCCGGACATCGGCTCGATCGTGCCGCCGATGCCGGGGACATTCGTGTACGGTCCGCTGTGGCCGTAGGCGCTCATGCTGACGAGGATGATGTCGGGCTTGATCGCCTTGAGCTCGTCGTAGCTGAGGCCGAGGTTGCCCATCACGCGCGGGCTGAAGTTTTCGACTACCACGTCGGCGAAGGGGACGAGGCGCTTGTA